>NZ_JBMIQH010000037.1:0-73470 GCF_056155635.1 Paraburkholderia sp. BR10141 | reverse complement strand
AGGTGGGGGAATTTACGCGCCCATAAGTGGGGGAGTTTGAACTGCCCGCCCGGGATGCTGTGCCCAATATCCAAAGTGCCTAACACGCTCTAGCTGAAATCCGCGGCAAGATTAACGATGAGGCGGAAGCGAGTTCCGCTTAAATTCTGGCAACCATTATTCGAGAGGGCTTACATCTCTCTCTAGGGTCTTGCAATGAACGAGCACTCTACTATGTCGTCTGGAACAAGTTTAGGAATTGCCGGGGTAGTCAACCGAATTCTTCGCAAGATGGGGTATCAAGTCGTCAAGACGTCATCACTTGATCGCCTGCTCATCGCTGAGAACAAGCTCGCATCTAACGATGGGGAGAATGCGAAGCGCATCCACGACTATGATGTGGCTACGCAGCACCTTGCTGAAATCGAGCGTCGCGTTGCCGCAATCGAAGCGAAGCCAGAAGACTCTTCCATAAAGGACGTCATTAGCTATGCGATGAAGGCTCATTGGCGTCTCGTGGACCTGTTGGAAAAGGTTTCTGGAACAGACAAACCAACGACATGCGCCCTATGCGGGCACGTTGCGGACGGGAGCGCGTTTGTGCCGATCGAAAGTGCCTGCCTCTTCTTCGGTGGACGCCTTCTACGCCATCATTGCCCAAATTGCGATGTCATTTTTGGGCCGCAGAAAATGCTTGCGCTAGACGAACAGATGGTCGATCTCGACTATCGGAATCTCTATCGCATTTATTCTGAAGGCGATAGCACGCAATCGGTTATTCGAACATTCCATCTGCTCTCGCCGAAGAAAGATGGAACTTACCTTGACTTTGGCTCTGGCGGTGACTGGTCCAAAGCGATCACCAAATTGAGGTCGGAAGGCTGGAACATTTATGGATTCGAGCCAAGTGCAAACAACGGCTCGGAGTTTGTCTTTTCAACATGGGAGCGGGTTGAGCAACTTAGGTTCGATGGGATCTTATCTCATAACGTACTCGAACATCTATTTGATCCGATTTCCACTACGAAACGCCTCCGCCATCTGTTGAAGCCATCAGGCTGTCTTGTACACGCGACCCCTTGCTTCGAATATAAATACGAGTACTCTCATTATCACGTTTTCTTCTTCGTCGGGAAATCTACCGAATTGTTGGCAGACCGATCGGGCATGAAAATAAGAGACTGGATTCGTGACGGGGAATACATCGCCTGTATTATGGACCCGCTATGAAGCAACAAAGCTGTCGCGTGGGTTATATCCTGCGCGACGACAACGAACTTTGATCTATCATTCGCCTGTCCGTATATAGAAAGAAAGCAGGCGCGTATCGGCACTTCCAGACCACGATGGTCGGTAGGCTTCAGCAGAATGGAGACTCACCATTTCACCGGCGGTCAGATTCTTCAATTGAATACTCATTGAAGGCCGTTCTGCGCTCAACGTCACGCGAGCCAGTTCACCCTTCGAGCCGTATGCAACAATCGTCTGCGTCTTGTCCGTGTCAAGCGGCATACTCGCGACTTCGAGCGCAAGCTCTGGCAGGTCGCGCGTGACAGTCAATTCGCAGTAGGGAGCGCACCAACGGAACCCGTTTTCGTTCGGGAAGAAGCCATTGCCAAACTTGACTGTGACATCACTCATCTGCGCGCGATGCGGGAACATTCCGTCGAGCCGACCTTTCTTGCGCGAACAGATTGCGAGGTTCATCTGATTTGCACCAGAGATTGTCGCAGCCCCGAGTTGGCCAGTGGCCGGATCGTTCGGCGAGTACCAGCCATTCACGGTGCCCATAAACTCTCGCTCGGTCAAACCGACGAGGTCCATAGCATTCTCAAGTTCCCAGCGGGCGTACGGTCGCTCGAGGGTTTCGAACTCACGCATTACCTGCATGTATTCGTCCTTGATGCTGCTGTTCCGGTTCTCAAACTCGATCAGGACAATGATGCCGTCAGGTGTCAGTGCGTCAGTCAGATGCTCAAGCGCGCGTACCGGATCGACGAAGTGGTGTAGACATGACTCCAACCAGATGATGTCGAACGTGCCGCGCAGATGCTCGGGCACAGGAGATGTCTCGATGTCGAGAACCTGGAATCTAGAGGTTGCATCCGCGAGCGTCAAACCCACCGAAACATCGCCAGCAAGACGTCGCCGTGCAAGGTCGATGAAATCGGCCGAGATATCGATGCCGTACGTCCAGTAGCCAAGCTTGCTCAGGTAGTGGGAAACCCATCCACCACCACATGCAACGTCAAGCACCCGTGAGCCGAGGCGTGGTTTGAGCAATGCCAACGCGTTGGCGAAATTGTTCAGGTAATGGACGCACTCGACGATCGAAGGAGCTGGGTCATCACGACCGACAAGGCCGAATGGCTTGTTCGCAGAATAGGTCTCGATGGCTTGGCGGCCCATTTTTTCAAAGCAGCTTGCAACATACCTTTCGGCCCCTGCCTTCCAGTCGACATTCTTTGGCACTTCGAGATTGATTCTTGAAAGCAACTCTTCTCTGCCAAGCATTCCTGTCTCCTCAGTTTCATGCTTGGCAGGCAGCGTAACACGCAATTACTGCGGGCGAGCAGAACTCACGAGCGCATGATGGGTAGATTGGCGGGTTGGTTTATCGAACATTGCGCAAAGCCACACAGCACACGCCATTCAGACGGAGTTTGCCGCCGCCAAGGCACGTTGAGATGGCCAGACTCCCATTTGAAGCAAGCGGCAATAGTAGGCGCCAAAGTTCGCTGGCGTCGTGGCCGGATCGGCGCGAAAGCTCCTGTGGTAGCTGGAACTGCGCGCTCGGCGGTTTTCTAGATCCTCGTTCGTAGCAGTTATCGTTTAAGGCCCGTAAGGCTCCAAGGGAAGGCATAAGCTCGTGGACACGCAAGTTTCCTCATTCGTTGTCGGCGTTTAGGCGCCTAAACGCCGACAGTTCGGCCAAGACTTCTACAAGTTTTTGATTTATTGCCCACTTTTCTAACTTCAACGAAAAGTGTACGTGCAATTTGTGCAACAGCATGTCGGAACCTGCCAAAGGCGAGTGCACCAAAAGCCTCACAAAAACAGCACCATTCCGGTCGAAGTGTCGCTGTCGGTTGCGGGAAGTCGATATTTGGGCGCGTCGAATAACTCACTGATTAATCGAGTCAACGGCAGCAGTCATAATGTTATGGCCGAGGTCGCCGTCTCACTTAGCGTCTCGACGAGATAGATGCGCCGTCGTACCGCAAACGCCGCACGTCCCGTGGCATAACAGCGGAATTGGGCGCCAAACGTCAGTTCCTGGATTTCGACTTCTAAAACTGTCTGCGTTTGCCCGGGCATTGTTTCACGCTCTGCGATGACTTTACCTTCAGGACCAGTTGCGACATCGCATCGCGCAAAAGCAGCCGTAGCGGATGGATCCGGTTCAAACTCAAATGTAACTCGATGTCGGCCCCTTCGTAATGGCATATACGGCCCAAAAAATACTACGCCGTCATATCCCGGTGGAACGGAGATCCATTCTCCATCGCTTCGATGCTCAGTTGCGAGGCTTGGTCCCACGACGAGTCGCTGAATGCGTTCCGGCCACGCGATCGCATAGATAGAGTGGAGAAATTTGCGGAGAGCTTCCCGATCTGGCTTACGTTCAGTACGACGGCTCTCTATCCACCAGAGGAAGGAATGCTCGGGCTTGCTCGCGGCGGAAAAAATGCGCTCGCTCACGGACCACTCTGGATCTGGCGTGT
Source organism: Paraburkholderia sp. BR10141 (assembly GCF_056155635.1). Lineage (NCBI taxonomy): Bacteria > Pseudomonadati > Pseudomonadota > Betaproteobacteria > Burkholderiales > Burkholderiaceae > Paraburkholderia > Paraburkholderia sp. BR10141. The sequence continues at coordinate 69,766 of NZ_JBMIQH010000037.1, read as the reverse complement.
TCGGGTCAATAGGCAAGAGACGGCGGGTCTTCGGGTCCTCGCAGAGCCAAATCCCCGCCTCTTTTGTGACATCGAACCCCGCTAGCTCAAGAAGATGGCGGATCTCGGGAACAGTCAGCTCAATCGTATGCTCTGGATGAGTCCAGTTTAAACGTGCCGTCAACGCGCGGTTGGGAGAGTCCACGCATAGTGTGCTGCCCGCCCTCAGGACACGAGCCGATTCCATCAGGAAACCAACAACATCCTCTGGCCAGAGGTGTTCTATGTTTTGGCCAGATATCAGCAGATCGCACGTTTGATCTGCGATTGCCTCCATGTTTCCCGCAGTGTTCGCGATCCATGTAACGTTGTCAGGAAGCAGGTGGGGTTTTGGCAGGTAGTATTCGATGCCGATGTGCTCCGGGATGTAGCCGTATGTTTTCTCGATCCATTCGAAATACAAGCGCCCGGAGCAACCTGCGCTAACCACGCGTTCCGCATTTGGGGGCATCTCCCGCATCAGTGCGCTGCGGCCCTCGTGCAGAACATCGTTGAAATCGTAACGTGCTTGCACCTTCGACGGAGGTTGAGGCAGGGAAACGCCGGAAGCATTAAGGCGCTCGACTTCGCTCGTAAGGTTATCCAGCTTTTGAGCAACGGCAGCCAAATGTTGCGCCAGTTCTCCCAGCGCTGAATGTCTCTGGGCTAGCACTGCGAGAGAATGATTCGCAGTAAGTAGTGCCCCGTACGCGCGCGATATTTGCCTGAACGGCGTGATTCTGCCCAACAAACCCATCTGTTTCTCCGAACATTCTGTTTGTGAAGGTCACTCATCAGCGTCTCAGTGAGTATATCGGCTCAACCTCATGCGGGTGTAAGGATGTGTTATGCAACGGAAGAATATGCCAATCGCATATAGTGCATGTGCTGTATCGTTTCCAGGAACGCTCCACCCGAAATCAACAAGCCGGCCTTACTCATGCACCGCGTATCCGTGACACGGGTCTGGTGTACCATAGGTCGCTCCACCGATCGCGTACTATTTCCTAGGAACTCTTTGTGCTTAAGCAGACATTGAAGGCGCTCGGTCGCCCGGTTTGGAACAGACTCAAATTCAGGATCGACGGCGAAATCGAGCGGCAATTCGCGACACAAAGAGCTGCAACGGAGGAATTGCATCATGCAATGGCCTTGCAGATCGACAAATGTCGTAAGGAACTGACGCCGGACCTCCGGAACCTTGGGCAAAGGCTCAACGAGTTGCAGGACTTCGTCCAATCACTTCCCGAGCACTTTGAAAAGAGAAATGCGGAACTCAATCGCGAGCGAATCTACCTCCCACCTAGTCCGATACTGAGCAGTTCAGATCCGTTCATGCTTCATTCGACGTGCAGCGTAGTCGACATGCTGCATCCACGGTATGCGGAAATCCTCAGTGATATTCACCACCATTTCACGTATCACCGCAAGACGTGGGAGTGGGTGTACGTCATTCATCATCTCGAGGAGGCTGGAGTCCTGATAGAAGGAAGTCGCGGCCTTGGCTTCGGAATTGGCCTTGAAAGACTTCCCGCGCTCTTTGCGAAGAAGGGATGCAGCGTACTCGCAACTGATGCACCGCCGGAGATCGCTGTGGCGAGCGGTTGGTCGACTACCGGTCAACACTCTTCGGCGCTGGACGATCTTAGGTATCCGTCAATCGTCAGCAACGACATCTTCGATGAAAAAGTATCACATCGGTTCTGCGACATGAACGAAATACCGGATGATCTGACTGGTTTTGATTTTACGTGGTCATCTTGCTGCTTCGAGCATCTCGGAAGTCTCGAGGCTGGTATGCAATTTGTCATCAACAGTGTCGAAAAGACATTGAAACCGGGAGGTATTGCGGTCCATACGACAGAGTTCAATCTTTCTTCGGAAGATGAGACGGTAGAAAGCGGTCCCACGGTCCTGTATCGTCGGCGCGATATGGAGGAGCTTGTGCGTCGCCTTCGTGCAAGAGGGCACGACGTGCAGCCTTTTTCGCTTGCACCGTATTCACATCCGCTCGATTTTCATGTTGATGTCCCTCCGTATTCTGGCATCCCCCACGTGAAATTGCGCCTCGGCAAATATGCGGCTACTTCAGTAGGAATCTGCGTACGACGCGGACAGTGAATCCCAATCTGAACGTGATAAACCGGTGCGACTGGGCAGGCCTTGCGAAATCGCCCTATCGCACCTTGCGCAAGGTGAAGCGCGCGCTGTTCGCGCGCGGCTCAGCCTAGATCCAGCGCAGCAGCTCGGGCAACAGCACCGGCACGACGAACGCGGTAAACACACCGTTCAGGCCCATGCCGAGCCCCGAAAACGCGCCCATCTCCTCGCTCACCTGAAACGCGCGCGCGGTGCCGATGCCATGCGACGCGACGCCGATCGCGAAGCCACGCACTTCTGTTTCACGCACACGAATCACATTGAGAATCCAGCGCGCGGTCACCGCGCCGAACACGCCCGTCGAGATCACGAGCACGGCAGTGAGCGAAGGGATACCGCCGATCTTGTCGGCAACGGCCATGGCGATCGGTGTGGTGACGGACTTCGGCGCGAGCGAAGCGATAGTCTGATGCGAGGCGCCGAAGAGCTTGGCGACGCATACCGCTGAGACGATCGCCGTGAGTGAGCCCGCTACGAGCCCCCCGAGCAAAGGCAGCGCGCCGCGCTTTAGCTCGTCCCATTGGCGATAGAGCGGCAGCGCGAGCGCGACCGTGGCGGGACCGAGCAGGAAGTGCACGAACTGGGCGCCCTCGAAATACGTGCGGTACGGCGTATCCGTGATCTTGAGCGCCGCGACGACGAGCGCCACGGCAATCAACACCGGGTTCGCAAGCGGATTGTGCTTGGCCCGCGCGTAGATATTGATGGCGATGAGATAGGCGACGAGCGTCACCGTCAAGCCGAGCAGCGGCGTGGCGGCGAGATAGACCCAGATCGCGTCGAGCTTCGTAATCGGCAGGTGGCTATTCACGACGCGCCCTCTCCGGCCGTTGGGTTGCGCCGCTGGCGACGCAACAGCGCGCGCGTGACGAGCGCCGTCACTGCAATGCCGAGCGTCGTGCTCACGACGAGGCTCGCGATCACGGCGAGCGCCTCGCCGCGCGCGGCCTGCGCGGACACCATGATGCCCACGCCCGCCGGAATGAAGAGCAGCGAGAGATGTCGCAGCAATTCGAGCGCAGTCGGCTCGATGGCCTCGGCGGTGGCGGGCCGCATCAACGCGAAGGCGAACAGGAGCAGCATGCCGATCACGGGACCGGGCACGGGCAGCGAGAACACGTAGGACACGCTCTCGCCGAGACACTGGAAGATCAGGAGGGCGGCAAGGGAACGAAGCATGGCTAAAGGCAAGGCGAGGCTGGAAACATGCGCGGCGCGCGCAGTGTAGCCCAATGGCGCGCGAGGCGCAGCGAATCTTCGTACTAGCTTGCAGCGCGCGACCTGCGCGCGCCGCTTCGGTCGGGCGGGTCCCGGCGCCCGTCGGCTAAAATGTGCGCCCCGGCCGCTGCCGCCATCGCCTGCCAACGACGCCCCCGCTTTCGTGAACTCTTCGCCTGCTCGAACCGCCACCGCCAGCGCGCCCCAGTCCGCCGCGCATCGGCATCCGCTGCACGTCGCCCTCGTCTGCAATACTGCGTGGGCGATCTATACCTATAGGCGCGGCTTGCTGCGCGAGCTCACGCAGGCGGGCGCGCAAGTCACCGTGATCGCGCCGCGCGACCGCACCTTCGAGCCGCTCACCGCCATGGGCTGCCACTGTGTCGAACTGCCGGTCGCCTCGAAGGGCACGAATCCGCTCGACGACCTGCGCACGCTCCTCGCGCTCTATCGCCACTATCGCGCGCTGAAGCCGTGCGTCGTGTTCCACTACACGATCAAGCCGAACATCTACGGATCGATTGCCGCCTGGCTCGCGCGCACGCCTTCGGTGGCGGTCACGACGGGCCTCGGTTACGTGTTCATCCAGAAGAGCCGCGCCGCGCAGGTCGCCAAGCGCTTATATCGTTTCGCGTTCCGCTTCCCTCGCGAAGTGTGGTTCCTCAATCGCGACGACGAGGCCGCTTTCAAGGATGGCAATCTGCTCGCGCATCCCGAACGCGCGAGGCTGCTGCACGGCGAAGGCGTCGATCTCGACGATTTCCCCTTCACGCCGCTGCCGGAGCGCGCGGAGTTTGCTTTCGTTTTGATTGGCCGGCTGCTTTGGGACAAGGGCGTGGCCGAGTACGTCGAGGCCGCGCGCTCGCTGCGCGCGCGCTATCCGCACGCGCGTTTCCGGCTGCTCGGCCCGGTGGGCGTGGACAACCCGAGCGCGATCTCGCGCGAAGAAGTCGCGGCGTGGGAACGCGAAGGCGTAATTGAATATCTGGGCGAAACGGCCGATGTGCGCCCCTTTATCGCCGATGCGGACTGCATCGTGCTGCCCTCGTACCGCGAGGGCGTGCCGCGCACGCTGATGGAAGCGAGCGCGATGGGCCGCCCGATCGTGGCCACCAACGTGCCCGGCTGCCGCGAAGTGGTTGCCGATGGCGTGAACGGCCTGCTGTGCGAAGCGCGCGACGCCGCTTCGCTCGCCGCCAGCCTCGCGCAGATGCTGCACCTCGACGGACCGGCGCGCGCTGCCATGGCCGGGCGCGGCCGAAAAAAAATCGAGAAAGAATTCGATGAGCGCGTTGTGGTACAACGCTACCGGGAACTGATCCGGGAAATCACCGGGTCGACTTTTTGATCGAGTCTGGATTTCACGGGAACGAACACGGCATGACTGCGACGAACTCAAAGGGCACCATCCTCGTCACCGGCGGCGCGGGTTACATCGGCTCGCATACCTGCGTCGAGCTGCTCAATGGCGGCTATGAGGTGGTCGCCATCGACAATCTCGTGAACAGCAGCAGCGATTCGCTCAGGCGCGTCGAGCAGATCACCGGCAAGCCCGTGGCGTTCTACGAAGCCGACGTGCGCGACGCGGCCGCCGTTACGCGCGTTTTTGAAGCGCATCGCATCACCGGCGTGATTCATTTCGCGGCGCTCAAGGCCGTGGGCGAATCGGTGGCGAAGCCGATCGAGTATTACCGCAACAACGTCGACGGGCTGCTCGTGGTGCTCGACGTGATGCGCCAGCACGGCGTGAAGCAGTTCGTGTTCAGCTCTTCGGCCACGGTGTACGGCATGCCCGAACGCTCGCCGATCGACGAAACGTTTCCGCTCTCGGCAACGAATCCCTACGGCCAGTCGAAGCTCATCGCCGAGCAGATCCTGCGCGACGTCTCGATCTCGGATCCGGAATGGCGCATCGCCGTGCTGCGCTATTTCAATCCGGTGGGCGCGCATGAAAGCGGGCTGATCGGCGAGGACCCGGCCGGCATTCCGAACAACCTCATGCCTTATGTCGCGCAAGTGGCGGTGGGCAAGCTCGAAAAGCTGCGCGTGTTCGGCGGCGACTATCCGACCCCGGACGGTACGGGCGTGCGCGACTATATTCACGTGGTCGATCTCGCGAAGGGCCACCTCAAGGCGCTCGATGCACTTGCCGCGCGTAGCGAAGGCCTGGTCGTGAATCTCGGCACTGGGCGCGGTTACAGCGTGCTGGAAGTCGTGAAGGCGTTTGAACAGGCCTCAGGGCGCCCTGTGCCCTATGAGATCGTGGCGCGCCGGCCCGGCGACATCGCCGAATGCTATGCGAATCCGGTCGCGGCGGAAAACGTCATCGGCTGGAAAGCGGAGTTCGGGATCGAGCGCATGTGCGTGGACCACTGGCGCTGGCAGGAGAAGAATCCGCGCGGGTTTGAGTAAGGCTGAATGCAGCCGCGCTGGTTTGTTGGGCAGGCGCAGCTGCAAAGAATGACACGAGCGCAGTCCCTCGGCGCGATGTATCGGTAACAGGCAGAACGCACACTGCCCGCCACCATCAGGCGGCGACGCTATCGGACAACATCCACTGCAAGGTGTCGTAGAGTGTCGGCGCATCGAGCTGGCCGATGGCGCTCAACAGCTTGCGGTTGTCGCCACACTGCGATTTCACCTCGTGCTCACGCACAAAGTCGGGATTGGTCCGCGCTTCGATATCGTGGCCGGTGATCGTGGACATTGTCTGCAGCACGTGCGTAAGCGTGACCGCATGGCCCGAACACACGTTGAACACCTCGCCGACTGGCGCCTTTTCGAGCAGCCTGCAATACACGTCGGCCACCCAGCGCACATCGGAGAAGTCGCGAGCCACGTCGCGATTGCCCAGCTCGATGACCGGCGCACGCCGACGGAAGTGATCCGCCATCTTCGCGACGAGAAAGCTCGGCGATTGGCCAACACCGATGCAATTGAACGGGCGCACCGTGATGATCGGCAACCGGTCCGTCCAGAGTTGCGCCATGTATTCGAGCGCGACCTTGCTCACGGCGTAGTCGTTCGCAGGATGATACGGCGCCGTCTCCGGGATCGGCAGGCCCAGCGGGCCCGCGCCATAAATGTTCGCGCTGCTTGCAAGCAGCACCGCCGAAGGTTTCTTTTCAGCCGCGGCGAGCGCCTCGAGCAGATTGCGCGATCCTACGACGTTGGTCGCGTAAATTTCCCCCGGATTGCCGTGCCCGACGAACGAGATCGCGGCCAGATGCACGACCCAGTCCGGACGCACACGTGCCACCACCTCTGCGAGCCCGGCGCGATCCTGAAGATCGCACGCGTACACGTCAGGTTTGGGCTCATCACAGCACCGCACGAGACTCGAAATCTGATGGCCGCGCTCGCGCAGTGCCTGAGCAACATAACGCCCCGTGAAGCCCTCAGCTCCTGTAATCAGCACTGAAGCCATCAGAACGACGTCCCCTTCTTGTTACGCGCGATATCCGCTTCGACCATCATCTGGCACAGTGTTTCAAGTGATGTTTTCGGCGCCCAGCCTAACTCGTCGTGGGCCTTTTGTGCATCGCCGATGAGCAGGTCGACTTCGGCCGGACGATAGAACGCGGGATTTACGCGCACGATCGTCTTGCCGCTCTTGCCATCGCGTCCAATTTCGTTTTCCGCGGTGCCTTGCCATTCGATTTCGATGCCAAGGCACTTCGCCGCCGCGTTGACGAAATCGCGCACGCTCACCGTGCGATTGGTTGCGAGCACATAAGTATCGGGCTGATCGGCCTGCAACATGCGCCACATCCCTTCCACGTATTCCTTCGCGTAGCCCCAGTCGCGCTGTGCGTCGAGGTTGCCGAGCTCGAGCACGTCGAGCTGGCCGAGGCTGATTTTCGCGAGCGAATCGGTGATCTTGCGCGTCACGAACTCGCGGCCGCGCAGCGGCGACTCGTGATTGAAGAGAATGCCGCTCGACGCAAACATACCGTAGCTTTCACGGTAGTTCACCGTGATCCAGTGCGCGTAGAGCTTGGCGACGCCGTACGGGCTGCGCGGGTAGAAGGGCGTCGATTCCGTCTGAGGAATAGCCTGCACTTTGCCGAACATCTCCGACGTGCTGGCTTGATAGAAACGCGCCTTCGGATTGATGATGCGCAGCGCCTCGAGGAGATTCAGTGCGCCGACTCCGGTCACCTGCGCGGTGAGCGCCGGCTGCTCAAACGACACGCCAACGAAGCTTTGCGCGGCGAGGTTGTACACCTCGTCGGGCTGCGCACGCTCCATCAGGCGAATGCAGCTGCCCGCATCCAGCAGATCGTGCTCGACGAGGCGCAGATTTTGATGATGCGCGACGCCAAGCTCTTCGAGACGCCAAAAGTTGACGGAACTCGTCCGGCGGTAAGTGCCGTAGACGATATAGCCCTTCTCGAGAAGCTGCTCCGCCAGATAGGCGCCGTCCTGGCCGGTAATGCCAGTAATGATTGCTGATTTCACGATGTTCTTTCCCTCAAGTATGCGAATGATGCCATGCGCAGGTTCTTCGCGAGCGGTTTTGAAACATCGATTAATCCGAGATTCAAAATGCGGCGCGCAGGTTCCACATCGGCGCTCTTTTGCCCCATGGGCGAATCGAAGTGCCTTGCGAAATTCTGATTGCTCACCTTGCCCGCGCGGCGTGCAATCGCATTCGGAGCGCTTGAGCCTTCCCGCGTCCGCATATTATTTATTCTTGGCAGCTTGCTCTCGGGAGGTGCGATCCTGGAGCGCGCGCAGGCTTATGTCAAGCTCGACGGGCATTCGCTCCCTTATTTTGAGCACGCTATCCGTCCTGACGTGCGCATTTTTTGGGGAAAACGCGAGCGGGGAGAATGTGTGCGTACAATGGCAGATTTCCCGTCATACTTCGTAACCGAGAGGGTGCGAATTGGGGACGTAATGCGGGAGACGTAGTCAGTCCCGCCCTTATCGACAAGAGCAGTGTAGCGATGCAGACAGCAGTGACGATTGACTCCCGACGCACCGAGCCCGGCGACTGGCTGACCGCGGCTTTCCTGCTCGGCTTTCCCTCTATTGCAATGCTCGTGCAGGGCGCCTCAAGCGCCGTATCGATCGGCGCGGGTGTCATAGCCCTAGCGGCGTTGTGCTGGCGGCCGGCTGGCGCGCCGTATGGCTACGCGCGTCCCGACCGTCTCGGGCTGGCGTTGTGCATTGCACTGTGCGCCCCTGTTGCCGCCGTGGCGCTCAGCACGCTCTCGCACGACCATCCATTGCTCCGCACCTGGGATTCGCCCTCGCGGTTCCTACTTGCAGTCCCGATCTTCCTCGCCCTGCGCCGTGCGCCGCTGCGGACCTTCGCCTGGGCGGACCTCTCCTTTACGCTGGGGGCGCTCTCCTCGCTCGTGATTGCCGTCATCATGCCGCGCGATTGGGGCGACGGACGCATCGGCAGCGCGTTCCTGAATCCGATCCATTTCGGCGATCTCGCGGTCGCGCTCGGCGTGCTGTCGGCGATTGCGCTGAACTGGTGGCGCAAGGATTCGACGTTCCTGCGTGCGCTCAAGTTCGCAGGCCTCTTTGCAGGCCTTGCCGCTTCGCTGCTGTCGGGCTCGCGTGGTGGCTGGGCTGCGATCCCTCTCGTTGCCGTACTGATCGTATGGGAACTCGGCCGCGGCAAGCCGCTTCACTGGAAGGTACTGATGCCGGTAACTGTCGCGCTGCTGCTCGGGATGGTGTACGGGCTGTCGGGGACGGTACGCCAGCGCGTCGGCGACGTATCATCCGACCTCGCGCAGTACACGCAGGGCCACCGCGACACGTCGGTTGGCATACGCCTGCAACTCTACGAGGCAGCTTCCACACTGATCGCCGAACACCCGGTGCTGGGCCTCGGTGGCGATGGGTTCCGCGACAAGATGACCTCGATGGCCAAGCAAGGCGCGCTCACCCCGAAGGCGGCCGCATTCGGCGAAGGTGAAGTGCATAACCAGTTGCTAGCCTACATGGCCAACTACGGCATTGTGGGCGGTCTTGCGCTGCTGGCGATCTACGTCATGCCCGCGATATTTTTCGCGGCGAAGCTCAAGTCCGGATCGAGGACAACGCGGCGCACAGCGCTCATGGGACTGTCCTTCGTCCTGATGTTTTTCGTTTTTGGGCTGACTGTAGAGACGTTCGACCTGAAGAGCACGGTGTCTTTCTACGCGACCATGCTGGCCGTCCTCGCGGCGATTACGGAACGGTCGGATGGTAAATCCGAGCGGTTGTAGGGGATTCTTTTATTCGTTCGGTTTTGGGCGATTTCGTGCTTCGCAATAGCCCACGACTTCATCGCCGATATTTTCGACTGAGATTTCATCGATATTAGCCTCGGTGAAAGTCGGCCTGAGACAAGGGCAGGCAAGCAGGCACCCTATCGGGGCGAATCTCGCCGAAAACGGCGACGCCGCGCCGCCCAATCGCCAATTTTCGGCCTGTTGGCGTGAGTTGCCTGCAGCAACGTAGACCAGTCGTCTTGCCAGCACTGCCTATCGCTTCTATCTACGGCAACGAGAATCTGGAGACCAATTCGTTGTTATGGTGCTAGCCGATCATCAATATTTGCTCAAGTGCGCGCCCGAACTCGTTTCCGAATCGGCTATCGCTGATCAACAACTCTATCGCTCATACCAACAACTCTATCGCTCATACGGCATGCAAAGGTCGAGCGCATCGCTCGGCGAATTGGGAAGCGTGTTACGACATACTTAGCTAGTGTCGCCGACTACGCACCATCTGTAATGCCGCAATCCCTTGCGGGTAATTAAGAGCACCTTTTCTGCAATCAGATAACTGCCGGCGAGCGTCACCATGGTGTTCGCCGCATTTGCCGCCGTTACGCAAGATTACAAGCCTGCAAATTTGTTGCGATTTATTACATCCGCGTTACACAAACTGCTTCGAAACGTTAGAATGCGAATCAGGTTTACGTTGATCGAGGCGGTAAGAAGTGAATACAGCAACGTCAGCTGGGGTTGTCATCTGGCTCACCGGCATGTCCGGAGCGGGCAAGTCGACCGTCGCGCGCGCGTTGGTCAGTCGACTGCAAACGTTTGCCCTTCGAGCAACGATGCTCGACGGCGACGTGCTGCGTACGGGCCTCAATTCAGATCTTGGTTTTAGTGACGTCGAGCGCACGGAAAATCTCAGGCGCGTGGCCCACGTGGCGGCGCTGTTTTGCAATGAGGGGTTTATAGCCGTTACGGCGACCATTTCTCCCGAGCCCGAGCACCGGGAAAATGCACGGCGCATTGTCGGCGAATCTGCGTTTGTCGAAGTATTTGTCGACACTCCGCTCGAAGTTTGCGAGAAACGCGACCCCAAAGGGCTATATCAACGTGCCCGCCGCGGTGAGATCGCACAGTTCACCGGTATCGCCTCACCCTATCACCCGCCGGCTCACCCAGATATCACTCTGCACACGCAAGATAATACGGTCGAAACTTGTGTTGACCATATCGTTGATTTCTTGGTGCGTGACCGCCATTTTGATATTCGCCGCGTCAGAGAACGATCGCACAAGGTCGCGAATATTCGCGCGGGCATTGGCGGAAAATAACCAATTTATCGCGAGGCGCGCTGGCCGCTTCGCTCCCGCAATCAGCCAGTGGCTCTCACCGACGTTCCACCCACACTTTGGAGCTTCGACACGCTCGACGGTTGGTACTCGGGTACCCAGCGGCGAAGATCGCGGCGCACTTCGTCGTCGCCTGGAACACGGTGCTGCATCAGCCACGGCAACAGTTCGTCCAGCAGATTGACCGGCACCTCGCGCGCCCGCGCGATGCGCAGCTTAGGGTGCGCCGTACGCGCGGTCATTTCGTCATCGGCCAGCAACTCCTCATAGAGTTTCTCGCCGGGACGCAAGCCACTGAACTCGATACGGATCTGATCTTCAGCAAAGCCATAAAGACGGATCAGGTCACGCGCCAGATCGACGATCTTGACGGGCTTGCCCATATCGAGAATGAAGATCTCGCCGCCCTGCCCCATGCTTGATGCCTGAAGCACGAGCTGCGCCGCCTCGGGAATCGTCATGAAAAAGCGGGTTATTTCCGGATGCGTGACGGTCACGGGACCGCCCCTCGCAATCTGCTGCTGAAACTTCGGGATGACACTTCCCGCGCTACCCAGTACGTTTCCGAAGCGCACGGTCTCGAACTGTGTGCGCTCGCTCGTCTGCTGCAGCGCCTGGCACGCCATCTCCGCGAGGCGCTTGCTCGCGCCCATGACGTTGGTCGGGTTCACGGCCTTGTCAGTCGAAATCAGCACGAAATGGCGCACGTTGTTGCGAATCGCCGCGGTCGCGACACGGTATGTGCCAAGCACGTTGTTGCGCAATGCCTGCCATGCATTAAGCTCCTCCATCAGCGGCACATGCTTGTATGCCGCCGCATGGAAGACGATATGCGGGGCGTAACGCGACATGACGTGGTCTAGCAGCAACGAGTCCTTCGCATCGCCGATGAACGAGATCATGGCCTGCTCGGGAAAGCGCTCGCGGATCTCCTCCGTGAGGCGGTAGATCGCGTATTCGGACAAGTCGAATGCAATGAGTTGCGCAGGCTGGAACTTCAGGATCTGGCGGCAGAGTTCGGAGCCAATCGAGCCACCCGCACCCGTGACCATCACCACGCGGTCTCGCAGCAGCGCCTCGACGTGGGCGGTGTCGATGTTGACCGCTTCGCGGCCAAGAAGGTCTTCCAGGTCGATCTGGCGAATCTGGGAAAGAAAACCCTGACTAGGCATCAGGGCCGTGAGCGAAGGCAAGACCATCGCCTTGACGCCAAGGCGCACGCAGAGCGTAGCGAGGCGTCGCTGCGTCTCCATCGGCGCGGACGGGATCGCGATGATCACATGCTCGACCTTGAGCGTCTCCGTCCAGTGCGCGATCTCGTCGATCGTGCCGAGGACCTTGTAGCCATAGATCTCGCGGCCCCGCTTCGCGACGTCGTCGTCGAGCAGACCAACCAGGCGCCATTCACCCGAGCGCGACAACTCACGCGCGAGGCTCGCGCCCGCGCCCCCTGCGCCGAGAATCAGCACGGGCTTGCCGCGACCGACAAGGCCGCCGTACAGGTAGAACTCTTTACTGGCCCGGTAGATCGCTCGCGCACCGCCCATTGCGAGGAACAGCAGCATCGGCGTAAGCAGGAGAACCGAGCGCGGAATGATCGGCTTCGGCTGAAACATGACCGCGCCAATCATGACGACGAGCGCACCGACCACGATCGCCTTGGCGATGCGCATCAGGTCGGGCAGGCTCGCGAAGACCCACAAGCCACGATACAAGCCGAAGGTGCGAAACATCGCGCCGTAGACGGGAAGGACCCAGAGGAGCGCAACGCATGCGCCCTTAAAAAAGGCAACCGGTATTTCACCGTTGAAGCGGACGACGTACGCGACGAGCCACGCCGCCACTGCGGCTAGCATGTCAAAGAAGAAAACACCGAACGACAACCAAGATGCCTTGGATCGCAACATTGGCGGCAAACCTCGAAATTATTTCGCGTCGGATTCTGGGGAGCCTTCCCTATGAAGATCGATGACGATCTCCCGGGAGGCAAATCTCCATACCACGCACCTAAACTTGGCCATTGCTGCCACAGGGACCCGCTCCATGCCGCGGCGCCGCAGCAGTTATTATGCCTGCAAGCCTGACGGGGTACCAAACGATCGGAGCGCACCGCGCGCTGATCTTAATGCTTGTGCCGCGCGGCAGGAATTTCCCTGAAGAAACAAACGTCTCAGCCGTGTTACAGATGCGTCAGCATTTAAAGGGAAGAATCAACCGCAAAGCTCGGCTATCTCTCGTTAGAATTCTGAAAGCTTCGCCAACGCCTATCGATGACGACGGCACAGCACCCCAGAACGCCGTACCACGCCGCAAAAATCAGCCATTGCTGCCACATTGGCCGCCCCAGCGCCCATAACGCGACGATGACACCCGCGAACATCACGGCATACCAGTAGATTGCGGTGCGACTGTGACCGATACCCGAGCGCACCATGCGTTGATAGTAGTGCTCCCGATGCGCTTGCCAGAATCTTTCCCCACGACAGACGCGCCTCAGCAATGTAATCGACGCATCCGCAATAAACGGGGAAAAAATCAAGGCTGGAAACCAGAGCGGCCAGACGGCGCCGCGCCAGCCCCAGTAGCCGAGTGCGCCCGCCAGAAAGCCGAGCGTGATCGAGCCGGCGTCACCCAGGAACAATTTCGCCGGGTGAAAATTGAGGAACAGGAAGCCGAGTGATGCCCCGGCGAGGGCGGCGCCGGTCTGCGCCAACGCCAACGAAGGATGCCCTGTAGCCAGCGCCGCCGCCGCATAGGCCCCGAAACCAAACAGTGCCATGCCGCCCGCGAGGCCATCGGCGCCGTCCATGAAGTTGTACAGGTTGATCAGCCAGAGCATCAGGAAGCCGATGCCTGCGAGCAGCCACCAAGGTGCGTCCGCCGGCCAGATGACTACCAGCGCGACCACTGCCGCGAAATGGACGGCAAACCGGATGCGCGCGGGCAAATCGCGACGATCGTCGATCTGCGACACCAAGGCGAGCGCCACCGCTCCCGCCGCGATCAACCACATCTGCGATGCGTGCCATAAGAGCGCCGCGAGGCCGACCGGTACGATCCCCCAACCGCCCACGCGCGGAATCGGCTTGACGTGAAGCGAGCGATGATTCGGCACATCCGTCGCGATACGCCAGGCGAGACCGGTCGAAAGCAAGCCCCGCAGGATCAGAAAACTCGCCAGAGCCGATACCGCGGCAATGAGCAGCACAGTCGAACCGGATGTTCCGAATACGTCAAAAGCCTCCCTCATGCGCGCCCCTGCTCCTTGCGACATGCGCGATACCAGTCGGCCGTCGCGCGCAGCCCCTCGTCCAGCGTGTACGGCGGATGCCAGCCCGACAACTGTCGCCGGATCCCGGATGCATCGAGAACCAGACTTTCGGTGAGACGCTCGATCTGCGCGGTTCTTCCCGTGAGCCTGCCGGCGAGTTTGAGTAGTGACACGGGCACCGGTATGAGCCGTGCCGGGCGGCCGAGATGCCTGCCAATGGCACGCAGCAGGTCCGCGACGGAAGGCGCAACATCGTCTGCCAGATGAAAACAACCGTTTGCTGAGCGTGCGTCGGATGCGCAATGCATGAGCGCATCGGCCAGATTGTCGACGAACAGCAGGCTGCGCTGGGCATCCACGGCGCCCAACGGCAACGGCGTCCCGCGCCAGACGGTATCGAGCATCTTGCGGAAGTTGGCGCCGACGTCCGGGCCATAGACGAGCGGTGGCCGTACGATGACGACATCGAGCCCCGTATCCGTGCGCAGATCGGCCAGTGATCGTTCCGCGGCAAGCTTCGAGCGGCCGTAGGCGTCGTCGGGTTGCGCGAGCGCGTCTTCCCGCAGCGGTTCGCGCGTGCCCCCGCTCCCCGCGATTGCCTTGATGCTGCTCACGTAGATGAAACGCCCCACGCCATGGCGCTGCGCGGCGCGCGCGACGCGCAGGGTGCCTTCGACGTTGGTCGCATTGAAGGCTCGCTGCGTCTCGTCGCTCTCCGTTTCATTCATGACGTGCACGCGCGCGGCAAGATGCACGACACAGTCGACATCGCCGGACGGCGCCGGCCAGTGCATGTCGATATCGGCGAATTCTGGCGTGCCATGAACCCATTCCACGACGCCAGCCGGTGCCGTGCCGGCCCGGCGAACGATACCGGTTACGCGGTGTCCGTTTTCGACTAGGGTACGGCATAGGGCGCGGCCCACGAAGCCATTCGCGCCCGTTACCACGACATGCATCAGCGATGTTTCCAAGCAAGGCGGTTGAAAAAGGGACGAGAAGCCACCGACGACGACGTTGGTCCAACTCGACTATTCGATGCTCGATCAGCGAAGCCGTTAGTCTACAGGGCAATTCCTAATGCCTCCGCAAAACGCAAGAAAACCTCTAAACCGGCGCTCGAAGCGGAGCCTCACTCTCAACGGGCGCACGATCGCTCCAACTCCAGCCATCACTTGGTTCACATCTCACACACATTTATCATACATATCGGCAAACGATTGATATATCACGCTGTTTACTGCACAATATCGACCGCTTCGATCTGTTACTGCTGTTCCGACCAAACCGGACGCAATGACCATTTCAGAATAAAGCCGATTCAGGGGGTCTATGTTGGACGCAATCGAAAAACACCAATCAATCAAGAGTTTTGCCGCAAATAATACATATATTCTTGATTTATTGATTTTTTCTACCATTGCATTCATCTTACTCTGGATTAACTGGACTCTGATTAATGTGACTTCGCACGAAGTCGGGGATTTTGCGGCAAATAGTCTTTTAATTCAGAAAGCGAAGAAACTCAATCTTTTTGTTGGAAACTATTCCCGGGTCGGATTTAACCATCCTGGCCCCGCAATTCTTTATGTGCTCGCAGTAGGCGAACTGCTTTTTTTCGACTGGACACATATTCTCCCCTCTCCGCTTTCCGGCCAATTGGTTGCAGTTATTCTATATAACGCCGCCTGGATCACGATTTTTTTTCGGATGCTCAGGAAAATTCTCGGATCGACTCGTGACGCAGGTTTTGTAACCGCCGCCTTCTTGTGCATCGTCGCTTATCAGAATTTCCAGTTCTTTGCTGGAATGTGGTTTCCCGAACTCTACTTTTTCCCGTTTGCAGTCATGCTGATCTCTGCCTCTAGATTCGCATCGGGGAAAACTGACATGCTCATGCCGCTGAGTTTGAGCACTGGATTCCTGATTAACGGACATGTGTCGTTCGTTTCCACGCTTGGTGTCATCTTTGTGCTGCTCGCTCTCTATAACCACCTCGCCCATAACAAACTCGAACGCAACCAATATATTTTCGACCAAGAATACTGGAAGACGAATGCGCGGCCGGTCATTCGTGCAATTTTGGTGTTATTTTTATTTTTTGTTCCACTTATTGTCGAGACCGCTCGCCACTTCCCCGGCCCAATTGCAGATTATATAGCATTTGGCAAACAACATCATGCCAATACGCTAGATGTATCAATCGGATATACCGGACAATTTTGGGGACACGTTGCCATATTCGATTCGGCCATGTTAATCATGGTTGCGCTTCTCGCTGTCGGTATCTATGCAAAACGCCGCACAATTTCCGACGGCATTCTGGCCTTGTTGGCCACGCTGCTTTCGGCCACGGTGGCCATGCTTGTTTATTCGAAGTTCGGCGTGGATCAACTCGACCAGAGATATATCGGCTATTTTTATTATTCCGTTCCTGCCCTCGCTGCGAGCCTCGCGGTCGTTCTGGTCATGCGTGCCTCTACGTCCGCTTTTTTTGCGTTTTTGTTAATAATTGCAATACCTGCACTGCTGATCGTTACCGCAAAGAAGATAGACAACACTCCCGATTACGCGGGCTCCTATAACCAGCCAGATATAGTTAATCTGTATAATTCGCTCGAACAAATAAAGCAGAAAGGACGAATCGTACTCAACCTTGATAGCGGCGCAAACTGGGGCGATATATGGTCCAAAACCGTAGGATTGGCAATCTACTCGAAACGGCACGACAACGAATTAATTTGCATCAGAAAAAACTGGCATATTCTTTTTACGAAAGACGCGAAGTGCACACCGGATGAAATTGCAAACAACCAGCAATACGAGGTTTCCAGTCTGTCGACTGGCAATCGTGCCCCGACCGACATTGAAGGCGCCGGCCTGCTGCTGAGAAAATATCCGGACGATCTTTCAGGACTTGGTTTCGTCTCTGTCGGTAAAACACCGGACATCTTCGACTCCGTCCTCAATGACGGCTGGTCTTCGGTCGAGTCGGAATTTGTCTGGATGCAATCGAACGAGGCGCACCTGATGCTCAAAGTAAGAAAGGGATTCTCGGGAACATTGCAACTGGATCTCGGCGTATTTCTCCCTCGTCCGAGTTACGCCCAGCATCTCTCGATTTACGTCAACGATGCGCCGGCATACCGCACCATTTTTGACGCAAGTGCCCCCCGGCAGATGATTCGCATCCCACTCGGAACCGTAAAGAGTGATCGACTGGATGTAAAATTCGTCGACCCTGATGTCGTCTCGCCCAAGGCCGCCGGAGTTTCCAGCGATCCTCGGACACTTGGGATCTCGTTATATGGATTCGGCCTGGCTCATTGAGGACGGTTTACAAGCGCTTTCACAAACGTCTGCTAATGGTGTCCGTTTTCAGTAAACCACCGGTGGCAATTACATATGATCAGCAGACCGCTCGTTGTTGACCTCGATGGGACTTTGCTTCGCTCCGATGTCCTGATCGAATCCGGCTTCGCTTACCTGAAGTCCTCCCCGCTGCGCTTCCTCGATCCGCTTCGATGGCTGATGCAAGGAGGGAAACCTGCACTCAAGTCGAAGCTTGCCACCGAAACCGAACTCGACGTCAGCGTGCTCCCGTACGACCCTGAAGTCATCGAATGGCTCAAGCAGGAGCGCGCAAATGGCCGCACGATCGTGCTCGCGACCGCAAGTCACGAGAAATACGCGCAGGCGATTGCTCAACATCTCAAACTGTTTGACGAAGTCTTTGCGACGGACGATCAAGTCAATCTGTCCTCGCACAGGAAAAAAGACAAACTCGTGGCAAGATTCGGCGAGCAAGGCTTCGACTATGCGGGTAACTCCCGGGACGATCTCCCCGTCTGGCAAGCAGCCAGCCGGGCCTATATTGTCAACGCCCCGAACGTCGTCAGACGCTCGGCGGAGAAAACCGGCAACGTCGAGCGCGTATTCGAATACCGCCCCCCGGTCCTCAAGACTTGGGCGAAATCCCTTCGCATGCACCAGTGGTTAAAGAACCTACTGATCTTTGTGCCTCTCCTCGCCGGGCATATGCTGTCGTCGCCACATCTGATCGGAAATGCGGTACTAGCCTTTGTGGCTTTCGGCTTATGCGCTTCAAGCGTATATCTGCTCAATGATCTGCTTGATCTTGAAGACGACCGGCACCATCCGACAAAGTGCCGGCGGCCGCTCGCTTGCGGCGCGCTACCGCTCGTGTGGGGTCTCGTCGCCTTTCCGGCCCTACTCACCGGCGCTTTCGCGCTGGCTATCGTCGCGCTGCCGTGGCGCTTCTCGGTCGTGTTGCTTGGCTACTATGCAATGACGCTCGCCTATTCGACCGCACTCAAGAGACTGGTGATGGTCGACGTGGTCGTGCTTGCGATGCTCTACACGGTTCGCATCGTTGCGGGCACAACCGCGATCGGCACCGAGTTGACGTTCTGGCTACTGGCCTTCTCGATGTTCATCTTCCTCAGTCTCGCTCTCGTCAAGCGCTACGCGGAGCTACTGTCGATGAAGAAGCGCGGGCTAAGCCAGTCACGCGGACGCGGCTACGTTGCCAACGACCTCGAGATGGTCTCGTCTCTGGGTTGTGCTTCAGGATATCTGTCGGTGCTGGTGCTAGCTCTGTACATCCAGGATCCGAACACTGCACATCTCTACAGCCGCCCTCAACTGATCTGGTTAGCTTGCCCCCTCCTGCTGTACTGGATCAGCCGCACATGGATCATCGCGCATCGAGGTCACATGCAGGACGACCCCATCATTTTCGCGGTGCGCGACCGGCTTAGCCTCGTCGTGGTCGGGCTGTGCGGTTTGGTTTTCTGGGCCGCCGTCTAAGCGATGAGTACAGTGCTTTCGTGGGGGCGCTACCCCGTCCAGCCGCAGACGCCACATAATATCGTGTGGCGAAACGACTTGTTCAAGACATGGGCGGACGTCATCCGCGGACATCGGACGACGCTCGCATTCGGCAACGGCAGAAGCTACGGCGACAGTTGCCTCGCCGCTTCGGGCCATGTCCTGCGCTCCCGGTCACTGGATCGGCTGATCAAAGCGAATTGGGAAACCGGCGTACTGTGTGCAGAACCTGGAATCACATTAGAGCAGATTCTGGAAGTCGCGATACCGCGAGGCTGGATGCTGCCTGTCACACCCGGAACTAAATACGCGACCTTGGGCGGCGCAATCGCGAATGACGTACACGGCAAGAACCATCACCTGCGCGGCACGTTCGGTCGCCACGTGCGCCGCTTCATGCTGGCCCGGAGCGACGGAGCCATGCTCGAATGCGGACCCAGCACATATTCCGAACTCTATGCCGCGACGGTCGGAGGCCTGGGTCTCACTGGATTTATCCTGTGGGCGGAGATTCAGTTGATGCCCATTCAGTCCAGCCAGATCGACGTGACCAGCATCCGATTTGACAACCTGGACGAATTCTTCGCGCTCTCTGAGAAATTCGACCCCTCGCATGAATATAGCGTCGCCTGGGTGGACTGTCTGGGGCGAGGCGAACATCTCGGTCGCGGCATCTTTATGGTGGGCGATCACGCTGGACGGGGCCCACTAAAGGTGGATCGACGGGGAAAACGCACGGTGCCATTTACCTTTCCGGCGCCAATATTCAACAAGGTGACACTACGCGCCTTCAATGGCCTGTATTATCATCGCCAACTGACGCGTGAAGTCCGTACGAGCGTCAGCTACGACCGCTACTTCTACCCGCTTGATGGCCTGCTCGAGTGGAACCGGATTTACGGGCGTAAAGGCTTCCAGCAATATCAATGCGTCGTCCCGCGCCCGGTTGCCCGCGATGCCACGCACGAAATGCTGCGCGCGATTGCTGCAAGCGGAAGCGGGTCGTTTCTCGCCGTGCTCAAGCGTTGTGGCGATATCCGATCGCCGGGGCTGCTTTCGTTCCCGATGGAAGGCACATCGCTCGCACTCGACTTTCCACAGCGAGACGAGCAGAACCGGAGGCTGTTCTCCACCCTCGATACGATCGTACGCGATGCCGCGGGCAGAATCTATCCCGCCAAAGATGCGCATATGTCGGGCGAGGACTTCCGAACTGCTTACCCGAATTGGGAACAACTCGAAACACTGCGCGATCCCGCGCTGCTTTCTAGCTTCTGGGCTCGAGTAGCCCACACATGAGTATGCAGAACAAAATACTGATAGTAGGTGCAACTTCAGGCATAGCGATGGCCTGTGCACGAATCTGGGCAGGACGCGGCGCCCAGTTGTTTCTGGTCGCCCGCAACGTGGATCGCCTGCAGCAAGTGGCCGATGATTTGCGAGCCCGCGGCGCGGCGCTCGTGACCACACACGCACTCGATATTAACGACCTGGGGCACTCGCACGCAGCCATGCTCGAATACTGCCAGCACACGTTCAGCGGCGCACCCGACATCGTGCTGATCGCACCCGGCACGCTACCTGACCAGGCGCGTTGCCAGTCCGATCCCGCCATAGCCGTGCAGGAATTCAATACCAATGCCACCTCGGTTATCGCCTTGCTGACCCTCATTGCGAACACGCTCGAAGCAGCGCGGCACGGTGTAATCGGGGTGATTACGTCGGTTGCTGGCGACCGTGGTCGTCCGTCCAACTACTTGTATGGAAGTGCTAAGGCCGCATTGTCCGCGTTCTGCGAAGGCTTGCGTGCCAGGCTCTACAAGGTAGGGGTGCATCTTGTTACGATCAAACCCGGCTTTGTGGCGACTTCCATGACTGCCGGGTTACCATTGCCCGGCCCGCTGGTCGCCTCGCCCGACAAGGTTGCAAAAGACATCGTTCTTGCAATCGAGCAGAAGAAGGACGTGCTTTACACGCCCCGCTTCTGGGCGCTGATCATGCTGATCATTCGCTCGCTGCCGCAGTTTGTCTTCAAGCGCCTGTCACTGTAAAGGTTTGCAGCGAGCCCGCACTTCTTACGCAATAGCACGAAATCATGAATGACACCCGTATCGTCCTCCCCGGGGGAGCTGGCCTCGTCGGTCAGAATCTCGTTGCTCGCTTGAAGCAGCACGGATACACGAACATCGTCGTGCTGGACAAGCATGAAGCAAACCTGAAGGTACTGCGAGAGGTTCATCCAGACGTCGACGCTATTTACGCCGACCTCGCAGAGCCCGGCGAGTGGCATGAGTACTTTGAGCATGCGGACACGGTCGTCATGCTGCAAGCCCAGATCGGCGCTCCGACACGAGAACCGTTCGTGCGCAACAACATCACTTCCACGAAGAACGTACTTGAGGTGATCAAGCGCTACGCTATTCCCCATACGGTGCACATCAGTTCATCGGTGGTCAACTCTGTCGGGGACGATTGGTACACCGAGACCAAACGTGAACAGGAAGAGATTGTTGCCGCTTCAGGCATCAACTGCGTCATCCTTCGGCCGACCCTGATGTTCGGATGGTTTGACCGCAAGCACCTTGGCTGGCTGTCACGATTCATGCGTCGCATGCCTGTATTCCCGATTCCCGGCAGCGGCCGATATATGCGGCAGCCTCTCTACGTGGGCGACTTCTGCAACGTCATCATCAGTTGTATTCGATCCGCGACGGTCGGCCGTGCATTCAACATCACCGGGTTAGAGCGCATCGATTATATCGACCTCATCCGGCAGATCAAACGCGCGACGCACGCGCGCTGCGCGATCGTCAAAATCCCTTACAGCCTGTTCTATGTGCTGCTCAAGATTTACGCACTCTTCGACAAGAACCCGCCGTTCACCGCGGACCAGTTGAAAGCACTCACTGCCGGCG
The DNA here is from genome assembly GCF_056155635.1 of Paraburkholderia sp. BR10141. Taxonomy (NCBI): domain Bacteria; kingdom Pseudomonadati; phylum Pseudomonadota; class Betaproteobacteria; order Burkholderiales; family Burkholderiaceae; genus Paraburkholderia; species Paraburkholderia sp. BR10141. Next base: position 47,754 of record NZ_JBMIQH010000037.1, on the reverse strand, counting down.
ATGAATTCGAGGTCATCGACTGGGAAGGTATTTTCGGCATCAAGGCTACGCCGCTGGACAAGGCTATGACCGAAACCTTCAACGACCCGACCTACAGCCATATCGCCCTGGAGTTCTAACTCGATGAGTGCAGACCGCATTGCCGTTCTCGGAGCTGGCCCGATGGGGCTCGGCGTGGCCTATCAGCTCGTCAAGGATGGTCGCAAGCCCGTCATCTTTGAAGCGGACGACCGTGTCGGCGGTATGGCCGCATGCTTCGATTTCGGTGGCCTCTCGATCGAACGTTACTACCACTTTCATGCCATTTCCGATCACGCGTTCCTGCAGGTGCTGCAGGAACTTGGCCTCGAGGAAAAGATGCGCTGGCGCGAAACGAAGATGGGGTACTTCTACCAAGATCGCGTGCAGCCTTGGGGCAACCCCATCGCGTTGCTGAAGTTCAAAGGGCTCAGTCTAGTTGCTAAGTTGCGGTACGGACTGCATGCATTTCTATGCACGCGGCGCGACGACTGGAAACCGCTCGACAAGCTCGAAGCTACCGAATGGATCCGTCGCTGGGTGGGAGAAGAAGCCTGGGAAGTGCTGTGGCGCAGATTGTTCGATTACAAGTTCTACGACTACGCACGTAGCCTTTCCGCAGCATGGATCTGGAGCCGTGTTCGCCGTATTGGACGGTCGCGCTATAACATCTTCAAGGAAAAGCTGGGCTATCTCGAGGGCGGCTCCGATACCCTGCTCGAAGGCATGCGCCGGTATATCGAGGCGAATGGCGGCGAATTCAAACTCGGCACGCCCATCAGCAAGGTTTCCATTGAGCATGGCAAGGTTACTGGCGTCGAGGCAGGCGGCAAATCGTACGCCTTTGACAAGGTCATCAGCACCATTCCTCTCCCCTACGTTCCCCGCGTAATGCCCGATCTTCCCAAAGACATTTTGGCAAAATTCGCGAGTGTGAAGAATGTCGCCGTAGTTTGCGTAATTGCGAAGTTGCGAAAGTCTGTTACCGAGAACTTTTGGCTCAACACCAATGATCCGGACATGGATATTCCAGGGATAGTCGAATATACGAACCTGCGTCCGCTCGACAATCACATCGTCTACGTACCGTACTACGTGCCCGGAGAACATCCAGTCTATCAACAGCCGGACTCGGTATTTATTGATAAGGTGAAGGGCTACCTGATGAAAATCAATCCGACCATCACGCCAGACGATTTCATCGATGTTCGCGCAAGCCGTTACCGCTTCGCGCAACCGGTATGCGAGCCCGGGTTCGCCGATCGCCTGCCGCCGATCCAATTGCCCGTACAGGGCCTGCTCGTCGCCGATACTTCGTATTACTACCCGGAAGACCGTGGCATTTCAGAAAGCATTGGGCTGGCGCGCAATATGGCAAAAATGGTATGACGGAAATACTCCAATCGACGAAACACGGCATGGTCTCCAGAAAATTTCTGCTCTTCCTGCTGACTGGCGGCTTTGCTGCGGCTGTCAACTGGGGAAGCCGGATGGTGTACAACATATGGATGCCTTACTCAGCGGCGATCGTCGTCGCCTATTTGACGGGTATGGTCACGGCCTTCATCTTGGCCAAAGTGTTCGTCTTCACGGAAAGCACGCAATCCACAGTGCGCTCGGCGCTCTTCTTCACCCTGGTTAACCTGGTCGCGGTATTTCAGACTTGGGTAGTCAGCGTCGGTTTAGCCTACTACGTCTTTCCCAGGATCGGCATGCATTGGCATGAGCGAGACTTTGCCCATCTGGTGGGTGTCATTGTTCCAGTGTTTTCCAGTTACATCGGGCACAAGAAGTTTAGTTTCCGGCGTCAGGGCATTTGATCCTTCGCCCGCGTGTGCGGTCCGAGCGATATATCGTATTGGCGGCAGGCGCTCGACCAAGGACTGCTTATTTCCCGCCAGCCGCGCTCTTGCTTGATCAGCATTCCTCCCCCAGCTTCAATGACCGTAAGCAATTGAATAGTCACGTTTTTTGAGGTAAGTAATCAGAATGAGGTACGTAACTGTCTCCACAACGGGATGGCTGCTTTTGGTCGATTTACAGTCAGGCCGCGTTCAACCGTTGGAACACAGTCGTCCGGAGTATTACGGCATTTCTTGGTTTCCCGAAAATGAGGAACTTGTGCTCTCTCATAGTGGCTTGAACAACGCAGACCTAGTTGGGATTGCTGACTATGCGCAGTCTGAAAGAGGTTGGCTATCTAAAGGGGCGATGTCGAGTCGTCTTTTTTTGTCGCAGCCACATCAAATAGTTTGCGCCCCAGATGGTCATGTTATTTGCGCCAATACGGGGCGGAATGTCATCAGTGTCTTCGACTTCAAGAAGCCGAATCTGTTCCAGGAAGCCAGTATCAGTTCAGCACGTTGGGACCGCATCTCCCTAGACGACATCACCGGAGATCATCTGAATTCGGTCTTCTTGCGAGGCAACCATCTCTATGTTGTGGCGCATGCTCACTCCCGTGGTTCAAAGCTTGCGACCTTTGCATACCCGAACCTGGAACTGCTCTCAGTTGAGCCGCTGGGGGCAAGGACAGGCTTGCATAATATCTGGATCACCTGCGACGGTCAGCGCATCAGCTGCCATTCCGAGAACGGCAGCCTGATTGATCTGGATAGTCAAACGCCACTTTGGGAATCCGGCTCTGCAATGTACACGCGCGGATTGGCAGCAACCCGCGATTACGTTCTCGTCGGAGAGAGCCAGAAAACGAATCGCGATCTCAGGCGAAGCTCTCTTAGCGGTCTCTGGATTCTTGACAAACGTAACTGGCAAAGCGTTGACTATATCTGCCTAGGTCCCTATGGTGCAGTCCATGAAGTAAGAATTTTGGATGAGGCCGATGACGCACATCACGGTCATCCACTCAAAGATCTTGAATCACTTCTCGCAAAAAATGCGCACCAAGACCTAGCAAGGACGCGGCTGTCAGCGGCAGCCACGGTTTTTCAGAACAGACAGCTATGGTCGGACTACGAAGCGATATTCGGTTCGCCAGCCATGCAGGCCGACGGTGCAAAACAAGCAGGAGTCGATCAACTGTGTTTACTAATCAAACAAACACCATGCGAGTCAGAGTTAAGTTTCACGTTTGCATTTGAATCCCCTTCCGGCGCCCATGTATCAGCCGTTCTTGGTTACCATGGCAAAGGTAGCGATCAATGCATGGCTGCGTTTTTGTTGCAGCCGGCAGGGGAGACATCTACTCTTTCAGTCTGGCGACATGACGGCGGAAAATGGTTTCGCTTGCCCGATATTCAGGCTCACAATCTGCCGCTCTCGGGAACAATGCAACTAGCCACCACTAAAAATCAATCGATCTTGTCGATTAATAATGCAGAGACCATTACCTTGAATGCGGAAACTCTTGGCCTAGCGCGCTGTGATGAAGGATTAGGAATTCGATGGACTGGTGCATCAGTTCGACCAACGGTAGGCGAGCAGCGATCCTTGCAATTACCCACTTCCCTTTAGCGCGAACTCATAGCCAAGCTGGATATCGGTCAAACGTCGCATTCCTCTCCACGTGACAGTATTCCTACGATAACCACCGAACTTGGCGAGCTTGCTTACGTTGCCGCGGCGCGGTCGAGCCTGTGCGTTGCGGGATGTAGTGGACGATCCGTTCTTTCAGTTCAATTTCAGTCTGCGTGAACGCTATCTGCCGTACAGGTAACGGGATTCAGCGGTCCGGCTAGCGTGTGCACCTTGCCACACCTAGGCAGGAACTCACCGCTGCGGATGATTTTGTGATTGGCGATCTGGGTTAGCGCCTAATCCAAATAGGCGCGTGAACCGATTCAATGCGCAAGTGTCCTCAATTGATGCGTGCACGGCGCGGCTGTCTCTTTGCCGCTCCCTCAGCCACCGTCCATAACGGTCGGCGCGAGCAACTTATTAAAGCTGCTGCATGTCTCTGCCAGTGTAAGCAACTTCTTGTTCCATTCAATACGTCAACCTTGCCGAAGGCGTCTCGCTCGCCAATAGCGGACTTCGCGTCATCGAAGAGCACACATCCGGACTTGCCGGCCCTCAAACGCATATGCTCCCGCTCGTGCCGGATGCGTTCATCTCCAGACTCGCGTGTGGTACGTAGGCCGCCCGCCATTCGATCCGCCTGCGCGGAGGGGCGCAATGCCGAGTACTGGGTCGTCATCACCCACGACCGTGCTAACCAGCGCATGCATCTCTACGATCCCAACGCTACCCACTTCGCCAAGTCATGACGGTTCGAGTCAGAATACGACGCCAACCGCCTCGGCGCACATCGACACGATCGGAAACAAGAATCCGAGCCGCGCGAAACCGTGCGACCCTGAACGTCCGCGGTCGTCAGCGATGATTTCACCTGAAGCAAACCCATGGCGCGGGCAGAATCGGCTAGCGCGTGCTAACGGTTCCGGCTCTCAGTGTGCAACACGACCTAGCTCTTGGTTGTTCGTGGACTCTTGTGCATTTTGGGGCCCCGCTCAGATCGTTTGCCCAGGCAGATCCAGTGTCTGGTCAAACCAGCGATGATCAGGACTGGCATTCCAATCCGCGAGAACCTTCGCAAAGAATGCCCTTGCAACTGCAACGGGGCGCTCCTCATGCACGGCGCCGGCCAGTTCCACCAGGCTGCGCGCGTATTTTTCTGCAGAATACGTTTCAGTGGCCCACTGCCAGGCGCGTCCGCCCATTGACGCACGTTCGGAAGGCGACTTGGCTAACCGATCAAGTGCGGCGCCGATATCCGAGACTTCGTCGGTAACAGAGACCTTTGTAACGAAAGCATCGGGAATTTCACGGTAGAAGCCCGTGTCCGTCACGATAATCGGCTTGCGCCAGAGCATGGCTTCGATGGCGGACGCGGATGCGGCTTCCAGACTAGGCCAGCGCAGACAACTAACTATGTCGGCTCGCGCAAAGGCGTGTGCGAGCGTGTCATCGTCGACGGCCCCTGAGATCAATAGCTTCACCCCGAGCGCGTTTGCCAACCCCGAAAGCTCTAAAACGGCTTTGTGACTAATGGGTCCGACCAACCGGTAAGTAATCATGCGCCGGAGCGACGGACTTCTGGCAATTGCGCGGATGACGCTTGCGACGCGCTTGTTTGCGTTGATGTGGCCGACCGTAAGCAGAGAGAGGCGATTTTCGTCTCCCTCATTGCCGGCTTCCGGCAGCTGAGTGGCTGTCTTATTATAGGGCAGAGGAACGACCCTGATGGGGCCCGCGCACGCCGATTGAACACGCGGGAGGCCCCATTTGCTGTGGGTAATTACGGCGAGTGCCTGTGATGCAACCCACTCTGTTAGGGGAGCCTCGTCGGCTGTCTGCTCAATGAAATCCGAGCATTGCGCCATCTCGAAGAAACGAGACGCAATTGATTCCCCGCACCAATGCCGTAGAACACTTCTCCCTTTATCGGGGTTCTCTGAAGCCCAGGAGTGAAAAAGATGCGCGATGTAGAAGTCATGCAGGCAGACTACACCCGGTAACTCACTTAGCCATTTGATTGCGCCACAGTGAAAGTTGTAGTTGTCTCCGATTTGGTAGACACAAAAATGAGCTTGCGACGACTCACGTACAATCCGCTCCTCGTCCGTCCAGGGTACGACTTCTGCTGCGAAGTCGCGCCGATCCCCGCGCTCAGACGGTGTCCGCTCAGTCGCGACGACAATGACATGATGCCCCTGGTCAAAGAGTTCCTGCGTAAGCAGGCACGATACGCGAGCGATAGCCGATGCCTTATTGACTGGCGTAAAAAGGAGGAAATTCATTGCAGAAGAGCCTCCACAGTAGAGGGCCAGGTAATGCCAAAGCTCGTCCAGATGTCATTCGCGCCCTCGCCGTAGCTTTGGGTCACCGACGGCTTGGCAACGATCTCGTCAATAGCGCCTGCTAATGCATCTGGCACGGGTTCCGTCACCCATCCCGATCGCCCGTCTTTCGCCAGACCAAGAATTCCACCGCTGTCAGTCGTCGTAAGCAAAGCCTTTTTTGCTGTCGCCGCTTCCATCGCGACGTAGCCGAGCGAATCTTCGTCGAATGGTAAGTATGCAACGGCCGCCGCATGATTCAGGTACTCAGCGTATGTCTCGCGCGGCAGAAAGCGAAGGTCCAGCTTGACGCGATCGCTAAGGCCGTACTCACGTACCATTCGCTCGAGCTTTTGCGCATCTGCAGGGGTATCAGGCGGACCCGCGACAACGAGCTTCGCATTTGGACTAGCGTGTCGCATCGCCTCGATCAGCAAATGCTGTCGCTTCATGCCGTTAACACGGCCGCCTGCGAAGACGTAGCCTCGGTTTTCCTTATTGGAGAACAGCTCAGGATTGTTAATCGGCGGCAACAAGACATCCGCATCAAATCCGTTATATTTACTGAGGCGCTGCCTTGTCACTTCAGAATTGGTAAAAATCCGGCGACTCTCCGCGAAGGCCTGATTGTCCGCGTTCGTAATGAGCGCTTTCAATTCCTCACCGGCGGAACCGGGTGGAAGGTTTGTCTGACCGGCATCGAAAAGATCATAGGCTTGCCTGTATTGATGCAGGAGCCAAAGTGTCTTCTTCGGGTGCCTGATGTAGAAGGCTGGAAATTTAAGCGCAATAACGTGGTCGACATTCCACAACTCAAAAGCTCTGACCATCAGCATTTGAGAAGGGATGCGTGTCGCAGGCTCCCATTGAAACGGAATCCGCATGACCTCCGCATCATGTCCATTGATGATCAGATTGCGCTGCAAATTGGCCGCAAGCTCTTCGGCACCACCCCATACGAACGGCGCCATGTTGTTGACGATCAACACCTTCATGCGAGAAGTCTCTCTATAACGTGAGACCACGAGATTTTCACTTCTTCAAGTCTATTCTGTGCGTTTTGTCCCATCGTTCTTGCGAGTTGCCGATCAATGAACAGCCGGTCCATCACGTTGGCCAGTGCTTGCGGCTCCGGCTCGCACACGAATCCATTCAAGCCGTCGGTAACGAGTTCGACAACGCCCCCTGAATCTGTCGTGGTGATGATGGCCTTCGACGCGTGGCTCGCTTCAACACTTGGATAGCCATATGAGTCCTCGTCTTCCGGCAAGTAAGCTGCTGCCAGGCAATCGGCGAGAATCTCCGCCTTTTCGTCTTCCGTGATCCATCGATCTTCGAACGAGACCTTATTCTCGACTTGCAGCGACGCAATTTGCCGGCGGAGTTCATCTGGATAGCCGGGGCCCGCACTGGAGCCGCAAATTCGCAACCGTACGGGCGTCATCGTTTGCGCTATTGCGCTGATGAGCAAATGTTGACGCTTGTGGTGCTCCACCCGACAGACATAGACGATCTCGTCGTTGTAGTCCCGACAGAAGAAGCGCTCAGGTTTGAATACAGGAGGGTACAAAACCTCGCTGCTCACGTTGTTGTAGCGTTTTAGTCTTTCGGAAACGACCCTAGAGTTCGTGAAAACGTGCTTAGCCTCCAGAATGGCTGCCGTGTCGGCTTCGTGAAGCGCCTTCCTGAACCCTCTATGCTTCTCGTCATCCGGACAACCTCTGTACAAATCGTTATCCCACAGATCGTAGAACGCACGGATGTGATGGATAAACCACAGGATCTTATGGTGATGCCTGATCAGATGCGCCTGAGGCCTGAAGCAGATGACACGATCAGCCGAAGACAGGTCGACCCATCGAAACGCTGCCATTTGCTGGTACAGCGTGTCGGGCGAGTCGACCTCCGGCAGATAGACGATTTCCACGTGATGCCCTTTCTCGCGAAGGGCATGTTCGAGCCATTCGACGATATTTCTCGCGCCGCCCCGAATAAACGGAACGAAGGTGGATACCAAGGCGACCTTCATTTATTTGCCAAGTGCGTTGCGTAGTGCGCTAGCTATCCGGGCGACGTCGCTGCGGCTAAGGCCCTGATGCGTCGGCAGATTGATACCGCGCTGCGACCAAGTGTCGGCAACGGGGTAATGCGTCGATTCCAGGTACGGGGGGAGCACATGCATCGGATAGAAGACTGGCCGCGTTTCGATGCCTTCTTCGTCCATGATTTTCATCACGGAGTCCCGGCGCTGGGCGTCACCCGCCTTGAGCGATACTGTGTACATCCAGTAAACGTGCCTCGTGTCCGGGTCCTGCTTCGGCAGCACCAGGTCGTTTGCAAGGTCGGTGAGCTCCTCGTTATACCAGCCGGCAAGCTTGCGACGAAATGCGAGCGCCGGTTCGATGTTCTCCAACTGAGCCAGGCCGAGCGCCGCCTCGATATTTGTCATGCGGTAGTTATAGCCGACGACGGGGAACCAGTAGCGACGCTTGAGATCCATACCCTGGCCGCGGAAGAGTCGCAGGCGTTCAGCGAGCTCGTCGTCATCCGTCGTGACCATGCCGCCTTCGCCTGTCGTGATGATCTTGTTCCCGAAGAAACTGAAGGTCGCACAAGTGCCCAATGAACCGACCTTACGCCCGTGCACCTCCGCGCCGTGCGCTTCAGCAGCGTCTTCGACAACCCACAACTTGTGCTTGCGAGCGATCACGCTGATTGCGTCCATGGCGGCCGGGTGGCCGTACAGGTGAACCGGGATGATGCCCTTCGTACGCGGCGTGATCTTCTTTTCGATCTCCGCCGGGTCGATGTTCATGGTTTCCGCCTGCACATCGACGAGCACCGGCGTCGCGCCACAATAGCGAACGGCATTTGCTGTTGCGATGTAAGTTACGGTAGGAATAATCACCTCGTCACCCGATTGCAACCCGAGCGCCACTAAGGCAAGATGTAGCGCAGTCGTACCGTTGTTAGTCGCAATCGCATGCTTGACGCCACAGAACTCTGCGAAAGCCCGTTCGAAGGCGCCGATGTACTTTCCAGCGGAGGAGATCCAGGTGCTGTCAATGCAATCGAGAACATACTTGCGCTCATTGCCGTTGAGAGTAGGTTGAGCTACCGAAATTCTGTTCATTGCGTAATGTTTACTTGGAATTGTGGCGCAGTGCCAACGCACGGTGAGTTTCAGCCGGCTTTCGTGTGCTTGCGAGGCTAGTCGCTACACTGCCGGACCTTGTATAACATCGGAATTTCTGTTGAATCGGTCCTGCTCCTTCCTTTGTACCTGACTTCCCGGGTTTCGACCATCAAACCCGTCGTTGCCACACGGGCTTCCGAACAAAGCCCACGACAGTCGCATAAAGCGATTAGTTGTCGGCTCAATGGGTTATTCGCGCCATGACTGGCATTCAGCCCCAGCGGGTGAGCGCGATAGCTATCGTTGACGGCGCCCTTCCAGCGACCGGTCATGGGATATCCGTACCGCATGCACGCCTGGATCCTTCAGGAAGGCGGCGATTCGGAGCGTGCCCGCACTTCGTGGCCAGTATAATGTATAGATAGTCACAATATTGTGGCGTGTAGTGTGTGCCACGCCCGCCTGCGCTTGCGGCCCGTGCCCCCGCCCCCTTACGCTGCGATCATTAGACCCGCCGCCTTACACGGCCTTGCGGACGAAGCCGTGTGGCAGATGTGTGTGCGTCAACTAGACAGTCGCGCTGCATCAGCCACACTCGCTTCCGAACAGCGTCCCGCGAATCACTCTTGACTTCGTCGCAATCGAGGTAATCGCAGGCGACGTGAACGGTACGCAACGCGCGACGTGGATTTTCGATCTGCGTAGGCGCACGCAAAGTGCTCTGCGATCATCCCGCAAGAAGCCGTCGTCAGCGTTTCGACTAAAATCCTGTACACGATTTCGTAAGCAATGCCTCCTGCATAAGCTGGTAACAGACTTGGCAGGCAGTGCGACGATATAAACCGCCAAAGTATGCCTCGACGCACTTCGGTAATATTTACTTGCGCACCGTTGGTACCGACCTCACTAGCCAGCTTTTCCTCTCGCTTCAGGACACTCAGGTGGTCACGACTGCAGCTAAAATCCAGTCTCGAAAGTTGCGGCCGGCTGCGCAACCGTGCCGCCGGCGCACATCGGCGTATTACACTCCCCGGACGTTGATGACTGAGCATTCGCAACCTATTGACATTAATTTCGGATAGTTATAGTGAAACACTCGTCCTCAGTCGCACTCAGCGACATCACCGCTGCCATACGCCGATTCCCGCTCGTCGGGATGCTCGGCTGGCAGGATGTTCGGCAGCGTTATCGACGCTCCGCGTTGGGACCACTCTGGCTGACCATCAGCATGGGCGTGCTGATCGGTACCATTGGCGTTGTCTTCGGTTCGATCTTCAAGACACCGCTTAAACAGTTCTTACCGTTCCTTTCGATAGGCATTATTCTCTGGGGCTTTATCTCGACGGTCATCACCGAAAGCTGCTCCGGCTTCATTGCGGCCGAAGGCATCATCAAGCAGCTGCCGATACCACTCTTCGTGCATATTTTGCGGATGATGTGGCGCAACATCCTGATCCTTGGCCATAACCTGGTGATCTTCCCGCTCGTTTTGCTCGCCGTGGCGACGCCACCGCAACTGAGCATCTTCGTGGCGATCCCCGGCTTTCTGCTCCTGCTTCTGAACCTTGCATGGCTCGGCTTGATGCTTGCGCTGGTCTGCACGCGCTTTCGCGACCTTGCGCAGATCGTCAGCAGTGCGCTGCAAGTGGTGTTCTATCTCACGCCCATCGTCTGGGCACCCAAGACCCTCGCCTCGCCTTACGCTGCCTACTTGCTGAATCTCAATCCCATCTATCACCTGATCGAAATCGTGCGCGCGCCGTTGCTGGGCGGTCTACCAACAGCACTAAACTGGGCATGCGCGGGCTCCATGGCAATCATCGGATGGGCTATCACCCTCCTCGTCTACGGTCGCTACAAGCGACGCATCGCGTACTGGCTATAACGGCAGGCATCATGGCATCAATAGAATTCGAAAACGTAAACGTCGATTTCGCGATTTACAATGCAACTGGCAGATCGCTTAAGAAACGGCTCATGCAAGTGGCGACGGGCGGCCAGATTGGAGCGGATGGAGATGGGCGAGTCATCGTTCGCGCTCTTCAGAACCTCACATTTCGCCTTTCGGATGGCGATCGAGTTGGCTTGCTCGGACACAATGGCGCGGGCAAGAGCACTCTGTTGCGACTGCTTGGTGGCATATACGAACCCTCTTCCGGATCCGCACGGATCAACGGCGAGATCGCTTCTTTGATCGACATCTCGCTGGGTATCGATCCCGAAGCCAGCGGCAGAGAAAACATCTACATTCGGGGCGCGCTGCTTGGCGTACCCCGGGCGGAGATGAACAAGCAGATTGAGGAAATCATCTTGTTCTCGGAGCTCGGCGATTTCATCGACATGCCGCTGCGAACCTACTCGACCGGTATGCACCTACGCCTAGCGTTCTCAGTTGCAACGATCGTGCGCCCTGAGATCCTGTTGATGGACGAATGGCTGGCTGTCGGCGACGAAGGATTCAAACACCGAGCTGAAGAGCGAATGAATGAAATGGTAAGAGCCACTAACATTCTCGTGCTGGCCTCACACTCTCGTGAACTCATTCTCCATACATGTAACCGGGTACTCTGGCTGGAACACGGGACGATCAAGATGGACGGTGACCCCGGCACCGTCACCGACGCTTATTTCGGGCGGGAGACGGCCGCCCATGGTTGAACGTAACCGATTGACTCCGTCGCTCAAAGTACTGCTGAAGAACGTCTTGCGCCCCTTTGCGAAAGTGATCTACCGCTGCGTGCGACCGTTTGTACGCCCTGTCGCGCATCGAACCAGGACGTTTCTCACCGCTGGCCTGAGAGAAGATCTGAACCGCATTCAAAACCAATTGGTGCAATTCCGGCAAACCGATCTCGACGAAGACCGGGCGCATGCTGCGGGGTTGCATCACGCCATTCAGACATGCAAGGAAATCATCCTGCATGCCCAACACGCGCATCTCGACGAAACTCGGGCGTTTGCTGCGGGGTTGCATCAGGCCATTCAGGCAAGCCGCGAGACCATCCTCGAAGAGTCCTCATCGGCACGCACGGAGTCGAAAAAGCAGCTGTTCCGGGAGTTGTCCGAGGTGATTTCGCGGTTGGATCGCATCGAACAGTACTCTTACGCGTCAGCAAGGCGTGTGGCCGTGCATAGCGAGTCGGGGACCGTCCTTCTAAAGTCGCAAGTCGGCTATGTGCTTTGCTCGGATTCAGACCATGCCGTATTAGCAGGGTTACTCGATTCCGGAGATCTGGAACGAGGCACGCGCCTGCTCATCGAAAGGTTTTTGGCTCCCGGAGACGTATTCGTCGATGTGGGCGCGCACCTCGGGCTACTTTCGCTCGCCGCAGCGCGCGCAATGCATGGCCAAGGGAAAATCATCGCGTTCGAACCTTTTCCCGAAACCCGCAAACTCATGGAGCGTTCGTTCTGGATCAATGGACTTAGCCGGATGCTCGAGCTTCACGAGGTTGCGGTGTCCGATCATGACGGCACATCCGCGCTCTTTTTGGGAGAGGTAAGTGGACATCATTCGATCTTTGCCCTGCATGAAGCCGGACCAGAAGCATCCCCCAAGATTGAGGTCGATTTGGTCACGCTTGACTCAGCCGTGCCCTCCGACCTAACCGTCACGCTGATCAAGATCGACGTGGAAGGCGCTGAACTCGACGTCATCAGAGGCGCGAGCGCGACCCTGCAGCGCAATCCGGATGCCGCGCTGATTGCGGAGTTCGGTCCTTCTCACTTGCGACGAACCAGCCATACCATCGATGAATGGCTTGCCGCGTTTGAAAGTCTCGGCTACCAGTTTCGCCGAATTAATATAGAGACAGGCGAACTCGAAGCCGTCACGCGGGGTGAACTGGTCGCAGCGGATAGCACCAATCTGTTTTTCGCACGTCCCTCGGCAACCGCATGGGCAAGGCTAGGGGTCGACCGTTGAAAGATAAAATCGTCGTAGTCGGTGCGGGCGGTCACGCAAAGGTCTGCATTGAAATACTCAGGGAAATGGGTGAAACCGTCGCCTATTGCGTAGGCGACTCTGACGCCCTTGATCACTGTGTCGGTGTACCGGTCCTGAGAGGGGATGAAAATCTCAGGGATCTTCATGCGGCGGGCTACCGCCGGGTATTCGTGGCAATTGGCTCCAATCATTTGCGCAACCGCCTTGCGACCTTTGCCATCGATATCGGCTACAAGTTGACGAATGCAATTCATCCGAAGGCCATCCTCTCGCCTAGTGTGCGTTGGGGCGAGGGCGTCGCTGTCATGGCCGGTGTGGTGATCAATGCGGAGTCCACTATCGATTCGCTGGCAATCATCAATACGGGTGCAACGATCGACCACGACTGTAACATTGGTAAAGCTGTGCATATCGCTCCGCAATGCGCCCTTGCTGGCAATGTCAAAGTCGGCGCGTTCTCGTTCCTTGGAATTGGCAGCAAGGTCATTCCCGAGCGAACTATTGCCGAGAATATCAATCTCGGTGCAGGAAGTGTCGTAATCACCGATCTCCGTGAAAGCGGAACGTTTGTCGGCGTGCCCGCACGACGACTAAAAAAATGAGCGAAGGGGACGGACTTATGACGAACAAATTTTCTGTCCCGTCTACATTGTTCGTGAGCGCGAAACGCCGAAACCCGCGCGGGCGGGGATCACGCGCCAGGGACAGCAACGAACGAGACTGTTGCCGTAAAGACAATTGACAAGGCCTACTTCCACGCAAATAAAAACAACAATGCGTGCGTGGCGCTCGAAACGCGCAGCTACATTTGTCATTTCCAGCGTCAGTGCCGCGCTGTTTGCGGTGGTGGCATTGTGGTATCCGTTCGGGTTCGCCATGGGAGCCATGCTCGAAGAATGGGGCTCCTTTGACCTCTTCAATCGGTTGCCGGACTACTGGGCGTCATTCCCCGGCCAGCCCTTGGCCAACCTCTGGTTAGTGCGGCCGCTCCAACTCACGCCGTTCGTCGTGGCCAAAGCGCTCGCGCCGCATTCGTTCGCGGGCATGCACCTGCTGTTGATGCTGGGCTGCTCGCTCAAGGTCGTGACGTCGGCCTGGATCGGCTACTTTGTTTTCCGCTGCCGCATGCTGGCGATCGCCTTTGGACTGCTAGTGCTCGTCTTTCCGGCGGACACTCAGCAGATGAGTTTGCGCACCATGCACATCTCACTGGCCGGAGGGCTCATGCTGGCTGGCATCGCGACCTGCGTTTACGGCCTAATGGCCCACAACGTACGCCAACGGATGCGACTGATCGCGTTTTCGATGGTGCTTTGCGCAACCGGGGGCCTCATCTATGAGGCGTACCTGCCGTTCTATGTGTTTCCGGCGTGTCTGATCTGGGCGCGATACGGCACACGGCGGACATGGTTATTGCTACGCAGGCGATGGGGATTGGTCACGCTTTGGCTCGTCGCACCGGTGGCCAACGCGGCGTACCTCTTCTATGCGCTCTACTTATTCAAAGCGGGATACCAGACTGACCTAGCCGAGGGAGGTATCCTGCATTCGCTGGTGCGCAACGCAAAATATCTGTGGGAGTCGGCCGGCTACCGCCTGTTCTCCGAGTCCTGGTCTTCGACCGTGCGAATTCTGCTCACGGAGACTGTGCGATATGCCTACATCGGAGGAATATTCGCCGTCGCGCTTTGCATACTCGCGCTGAGTGGCGCCCGTACGCCGATCACGGTAGATCGCACGCGAAGCGTCCGCACGCTCCTTATCGGCATCGTCGCCGCGATACTGGGATATCTGCCATTTGAGCCAGCCGTCTCGCATGTCCTCATCACACAACGCACTTTCATGGGCGCCACACCCGGCGCGGCGCTAGCCGTCATCGCCATGTTTTGGCTGCTGTTCGGCAACCGCACGATCATCACTGCAATTGTCGCGGCGCTCGCGATCTCACTTGGGTTCGTCCAGCAATTGTATGCATTTGACAAGTACACGCGCGCCTACGTCAACACTATCCGGCCATACACATCCTACGTTGCGGATCATGCAGATCCGAGTCGTCGCATCCACCTAGTGTTCGACACCTCAGGGCTGACTGGCTGGCTTGGAGGGGTGTTTTTTTCAACAGTCAAGGATGGCGCAAACGTGAGACGGGAGCGCACCGACGACCAATTCTTCCTTTGCAAGGATCTCCCGCCCAACGATTCCATACCGTTCTGGCAGTGCAGTAATCAGGACGGTTTCTGGAAGTTGAAGCTGAACGATGGTCCCAATGAATCGCTGAAAGTCTATGCCAAAGACGTGGATGTGATTAGGATCGACAGTACATTCGACACAGGTTATCGTTCGCGCAAAAAGACCTGGATTGACTTCAGCATGCCATCGGCAAGCTGGCCTCTATTCCGCCAGCCCGACGCAGCTGAGTACGTCTGCCACGCCGATTCGATGTGGGGATACTCGCAGTTCTGTCGTGGCAATGGTTGGTCCGATGGATTGCGGATCAACCATCAGAACTCGTTTGGATCGATCGCGCCCGAGGCGTCGTTGATCTTTCCGCTGGCGCCCCTGCACTACGACTACACCCTAACCGTCAGAACATTGGATGTCGACAGCCCTGTCGCACGTACGATGCATGCGAGCGTAAACGGACATGCTGTTGCACTGGAGCAGGTCGGCCCTTATATCTGGCGGGGCAGCGTCAGTACTTCATCGCTCGTAGCGGGTATGAACACGATTGTCTTCGCCGACGTGCTTCCAGTGGATCAGAAGATTGGTCTGATGGTGACGGAAGTGACGATGGGCCCACAACGCAATACTCCTCACACCGTGCCGCAGCCGGCTCAACCCGTAGACCATCAGTAACCGTTCAGCTTGCCGCCTGACAGCTCCACATGGCCAGTGCTTCAAATCCGATTGGAGTTCCTGGTACAGCTTGTCTACGATCCAAGCAATCGCTTCGAATGTCCACACCTGACCGAGATGGAATGGACAACCTTCACGCCGCGGAAGCCGGGTCCTGCCGGGTAGGCCGCTGATGAGGTCTCCAGAGCCGATCGGCATCAATGTTGTCCGCGCTCTTATAAATTGATAAGGCCCGAGCCTTGTCACCTCACTCGTTACAACCGCGAATCTGCGCAGTTCGAAGTCTCATCTGCGCTGGAACTGCAGCAACCATTCTGTCCACCGAACTGACGAAATCTGCTGCAAACGGGACCAGTCGAATTTCAAGGAGTCAACCACCTGCCGTGGGGCCCTCATGCAAGGAGGCCACCGAGCCGTTCAAGCAGCGGAGTAGTCATGCTTGCCCAGCCGTGCTCCTTCTCGACGAACCTTCTCGCGCGAGCTGCCATTTCAACCGCTCCCGCCTCGTTGCCCATGAGCGACTCAATCTGATCAACAAATTCCTGCGGTGTGTTCGCTATCACCAAATCCCGACCGGCCTCGGCATGCAGTCCCTCATGTCCAGACGACGTCGCCACGACAGGCAACCCCAGCGCCATATACTCAAGAATCTTGTTCTGCACGCCTGCCCCGATACGCATCGGGCACACACCGATTGCACCGTCTCTGGCGGCGTCCGCCACTGATGCAACACGCCCTGTCACCTCGACTCCGTCATAGGCCCGGAACCGCTCGGCAAGCGCGGGGGAAATCGAACCCACAATCCTGAACCGGTAGTCCGCACGCTTGCGCAGCAAGGGCAACACCTCCTGCGCAAAGAAGTGGCACATGTCCTCGTTCTGGACCGTCCGCATGTCGCCGATGAAGATCAGCACTCGGCTTGCCGTACTTCGCACCGAATACGGCAACCCGGACAGGTCGACTCCGTTCGAACACACCATCACGTTCTCGGCGTTCGAACCGGGAAAGAGGTAATCCTTATCAGTCTGCGAGACCAGCACGGACAAATCGAAGTCATTGACGATTGTTCGCTCGTACTCACCCAGGCGCTGCGCTTCGAGACTGAGCACGCGCGACTTGAGCCCCCGTGCGTTCTTGAGCTGCTTGACCCGGCTGTAGTTCAGCGAGATCGCATCGGTCATTTCGAGTATGCGCGGCTTGTCCGACTTGCGCACGTACTCGGCACAGCGCACCAGATGGACGAGTACGCCGTCATGCGAGGGCAACAACCGTTCGACTGCCGCGGCAAATGCCCGACTCCGGTAGTAGGCGACCTGCAACGGCGTCCGCGTGGGCAGCGCAAGCAGCGTATTCATGTACGAACGCGCCTTCGACAGAAAGACTCGTTCGACCCGGTCGAATACGCCGTCGTCAGGCAACTCGCAGTCCACCTCTTCGCGTGTCTCGCACAGGCTCAGCAGCGTCAGCGAGTACTGGCGCGACAACGCCTTACACAGATGATAGATCCTCAGCTTGTCTCCGCCGATCACCGGATAAGGAAGCCTGGGTGTCAGCACCAGCAGTTTTTTCTTGTCTGTGGTCACAACAAATGTCCCCAGAATTGCTGAATCAACGGAGCGACGCTCGTCTCCGAAAACAGACGCGCGCGCTCGACACCGTCGCGGACTCTCGCTTCGAACGTTTCGCCGCCGGTCCATATCCCCCGGATCTGTCCGGCGATATCGTCAACCGACCAGGGGTCGAAACTCAGGCCGCAGCCGCCGACGATCTCAGGCATGGACGTCGTGTTGCTGCACGCGACTGGCGTACCCGAAGCCATCGCCTCCAGCACCGGAATGCCAAATCCTTCGGACAACGAAGCGAAGATGAATGCGCGTGCCTGCCGGTAGTGCTGCTTCAGCTCCCTCTCGGAAACATACCCGAGCAACTCGACATGGCCCGCAAGTCCCAGAGCAGCTGCGCGTTGCAAATAATGTTCGTGATGCGCGGATTTGATCCCGGCGATGCGCAACCTGACGTCCTCGTCGAGCTTCGGCCTCGCCAATGCGAAGGCCTGCAGGAGACGATCGACGTTCTTGCTGGGCACCTCGCCCGCCACGGTGAACAGGTACGGCTGGCGATCCGCCTGACTCAGCGGGCGAACGAACCAGTCGTCCGAAATCGAGTTCGGAATCACGTGTACGTCCAGCTCCGACAGTCCGAACTGCTCCACCAGCTCCCGCTGAGTGAATCGGGATACGGTCAGCACGACGTCGGCGCGGCGAGCGAGCCTCGGCACCACATGCCGCCTGTACACACGCCCAAACGTCTGATACGGGGATCTTGCCGGAGGCAGCACGCGCCAGGGCTGGAGATAAATCAGATCGTGGATGACCGAGATCAGCCGGGTCCGCCCCGTTGATCGCAATGGCCCCGTGTTGTACGGACACAGCAGGTAGTCCAGCTTCTGTGACTCGCACAGTCGCGGCAACTCGACCTGCTCCCACCACGGAAAGAAACCGCTGCCACCGCTGACACATGGCCAGTCCGTCGTGGTCACGCCGCTCGGGGCGAGACCCAGCACCGACGCACTGACCGGTTCGATCAACCGACGCGCGAATCGCCCCATGCCGCGGTAATTGCCCACCATCCAGGTGATATCGACCCCTAACTTCACGCTGCATTCTCCCGCGCGGATTGAATCAGGAGCGACATGAACCATCCAGGACAGATCGATAAACCGCAACGGTCTTCTCGGCACATGCCTGCCACGTCAGCTCGCGCGCCCTCGCCAGCCCAGCCTCGCGGAGTGCGTCGGCATCGCGTGTATGTTCGGTCACCTGGCGCATGGCATCGGCAATGTCACCTGCGTTGCTGGGATCCACCATAATGGCGGCATCTGCCGCCACTTCGGGAACGGACGTCGTATTAGACGCAATGACCAGAAGACCCGAAGCGAACGCTTCCACAACCGGTAGTCCGAATCCTTCGCACAGCGACGCAAACACCAGCGCGCTCGCCGATTGCATCAGGGCACGCACGTCGAAATCCGGCAAATACTGCAACCAGCGCGCACTGCCTTCGGTTTCACTCGCACGCAGGCGGGCGACAAGGTTTTCGCACCCCCACCCGGCGCGGCCCACGACAACCAATGGCACATCCCGACGCAACCCGGCCGGCAAACTCGCATGCGCGTCGAGGACCCGCTCGATATTCTTGCGCGGCTGCAAGGTGCCCACGCACAGGAAGAACCGCTCGGGCAAGTCCAGGCGCTTCAGCACCTCGTCACGGGCAGACTGGTCGATTTGTTCAAAAAATCGCGGGTGCACACCCAGCGGAACGACGGAAATGCGTTCTGGCGCGATGCCGAAGTGCTCCACGATCGAGCGTTTCGAATACTCGGAAATCGTGACCACATGGTCCGCCCACGCGCCCGAGCGCCGCAACAGCCAACGGCGCAGCGCGGCCAGCTTCACCGACGTCCACTCGGGATTCGACAGCGGAATGGCATCCATCAAGGTCGCGATCACAGGTATCGCAGACAGTTTTGGAATCAGGTGATCGGTTGCATGAAACACGTCCACGTCCTCTGCGACGAGGTCCTTCTCGGCGCCGCACTTCCAGGGGCTCACGGCGCCCAGTGTCGCCATGACCGCGTGGCGGCCGAGATTCACGGGCGGGCTGGCACCCGGCAACACGTCCTCGCCGACGAACGTGCGATAGCCGACGGGGACGAGATCGACCTCGCCCCCGACAAGCAGGGCGCGCCCCAGTTCCCGGGTGTACGAGCCAATGCCGTCCACCCCGCCGTGCGCAATGCTACGGGCCAATGCCGTCGTACCAAAACCAACCTTCACCCATGCCCCTTTTTGTACATCCAGCGCGGTGTGTCTTTCCGCATTATTCTTTTAAGCAACGACGACGGGGTCACCTGCTGCAGCAAACAACCGTGCAAAAACGCGGCTCATGCAGCCGACGAGCCCCGTCACCGGCGCCCGAGATGCCTCAGAACGAGAAGCCGCGCTCGTTGCGACGCAGGTCCGCTTCGACCATCATCGCGCACAGCTGCTCGAGCGTGGTCTTCGGCTCCCAGCCCAGTTGCTTCTTTGCCTTCTCCGGATTGCCGATCAGCAGATCGACTTCAGCGGGACGGTAAAACTTCGGATTGATCTTGACGAGAGTCTTGCCGGTCGCAGCATCGATCGCGGTCTCGTTCTCGTCGCGCCCCTTGAACTCGAGGTCGACGCCGGTCGCCTTGAATGCCATGCGCACGAAATCGCGTACGGTCTCCGTACGATTC
Organism: Paraburkholderia sp. BR10141; assembly: GCF_056155635.1. Taxonomy (NCBI): domain Bacteria; kingdom Pseudomonadati; phylum Pseudomonadota; class Betaproteobacteria; order Burkholderiales; family Burkholderiaceae; genus Paraburkholderia; species Paraburkholderia sp. BR10141. The sequence goes on along the minus strand of NZ_JBMIQH010000037.1, from coordinate 27,721 downwards.
GTGCCCAGCACATAGGTATCCGGTTCGTCAGCCTGCAACATGCGCCACATGCCTTCGACGTATTCCTTAGCGAAGCCCCAATCGCGCTTCGCGTCGATATTGCCCAGCTCGAGCACGTCGAGTTCGCCGAGCTTGATCTTTGCGACGGAGTCGGTGATCTTGCGCGTCACGAACTCGCGGCCACGCAGCGGCGACTCGTGATTGAACAGAATGCCGCTGCAACCGAAGATGTTGTAGCTTTCGCGATAGTTCACCGTGATCCAGTGCGCGTAGAGCTTCGCGACACCGTACGGGCTGCGCGGGTAGAACGGCGTCGACTCGATCTGCGGAATGGCCTGCACCTTGCCGAACATTTCGGACGTGCTCGCCTGGTAGAAGCGGATCTTCGGGTTGACGATACGGATCGCCTCGAGCAGATTCAGTGGGCCAATGCCGGTAATTTCCGCCGTGGTGGCCGGCTGGTCGAAGGACACGCCGACGAAACTTTGCGCGGCGAGGTTGTAGACCTCGGTCGCTTCCGTAGTTTGCAGCAAGCGAATGCTCGACGACAGATCCGTCAAGTCGTATTCGATCAGATGAAGGTTTGGATGCTTCGCGATACCCAACTCTTCGATGCGCCAGAAGTTCACCGAACTTGTACGGCGGTAGGTACCATAAACCGTATAGCCCTTTTCGAGCAGGATCTGAGCAAGGTAGGCACCGTCCTGGCCTGTGATGCCAGTAATAATAGAAGTCTTCATAATCCTCTCAAATTCGCTTCAACGTAACTCTGCAACGCATAAAACACGTACCTTTGGCTCATCAGCCTTCCAGCAACGCCCGAAACGCCAAGATTCCTTTTGACTACACCTTCTGTGCGAGCATCATTGCACTCTGCTGCCACGACAAGAACGGCATTTCGGTCGGCATTGGAATGGTTCCGGCCTCCTTGCCTGCCATCCATTCGCGAACCGAAGCGGCAAGCTGTGAAGGTTCGTCCGCCCTGAAGTACCAAGCGTACTCGCCCGCCACTTCCCTGAAGACCGGAATGTCGCGCGCCATGATCGGCACTCCATGACGTGCCGCTTCAATCAAGGGAAGTCCGAAGCCCTCGCCGAAGGAAGCGGCAATCAGACAATCGCTCGCCCCGTACACCTTCTCGAGATATTCGTCGCTGATACTCTCCAGCCAGAACAACCTGCTTTCCCGCTCAGTGTGTGCGCGAATGCGGTTCGCCAAGGCGTCCATCATCCACCCTTGCTTGCCGACAATGACGAGATTGGCGTCGATACCCCTCGCCCACAACTGTTCGAATGCATCGAGTACCTGAGCATGCCCCTTGCGCGGCTCCAACGTTCCTACCATCAGGAAACTCAGACGCGCGTCGAGATTCGTCAATACGTTCCCCGCATCGTTTGGCATTCCCTTCGTCGGAACGGAATTCTCAATATCCGCCCCGAGATGGAACCAGTTCAAACTAAATGGGCGTTGCCTCATTACCTTCCGCTCCGCCACCCACGTATCAAGCTCATCGGCAACCGCTTTCGAAATGCAGATCGCTCCGTCACTTTGAGCCACCACGTCCAACCAACGCACATAGTGATCGACGACGTGTTGCTCGAAATGGTTGTCTCTCAGCGGCAGGAGATCATAAACAACAAACTTGACTCGCACACCCTGCTCACGCAGACGCTGATAAAAATCGGCATAGTGCGGTGCGACCGCCGGCGCGAGATCCAGCCCGAGGAAAATGTCGCCGACACCGTATTCCATCGGTTCGTCGTTCACTCGGCTGTCGTCTCCACCCAGAAAGCGAGCCATATATTTCCGAGCGTACCGATAGGGCTGGTCCGCCGTCGCATAGACGGGTTCCACGCGATATCCCTCGGGAGACTTCTTCTGCCATTCCCGGAGAATACTGCGCACGACCCGTTGAATACCGCTCCTGGCATCGCGTTGGACCAATTCAGAAATGTCTACGAGCAGTTGGCGAGTAGTCGCCGCCCCATCCAGAAGCCGGGACTTCAGCTCCTGGGCGCTTTCCTCCCAGGTCGACCACGATATGCTCGACGGTTTTGGGTACGAACCTGTCTTGTACAGTTCGAGCCATTGAGTCAACGCCGTGCTCAACTCGCCGGCCGAGTCCCCCTTGAAATAGTAGGCCCCTTCGCCCGCCACTTCGCGAAAGACCGGAACGTCACGCGCAATGACAGGAAGTCCGTAGTATGCCGCCTCGATCAACGAGAGGCCGAAGCCCTCATTGATACTCGCAGCAACTAACCCGCTCGCGGCTTTGTACAGACTGACCAGATAGTTGTCGTCGATCCCGGCCAGCCAGAACAGACGTTTGCCGAACTCGGGATGAGTGCGCATCTGTTCCGCAAAAGCGTCCATCTTCCATCCGAGGCGGCCCACAAACGTTACGCACACGTCATGTCCTGCCGACCACAGCGCATCAACGGCCTCCAGTATCTGAACCTGCCTCTTTCGCGGCTCGATCGTCGATACACACAGGAAACTCGGGCGGCCTTGCATCGCTGCAATTACGCCACCGGCATCTGGCGGCAATGCGCCTTCCACTACCTCTGGAAAATCAACGCCAATATGCACCCATGAGCTCTCGAAATTCTGAGACCTCGGTATTTCGTTTTCCCGAATCCAGTTCTGCAGCGCGTCGGAGGTCGCCTTCGATATACATATCGCGCCATCCGTCGATGCCATCACCGCCAGCAGTCTTTCATGCAGCGCCTTTAAGTTCGGATCAAAGAAATATTCTGGAAACTCGATGGGCAGCAAATCATAAAGCAGGAATTTGACACAAACCCCTTGCCTTCTGAGTTGTTGATAAAATTGCGCGTGCGCGATCTGGACCGAATGCTGCATATCGAGCCCCAGAAAGACGTCACCGCGCTGCCACTGCACGTTGGTATCCTTGACCGCATCATCGGCTGACGCCCCAAGGAATTTCTGGGTAAACCGGCGCGCGTACCGATACCCGCCGTCGAGCGTCGCGTAGACGGGCTCGATCCGATAGTCCTTAGGCGGATCGTTCAGCAGACAGCGCAGATAACTCCGAACGACCCGCTGCACTCCCGTGCCTGCATCATTCTTGCAGAACTCCGAAACATCGACCAATATTTGGCGAACGTATCCGGTCTTCTGGTTCTGCGCAAGGCAAGCGGCGAGCGGCACGAGCATATCCGATGCATTCGCTCGAGCGACCTTAGCTGCGACCAGCTCGAACAGGCGCTCCTGCTCACGTGATTGCTCGAACCATGTCTTGCTGCAAGGTCGCTCGATTTTCTCCCATTCGGCAATCGCTCTGCGACCGACTGCATCCCAGGAAAACTTCTTCGACTGCGCAAGACCATGCTCACGCAGTTTCTCGCGAAAGTCTGCATCGGTAAGAACCTGAGCGATTTTTCTGGACATGGCCGGCACGTCCATCGGATCAAACATTGCATCGCCCCACCCCATGACTTCCGGCAAGCTGCCTGCACTCGCACAAATTACCGGCACTCCGCAGGCCATTGCTTCGAGCGCGGGAAGACCAAACCCTTCGTGCCACGACGGGAAGACAAATGCGTCACAGATTGCGTACAACGAACGCAGGTCATCGTCACTCACGAAACCCGCAAACTTAAGCTCCGACTCCGTCAAGCCCGCCTCATCTGCGTGAATACGCAATTCGGCCATAACGTCTTCTGGAATCTTGCCAACAAGCACCAGCTGCACGTTGGCACGAATACCCTGCGCAAGGGTCGCATAGGCTTCTATCAACCGGGGAAGATTCTTGCGTTCGTCCGCCCCCCCCGTATACAGCAGAAAAGCACCGTTGATGCCGAATTTCTGGCGCAGACGTCCTGACTCCTGAGCATCCACGGACCTAGGCTTAAAGGAATCCTCAATCGCGGAAGAGACCGCAACGATTTGCTCGGCTGGATAGTCCAGATATTCGATACCTTCTTGCCTGGAGAATTCGGAGTTCGTCAACAGCCTGGCTGCCTTTTTCAGGTAGCCAAGCTTTCGATAGTAATGGCGCGATGTGACCGGGTGAGGCTCGAGATATCGCTTTGCATGAACAAGCGGAATCAGGTCATGCAACGTAATGGTAACCGGCGCATTCTGATCGAACTGACCAATGCTGGACACCCCATATCCGGTCACGCCTTCAAAAAGGCTGCCTACATGGACAACATCCGGGCTCAAACTCGACAGGAACGCTTCCCAACTAAGTTCAGCGATCTCACGACGGGTTATATTCGCGTCGCTGACTTCCTCTACGGGGCCCAGCGCGTGCCAAACCCGAATATTTTCCTGAGGCAGCAGCCCTTCGAACTCCGCGCGAATCGGCTCAATGGATTCGCGCATCATGCCGTTGAGTGCAAGGATGACCTCATGCTTGCCTCGGGTACGCGCCACTCCCTTGGCGAAACCCAGTACATAACGGCCAATTCCCCGGAATCGACTCTCGGTCTGCGCACCCTGCATGTCGATAACAATGCGCATCAATTCTTCTCCCGCTGCGATCTATCAAATTCGGCAATCAGAACGGCGTGAATACGATTCGCATGCTCATCCAGATCCTCAACACGAATGGCCCCAATGGTAGTGTCAACAGGTTGAGTGAACATTGCCGCTGCCACAATACGCACAAGGCGAGCTTTCGCTCGTGGCATTCGATTCAGCACGGTCACTGCTAGCTGGCGCAACCAAGGGCGGCTGCTCGCATACCGCGCGCCACTCTGCAGCGATGATTTAACTACCCGCCTTGCCGGCACCAATGCCTTGCCCCGCAATCCAAGAATGAACCACCTCATGGGCGCGGTGACGTGCCATGACGTACTGCGATAGACGGCCTGCAATTGGGCGTTTGCGTCCTGGGCTCTGGCTTCAGCGTCGCGCAGCATCGCCACGGTGCGCTCCAGTTGCGCCTCGAGTAACTGATACCGGTCCTCAGCATGATGCAATTGCTCTTCGACGACCTGAGTGCTCGCTTGTCTCGCAAGGTCTTCCGCCCGAAGTGCCCGCGATTCCATGTCTTGCAACAAGCGCTCCGAACGAACGCGCTGCTCATCGGCAAACCGGAATCGTTCCTCGGCGAGCTGCAATCGCCCCTCGGCAATTCCCAACCGCCCCTCGACGGATTGAAGCCGATCACCCATCGGCAAGACGCGTGCAATGCTCGATTCGAGCTTCGCGTCGTAACGACTAGCCAATGCAGCGAGTGTCAGACCGTAGTCCGCAGCAAAGGCATCGTCAAACGCCCCCTGCGTCGAGTCCGCATCTTTCTGCGCCACAATCGCATAGTCAGGGCTCGCTCCACCCACGACATCCAGCAGGTGAATCTGCGCGGCAGCGTTGCGAAGTTCCGGGGACTCCTGCAAACGGACCACCTTGACGCGATCGAACCCGGCATGTTCTGCAACAAAGGAGAGCAGCAATGCCGGGATAGGCTTCTGGTGCGACGGATCCAGGAAGAAATTGGACGTCGCCACCGCAAGATTCTCCGGATTCGGCGTCTCGAGAATCAACAGGCCGCCGGGCAAGAGCACGCGCATTGCCTCGTCGACGATCCTGCGCAATTGCTCGAAGCTCACGTGCTCGACGACGTGGAACGCCGAGATCAACGCGCAACTATTCGAATCGAGCGATGCAAGATGCTCAATCGCATCGCCCTGAATCGCTGGCAGATTGCGCTCCCGACAGGCTTCCAGCATGTCTGCATCCAGGTCCGCGCCCGTCGGGGCGAAGCCGGCTTCGCTCATGAGCTCCAGCCACTCTCCACGGCCGCAACCCAGGTCGAAGGTTTTCGCCCCAGGATACAGCGCCGCCAGCGGCTGGAAGAACGGCACGTATTTCGCCAGCCGACTTTTGATCAGCTCGCGCGAGCCCCGGTACCGATCTTCAAACGCACGATAGAAACTATCCACTACGACACGCTCCTCACCGTCGTCTGCAGCCACGCCACTCCGACAAATTCGTCCATCTTTACGTTGACGACGTTGAACACCAACGCACGATCGCGCCATTGATAATTATTGGCGAGATGGACATTCCCGGTATGCAGCGCCACAGCGACCGAATAACTCCCCACGCCAAGATTGGCCATGAATTCGAAATTCAGTTCTAGCGTCTGGCCAGCGGCCAGATCGACCAACACCTGCTTCAAGTGATAGGTGTTCGTTCCGAACACCGTCTGCCCCAGCCGATCCTTGATCATGTACCCGACCACCAGCTCGGGTATCGCATGCACGCATTTGACCTTGACTTGCAGTGCGACCGGTTGCCCGACTCCAGCGACCTCGATGGGTTTTCCAGATACGTCAAGCAGCGCGACCTCCTCGATCACGGCTTCGCCTGTTCCCGAAACGGTTTGCACCGTTCCGTCATCGAGCGCCTCCTGCTTGACCTTGTGATTCTTGCGCTCTGCGAGCATCGCGTTGTAGTAGTCCATGACCGACTCAGGCGACCCTTCCATCTCCAGACGCCCGGCATTTAGAAGAATCGCGCGATCGCAGATGGCCTGGATTGCTGCCTTGTCATGCGCCACGATAAGCAACGTCGTGCCCTGCTTGCGAAACTCCCGAATGCGATCAAAGCTCTTGTGCTGAAAGTAGGCGTCGCCGACCGAGAGCGCCTCATCGACGATCAGCACGTCGGGCCGACGGGCCGTCGCCACACTGAAGGCGAGACGCACCTGCATGCCGCTCGAATACACGCGCACCGGCTGATCGATATATTCGCCGATCTCTGCAAACGCCTCGATTTCCGGTATCAGCGAGAGAATCTCTTCTACGCTGTAACCCAGCAGTTGCCCGGCCATCATGACGTTCTGGCGCCCGGTGAAGTCGGGATGGAACCCCATCCCCAACTCCAGCAACGCGGCGACGCGCCCTGTCATGCTCACGCTGCCGATGGTCGGCTGCGTGGTGCCGACAATCATTTTCAACAAGGTGCTTTTGCCTGCACCGTTGATGCCGATGATGCCTAGCGCTTCACCGGAACGAACGGAGAAGTTTATGTCCTGCAGCACCCAGTGCGGTGTGTGATGCGGCTTGCCGCGCGGATCCATCCACTCGACGAGACGCGACCAGCGTGTCGGGTACTGTTTGTAGGCCTTGCCAAGATTCGTAACCGTAATGGTGCCCATCAGAGTTCATCCACCATTTCGCCTGCACGTTTGCGAAACAAGCTGAAGCCTGCAAGGCACAACCCAATGCCTAGGACGGTAACGAACCAGAGCTGTGACCAGTCAGGCCATTTGGATTGCATCATTACGACCTGGAAAGACTCGACCAGCGGCGCCATCGGGTTGAACTGCATTCCAGACTGGATTTGCTTCGGCAAAATGTCTACCGAGTAGACGATCGGGGTCAACCAGAACCAGAAGTTCAGCACAATATTAAAGAACTGCCCGACATCACGGAAAAACACGTTCAGTACGCCCAACGTAATGCCAAGGCCAATACCGAACAACGTCAGCAGGACCAGCAGGGGAATGACCGCGAGAAACGTTACGCCAGGGAAATTACCCGTGATCAAGAGGAACGCCGTGAACAATCCGAACACAATCAAGAAATTGACGAGCGAATTGACCACCACGATCACCGGCAAACACAACCGGGGGAAGCTTAGCTTCTTGATCATGTTCGCGTTTTCGATGAACGTGTTCTGTGCGCGACTGACGATTTCGACGAACATGCCCCAAGGCAGGACACCGGCACACAAATGGATGCTGTACGCAAAATTGCTATCCACGCCAGGCAGCCGTGCATGCATGACCCGCGCGAAGATCACCGTATACACGACGATCATCGCAAGCGGATTGAGCACCGTCCAGGCAGCACCCAGCAGCGAGTTGCGGTACTTGGACTGAAACTCCCGCTTCACACTGCCGATAATGAAGCCGCGATAGGCCCAAAGGGCTCTCACCATCCCTAGCATCAAGCCCGTCCGTAGACGTCCTGGAATCGAACGATGTCGTCTTCGCCCAAATATTCACCGCTCTGGACTTCAATCATCACAAGGTCCAGCACGCCCGGGTTTTCGAGGCGATGCTTGTGTCCGGCAGGAATGTAAGTCGACTCGTTGGTATGAACGAATATTTCCTTGTCGCCGTTGACGACTTTGGCCATCCCGCACACAACGATCCAGTGTTCGCTGCGGTGATGGTGCATCTGCAGGCTTAGACTTGCACCAGGCTTGACCTCGATGCGCTTGATTTTGAAACGCGGGCCTTCTTCCAGCACCGTGTAAGTCCCCCACGGGCGGCTCACGGTGCGATGCAGTTTGTATGCATCGTGATTCTGCTTCTTCAGGCGCGCCACGACCTGCTTCACGTCCTGCGCGCGATCCGGATTCGCGACCAGCAAGGCATCCGGCGTATCGATGATCATCAGGTCGGCAACGCCAACTGCCGCCACCAGGCGATCCGGGCTCTGCACATAGGTGTTGTGGCTATCGACAAAGATCGCTTCGCCGACCGCTCGGTTGCTGTCCTCGTCCGGTGCTACCAGATCGCGAATTGCGCCCCACGAGCCGATGTCGCTCCAACCGAACGTGGACGGCACCACCGCCACGTTCGACGAGCGCTCCATCACTGCGTAGTCAATCGAAATGTCCGGCACCGCCTGGAACGACTCGGCAGGAATTTCGAGCATCTGTACCGACGGCTTGCTCGCCTGCAACGCCGCCCAACATGCATCAGTTGCCGCTGCGACGTCGGGGGCAGAGCGAGCCATCTCGTCTAGAATGACGCCCGCCTTGAAACAGAACATGCCCGAGTTCCACAGGTAGTTGCCCGCGGCCACGTATTCCGCGGCCTTCACCGCGTCCGGCTTCTCGACGAAGCGCAGCGCCGTGCGACCGTCTCCAATTTTCTCTCCTGCTTCGATGTAGCCAAAACCGGTGTCCGGACTCGTCGGCACGATGCCGAACGTGACCAGCTTGCCTCGATTCGCCAATTCGACTGCACTAGCAACCGCTGCGGCAAACCCCGCTTGGTCCTGAACCAGATGATCTGCCGCGAGAACCAACATCAACGCATCGCGTCCGTACTTTTCCGCCACGTAGCGCGCTGCCATTGCCGCGGCAGGGGCCGTGTTTCGGCCCATTGGCTCAAGCATGAACGTGCCCGACTGCAATTCTCCAAGCTTCGCACTGGAGAATTCGTCCTTGCTCATGAAGTAGTAGTCGCGGTTGGTGACCGTCAGGATCTCACCGCGTTGCAATTGCGCATCGACCCCCAGCACCGCCGCCGCCCGACGGTACGTCTTCAGGAGCAAACTCTCACCATCGGCGAGCTTCATGAACGGTTTGGGGTGCCCTTCACGGGAAACTGGCCAAAGTCGCGTGCCAGCACCGCCGGACAGGATGACGGGAATTAACATCACATTCACTCCAGATTTAGTATCCGTTAGCGAAGGAAACCCTTCGCCACTTCTATCGATGCACCGCCAACATGGTGTCAGCCGATCAGGCCAAACCGGGCTGGGCAAGAATTATAGCTGGCGAACTCCAGTCGCCTGAAACGATTGGTAACAATCGCCCCCCGAATAGAATCCACTCGACAGGGACCTGTCACCTCTGAAAGCCAGACCTTACCTAATGGCAATCTCGACATCGACAAATGCGCTGGAATTGCCCTCGTCGAGCCAAGCGATACCCTCCTGCACCAAGGTCACATGCAGAACGTACCGCCCACTAGCGGATGGCGCCACGATAGACGCCTGCATTTCTCTTTCTTCACCCGGCATCAACGATGCATGCAACCTCGTTCGCTCACCATCGAACACCACAACCTGCGAACGCTGGGCATCAAACCAGTGATACGAAACATGCACCGGATTCGGCGCACGACTGGACAACTGGTAGCGGGACCGGTTGGACAACCGCACGCGAACGGAGAAAGATTCCTCCACGGCGATTTCTGACGGAGCACCTTGCACCGCCACCTCGATCTGGGTCCTCGCCCGCTCATGAATTGGCACATGCCAAGACTTTTTGACCAATTCGTCCGATCGCTCAAAGCGCTCGGTCAGCAGAGAGCGCATCATGCCACCCAAGCGGTCCTCGAATAGTTGGCAACCCCAAGCGTAGAGTTCCTGGTCCAGCGGGATCAACTCATTGATCGCTTCGAGCTCCTCCGCTGAAAGCGTATGGGTTCCCGGGCGGTCGGATGCTGTATTGAGTTCTGGAATGGAATATTCGGGAGAAAATCCCATCGAGTGAACAAGAAGACTCATGGAATCACGCATGCGCTCAGTGATTCCAAAAAATGCAAACGATTCAAGCCGTCTCTTGGCACGATCCAGCAGTGTCCGGTCATGCCTGCGTGCAGCAAATTCCTGTACAGCCGCGCGCCCATAACCAACCGGATCACGGGTCAGCTTCTCGAAGTCAAAGTCGGCAGCCAAAAAGAGAGTCTGCGTATTGACGATATCCCAGTTCGTATGCGGATCTCGAGCAAAGTCAAGCAGCGACCATCCTTCATCATTCATTTGCTGATGGCGATACGTATCTGCATGACGGCGGGCGTGCAGATACCACGAAACAGTCCGCTGAACTGGGTCTCGCAGCATCGTGATATAGGTCAACGCTCGCGCATCATATCCCCCCAAGCCGTACCAGTGATGCCCGCGAAACAACCTGTATCGGTCCATAGACCCCGCGGGCAGTGCGTACAGCTCCTCGAGCACCTGCGCCGGACAAACTTCGCCCGTGTCAAACTGATCCTCCAGATAGGATATGAGCGAAGAGCCTCCCGTTTTAGGGATATGGAGAAAATAAACAGGATTCGTATGCATCGTCACAAATCGAAAATGAAGGCCGCGGTTCTTCTGTTGGACTCGCACATGCTTCCATTACCTCAACCTTCTCAAACTGCTGTGTGATCTACTCAGCCAAACACAACTGCAGCGCATCTTGCCAATCCGGCATCCGCAAACCGAACACCTCAGTCAGCTTGTCCAGCGACATTCTCGAATTGGCCGGCCGCTTCGCAGGCGTCGGATAGTCGCTTGCGGGAATCGGCAAGACCGTCGGCGCATCCGCGCCCATCGCAGCCGCGAATATCGCTTCGGCAAAGCCGTGCCACGACGTCGCTCCGGCCGACGTCAGATGGTAGGCGCCGGAACGACGCACCCACCAGTCGATGTCATCTGCCGCTGCACCTTGCGCGACGATGTGCGACGTCGCAGCCGCAATCGTCTCCGCCCATGTCGGCGCGCCGATCTGATCCGCAACGACTCGTAATTCTTTCCGCTCGCTGCCCAGCTTCAGCATCGTCTGCAAGAAATTCTTACCGCGCCGGCCGTACACCCAACTCGTTCGCAGGATCAGGTGCGCGCATCCCGACGCCGCAATCGCGCGTTCGCCTTCGAGCTTCGTTTCCCCATACACGTTCTGAGGATTCGTTACGTCGGTTTCCACGTACGCGCTCGATTTCGCACCGTCATACACATAGTCGGTCGAATAGTGGATGAGCGCGCCACCGGCACGCGCAGCCTCTTCCGCGAATACGCGCGGCACGTCGACGTTCAAGCGTCGCGCAGCCTCGATATCGGTCTCGGCCTTGTCCACCGCCGTATACGCGGCCGGATTCACAACGAGCGACGGCTTCAGGTCGCGCACGAAGGCCCGCACGCGATCGAGATCGGAGAGATCGAGCGTCGACCTGTCGCACGGCACTACGCGGCCAAGCCCCTGCAGCGACCGTAGCAACTCGAATCCAACCTGGCCGCTCACGCCCGTCACGAGGATCGTCATTTCCCGACTCATACCCGCCTCAAGCGTAGAGTTCGGCTTCGGCCAGACGCACACCGGCCGCGTCCTTCGCCGCCAGCACCGGCTCGTCCTCGATCGGCCATTCGATGCCGATATCCGCATCGTTCCAGATGATGCTGCGCTCGTGCTCCGGGTACCAGTAGTCGGTCGTCTTGTACAGGAACTGCGCGGACTCCGACAACACGACAAAGCCATGCGCAAAACCCGGGGGCACCCACAACTGCCGATGATCGTCGACCGACAGATTCACGCCTACCCACTTGCCAAAACGCGGTGAGCTCTTGCGGATGTCGACCACCACGTCGAACACTTCACCTTCGACCACACGCACGAGTTTCCCCTGCGCATGCTCGAGCTGATAATGCAGCCCGCGCAGCACCCCACGCGACGAGCGCGAGTGGTTGTCCTGCACGAATTCGACGCCCTCCTCCACGTGCTCGGCGAACTCGCGCGCATTGAAGCTCTCGTAGAAGAACCCGCGCGCGTCACCGAACACCTTGGGCTCAATGATCTTGACTTCGGGCAGTGCCGTCGCCGTTACCTGGATAGCCATGCAACCTGATGAGTGAGAATGTTCTGGAGGTACTGCCCGTAGCTGTTCTTCGCCAGCGGCTTTGCAAGCTTCAACACCTGCTCCGCATCGATCCACTGCTTGCGATACGCGATCTCCTCGGGACACGCGACCACGAGACCCTGGCGCTTCTGCAGCGTCGCAATGAAGGTCGCCGCCTCGATCAGCGAATCGTGCGTGCCGGTATCGAGCCAGGCGTACCCACGCCCCATGATTTCGACACTGAGCGCGCCGTCAGCAAGATAGCGCGAATTCACATCGGTGATTTCGAGCTCGCCGCGCGCCGAAGGCTTGATGTCGGACGCGATATCGCACACGCGGTTGTCGTAGAAATACAGCCCCGTGACCGCATAGTTCGAACGTGGCTTCGCGGGCTTCTCTTCGATCGATACCGCACGGAACGACTGATCGAATTCGACCACGCCATAACGCTCGGGATCGTGCACGTGATAGGCGAACACCGTCGCGCCGCTCTCTTGCGCATTAGCATGCTCGAGCTGCTTTGCGAGATCATGTCCGTAGAAAATGTTGTCGCCAAGGATCAGCGCCGACGGATCGTTGCCAACGAATTCCTTGCCGATGATGAACGCCTGCGCGAGTCCATCGGGCGACGGTTGCACCGAGTACTGGATATTCATCCCCCACTGGCTGCCGTCACCGAGCATCGCCTCGAAGCGCGGCGTGTCCTGCGGCGTCGAGATGATCAAGACGTCACGAATGCCCGCCATCATAATCGTCGAGAGCGGGTAGTAGATCATCGGCTTGTCGTACACCGGCAGCAGCTGTTTCGACACGACGTGCGTGATCGGATACAGCCGCGTTCCAGAGCCGCCCGCGAGAATGATGCCTTTACGTGCCATCGCTTTGTTCCTCACCCGCGCTTTGCGTAATTCGTCTCGACCCACTTGCGGTAGTCGCCCGACACCACGTCGTCGACCCACGCCTGATTGTCGAGATACCAGCGGACTGTCTTCGCAAGCCCGGTTTCGAACGTCTCAGCGGGCTTCCAGCCGAGTTCGCGCTCGAGCTTGCGCGCATCGATCGCGTAACGGCGGTCATGGCCCGGACGGTCAGTCACATAGGCAATCTGATCTCGGTACGAACCCGCTGCCTTCGGGCGCAGTTCATCGAGCAAGTCGCACAGTGTGTGCACGACTTCGAGATTCTTCTTCTCGTTCCAGCCGCCGACGTTATAGGTCTCACCAACCTTGCCGCGGGCGAGCACTTCGCGGATCGCGCTGCAATGGTCGCTCACGTAGAGCCAGTCGCGCACGTTCTGGCCGTCGCCGTACACCGGGAGCGGCTTGCCGGCGAGCGCGTTGGCAATCATCAGCGGAATCAACTTTTCCGGAAACTGGTACGGGCCGTAGTTGTTGGAACAATTCGTCGTCAGCGTGGGCAGGCCGTATGTGTGATGGTAGGCGCGCACGAGATGGTCCGATCCCGCCTTGGTCGCCGAGTAAGGGCTATTCGGCGCATACGGGGTGGTTTCGGAGAATTGCGGGTCGGTTGCCGAAAGCGAGCCGAACACTTCGTCCGTAGAGACGTGCAGGAAACGAAACTCGGCCTTTTCGGCTGCGGGCAGGTCGCTCCAGTACTGGCGAGCGGCTTCGAGCATCGTGAAGGTGCCGACGACATTGGTCTGAACAAAATCAGCCGGACCATGAATGGATCGATCGACGTGGCTTTCGGCAGCGAAGTGCAGCACCGCGCGCGGCTTGTGCTCGACGAAGAGCGTGTCGAGCGCTGAGCGGTCGCAAATATCCACGCGCGCGAATATGTGCTTCGCATCGTCCCGCAACGATTTCAGCGTCCCGAGATTGCCCGCGTACGTGAGCTTGTCGACATTCAATACGGCTTCGTCCGATTGACTCAGCCAGTCAAGCACAAAGTTGGCGCCGATAAAGCCGGCACCGCCCGTAACCAGAATCATGGAACTCCTTGTATTGCGCGAGTGCGGAAGCAATTCTGGCGTCAATCTTTACACCAGATGACCTGAAAGCTAACTGTAGAAATAGCCTTCGTGCGGGAGAAGCGCCCGATCCAGCAGATTCAGCCTTACCTACCCCCGCAGATTCTGGTTCTAATTTTATCGATAGAGAATTATAAGGATACCGTGTACGAACGCTACCCCCCTAACATCTTGAAACAGCTTGACAAATTCGTTTGGCATTTTTCGTGCCATGCCGGGGTCGAATTGTTCATCCGCCATGCATTAGCCTGTTTCCGCGGCGTCACGCGACGGCACTCATCTTGTGATACCGTCATTGCCTCGCGCCACGCCGTACACCGCCAGCCATCCAACGAATGAAAGAGCAAGCGCCGCATCCCGCCCCTCTCGCTTTTGGCGACCTTCAGGGTTGCCTCTCACCATTTCGCGAACTGCTCGCCAAGGCCGCGCCCTCCCCGGACACGCCGCTCTGGTTCGCGGGCGACCTGATCAATCGCGGTCCCGCGTCGCTCGAAACGTTGCGCGAGGTGATCGAACTCGGCGATCGCGGGGTGGCGGTGCTGGGCAATCACGACCTGCATTTGCTGTCCGTTTCGGCGGGCATTCGCAAGGCGAAGAAAGACGACACCATCGGCGACATCCTGGGTGCGCCCGACGCCGAAGACCTGCTGCACTGGGTGCGCCATCGCCCGATCGCGCACTACGAGAACGGCATGCTGATGGTGCATGCAGGCGTGTTACCTCAGTGGGACGTCGATCTCACGATGGAACTCGCGCACGAACTCGAAAAAGCGTTGCGCCGTGACAACTGGCGGGAAACGCTTGCCGGTCTCTATGGCAACCAGCCGAACCGCTGGTCCAAGGATCTCAAGGGTATCGAGCGCCTGCGCGTGACCTGCAGCGCGCTCACACGCGTGCGTTTTTGCGACCGCGACGGCGTGATGGACTTCTCAACCAGCGGCGGCCTCGACTCCGCGCCGCCAGGCTTCATGCCGTGGTTCGACGTGCCGGGCCGGAAAACCGAAGACATCACCGTGGTGTTCGGCCATTGGGCGGCGCTTGGCCTCACCCTGCGCAGGAATCTGGTCGGGCTCGACTCGGGCTGCGTCTGGGGCGAGGAGCTTTCGGCAATCCATCTCGTCGGCGATCCGGGCAAACGCATCCTCACGCAGGTGCCCTGTGAGAGTTGTCGCGCTATTACGAACGATTAACGCACTAACGCACCCACGAGCGCGTAGGCACACGCCTTCTGGCGTCAAGTCGCCTGCGCCACGCCATGCGGTTGCGCCGCCGCCTCACCCCGCATCGCCTCCAACGCCTGCCCCACCGCTTCCTGCGCCCGCGCCGCCAGCTTGCGCCGGTCATCCCCCGCTTCGATCGCCTCACCAACATAAACGTGAGCGGTCAGCGGCCCGGACTTGAGCATCGCGTCGAGCGAGTCTTTCAGCGAAAGGTCGTCGATATACGCCGGCGCCACCGACTGCCGCCCCTGCGCATCCTCATACAAAATGCACAGCGGCTGCACAGGCCGCCCAGCCGATACCGCCGCCTGGAACATGTTCGAGTGAAACGGCTTGAGCGCGAGGCCATCCGAGGTCGTGCCTTCGGGAAACACACACATCAACTCGCCGCGCGTGAGGCGCTCGGCCAGCTCATGCATGATGCGTTTCGCATCGCTGCGCTTCTCGCGCTCGACGAACACCGTGTCGAGATTCTGCGCGAACCAGCCAATGAGGGGCCAGTTGCGGATCTCGGCCTTCGAGACGAACGGCGTGGGCCGCCAAGCGTTGATCACGTAGATGTCGATCCACGAGATATGGTTGCTCACGACGAGCGCGCCCGCGTCGAGCCGAGCCGCGTCGTTGTGCACGACGAGCTTCAGGCCGCACAGCTCGAGCATCTTGAGGGACCATGCACGGTTCATGGCGTGGCGCTGATCGGCACTCGCACGCGGAAAGCGCAGTGCGACGGTGCAGGCGCCGCGCAGCAGATGCGCGAGCAGGCGGGTCTTGCGAATGAAGAGGCTCATATTTGACGATAGGCTGAATCGCGAGATCCTAGCAGACCTGCGTGACACAAATCTGTCATGCGCTTGCAACTCGATCGAACCCCCGCTCGAAGCTAACGCGCCCCGCCACGAGCGTTGCGCGCACCACGGCGGGCAGTTCGTAGCCGAGGAACGGCGTGTTGTGTCCCTGGCTTTTCAGCGCACGCGGCTCGACGCGCCAGTGCGCATGAGGATCGAACACGCAGAGATCCGCGCTCGCGCCAACGGCGAGCCGCCCCGCGTCGCGCTGCATCACAGCAGCAGGCGCCGATGTCACATGGGCAAGCGCCTTCGCGAGCGGGATGCGCGCGTCCTGCGCCCATTTCACGGTGAGCGAGAGGAACAGCTCAAGCCCAGTCGCACCAGGCGTCGCTTCGGCGAAGGGCAGCAGCTTTTCGTCGTCGTCCACGGGCGTGTGCTGCGAGCAGATCGCGTCGATCGTGCCATCGGCGAGACCCGTGCGAATCGCCTCGCGATCGCGCTGCTGGCGCAGGGGCGGGTCGAGCCGGAACTGGGCGTCGAAATAGCCGATGTCCATGTCGATCAGATGCACGTGATTGGCCGTCACGTCGCAGGTGACGGGCAAGCCCTCGGCCTTCGCCGCACGCACGAGTGCCACGCCCGCCGCCGACGAAAGATGCTGCACGTGCACGCGCGCGCCCGTCACGCGCATCAGTTCGAAGAGCGTATGCAGCGCGATCGTCTCCGCGCTCACCGGCACGCCGGAGAGGCCGAGGCGCGAAGCCAGCGCGCCGCTCGCGGCCACGCCGCCCTTCGAGAGGTACTCGTCCTGCGGCCGCAACCACACGGCGTAGCCATAGGTGCTCGCGTACTGCAGCGCGCGCAGGAGGACCTGGGTATCGGCGATCGGCGTGTCGGCCTGCGTGAAGCCGATGCAGCCCGCTTCAGTCAGCGACACCATCTCGGTAATCACCTGCCCTTTCAGGCCCACGGTGAGCGCACCCAGCGGATGCACGTGCGCACGCGCGAGCTTGTCCGCACGATGCTTGAGCATCTCGACGAGGCCGGCCTCATCGAGCACGGGGTCGGTGTCGGGCGGGCACACGAGGGTCGTCACGCCGCCCGCGAGCGCCGCGTTCATCTCCGAGTCGAGGGTCGCCTTGTGCTCGTAGCCTGGCTCGCGAAGCCGCGCGCTCAGGTCGACGAGACCAGGCGCGACCACGAGGCCGCGCGCGTCGAGCGTGCGGTCCGCCTGGAAGTCCGCGGGCGCCGCGCCAAGCGCCGCGATCTTGCCGGCTTCGATGTACACGTCCTGCTGCTGTTCCGTCCCGGCTGCCGGATCGATCAGCGTGCCGCCTTGAATATGGATCTTCATCTGCTGCCCTTGTCGTTCTTGCCGCGTGAGCGCTTCAATCGTTGTTACCGGCGACGATGCCCATCACCGCCATGCGCACCGCAATGCCGAAGCTCACCTGATCGAGGATCACCGACTGCGGACCGTCGGCGACCTGCGAGTCGATCTCCACGCCGCGATTCATCGGCCCCGGATGCATGACGATTGCGTCGGGCGCGGCAAGCGCGAGCCGCTCGGGCGTCAAGCCCCAGCTCTTGAAGTACTCCTGCGCGGAGGGCAGCAGCGCGCCGCTCATGCGCTCGTTCTGCAGGCGCAGCATGATGATCACGTCGACGTCCTTCAGGCCTTCGTCGAGGTTATGAAACACGCGCACGCCCATCTGCTCGAGGCCGCCCGGCAACAGCGTGCGCGGGCCGATGGCGCGCACCTCGGGCACGCCGAGCGTGGTGAGCGCGTGGATGTCCGAGCGCGCCACACGCGAATGCAGGATGTCGCCCACGATCGCCACGCGCAGGTTCGTGAAGTCGCGCTTGTAGTGGCGGATCGTGTACATGTCGAGCAGGCCCTGCGTCGGGTGCGCGTGGCGGCCGTCGCCGGCGTTGATCACGTGTACGTGCGGCGCGCAGTGCTCGGCGATCAGGTACGGCGCGCCGCTCGACGCGTGGCGCACGACGAACATGTCGGCATGCATCGCCGAAAGATTGCCGATGGTGTCGAGCAGCGACTCGCCCTTGCTCGTCGATGAAGCGTTGATGTTCAGGTTGAGCACATCGGCCGAAAGACGCGCGGCCGCGATCTCGAACGTGGTGCGCGTGCGCGTGGAGTTCTCAAAAAACAGGTTGAACACCGACTTGCCGCGCAACAGCGGCACCTTCTTCACGTCGCGGTCGGTCACGCTCACGAACTGCGTGGCGGTGTCGAGTACATGCGTGAGGATCGCGCGCGACAGGCCCTCGATCGACAGCAGGTGTTTGAGCTCGCCGTTCTTCGTGAGCTGCGGATTGCCCTTGAGGAAGCCGTAGCGAAAACGCGTATCGTCCGCTGGGGACGCTGCGGGCGTGGGCTGTGTGTTCATCGCGTGAATCCTGGATGTGATGGGCGGCGTGTGGCCAGCGTGCATGCCTGCGCATCTGCCGTCGCTGCCGCCGAATGGGTTCGATGCGCGCGTCAGCTACCGCTGCTCTGCTCGACTTCAAAGGCGAAGCGGCCGTCGGGGTTGTGCGCAAGTACGAGCGTTTCCTGTGCGCCGACGCTCACTGCGCCGCCGGTGAAACGCGCAGACACCGGCAGCTCGCGACCCCCGCGCTCGGCGAGCACCGCGAGTTCGACGGAGGCCGGGCGGCCGTAATCGTAAAGCTCGTTGAGCGCGGCGCGCACCGTGCGGCCCGTGTAGAGCACGTCGTCGACGAGCAGGATGTGGCGGCCTTCCACCGCGAACGGCAGCGCCGTTGGGCTCGCCTTGCTGTGCAAGCCCTTTTTCGCGTAATCGTCGCGGTGCAGCGCGACGTTGAGCACGCCCCATTCGTGCGTCCCGACGTCCTGCGCGAGCCGCTCGGCGATCCACGCGCCGCCGCTATGAATGCCGACGATCGCCACGCCACCGGGCGCGCCAAACGCATCGGCGTGATACGCCGCGCGAATCTCGTCGAGAAGGGCGAAGTACAGCGCTTCAGCGTCGGGAGTAATCATCAGGCAACTCGCATCGGGCAACTCGCGGGCTAATCAGAGCGGGAGTTCGTCGAGGTACTGCTGGAGAATCACGGAGGCCGCTTCGGCGTCGACATGTTCGACGCGTTCGCCGCGCTCGCGCAGCTGTGCTTCGGCATCGACAGACGAATAGCGCTCGTCCACCCACACCACCCGAAGGCCGAAGCGGCCGTTGAGCTGGTTGCCAAAGCGCTTCGCGTGCTGCGTCATGATGTGTGGCGTGCCGTCCGGATGGCACGGCAAGCCGACCACGAGCGCATCGGGCTGCCATTCGCGCAGCAACTCGCCTATCGCTTCGAAGCGGTAGTCGCGACTCTTGTTGGGAATGACGGTAAGCGCCCGGGCACGGCGCGTGAGCGCATTGCCGAGCGCCACACCGATGCGCTTTTCGCCGTAATCGAACGCAAGCAAGGTGGCCTCGCCAGCCCCTCGCCCCGCGGCCACGCTCATGCGTGGCCCGCCTCGCCCGACAGCATCGTCGAGGAAATGCCGAGTAGCGCGAGCGCCGCTTCGAAGCGCTCTTCGGCGGGCACGTCGAATACGATCTTCGGATCGGCCTCGACCGTGAGCCAGCCGTTCTTCGAGATTTCGTCTTCTAGCTGCCCCGCGCCCCAGCCGGCATGGCCGAGCGTGAGCAGAAAGCGCTCGGGGCCGCTGCCGTTGGCAACGGCTTCGAGCACGTCCTTCGACGTGGTCATCTCGAGCCCGCCTGGCACCGACATCGAAGACGTATAGCTCGTGCCCTCGGCGGGCGCGTGCAGCACGAAGCCGCGCTCGGTCTGCACCGGGCCGCCGAAATAGACGGGCACGTGCAGGAGCGGCTCGATTTCGAGCTTGAGGTCGATGCGGGAAAAGAGTGCCTCGAGATCGATGTCGGTGGGCCGATTGATGACGAGACCGAGCGCGCCGCGCTCCGAATGATCGCAAAGGTAGACCACCGTTCCTGAAAACGTGGGGTCCGCCATGTTCGGCATGGCGATCAGGAACTGGTTGGTCAGATTGATGCGATCGGTACTCTTGGACATGGTTTGAATTCTAGCAAAGACGATGCGCAATGGCGGCGCGCTGCCAGGCCGGAAGTCGGGCGCCCGATGGCCGCCTCGCTCTGCCAGCCGCTACGCGTTGCGCATTGCAGGGAATGGCTCACTCTAACACGCGCGCGCTGTGCCCTTGCAAGGCACTGGGCCGATGGCGCAAGGCCGGTGCCCGGTGCCTCGGCAGCCATACGCGCGCCGTGGATCCGCACGCCCCGTGCATTCAGTGCGCAATGGATTGCACTGCGGGCTGTGTCGCGGTTTGCGCCGCGCCGCCGACGATCGCCGCCCCAAGCGCACGCACCGCGGGCGTGGCGTCGGGCTGCGCGATGCCTGCAGCGACCTTGTGCAGCATGGCGCGCAGCGCCTCGCTGGCGTGCTCGATTGCCTCGGCGCCGGGCGCCTGTACCGACGGCGCGCCCCGCGCCTCGAGGGCCGAGAGCGTTGCCGCATGCGCGGTGCGCCGCCAGGCGAGGCCCAGCGCATCTGCGAGCTGGCCGACATGACCGAGCCCGAGCGCCCAGGCCGCAGCGCCGATGCGGTACGCCGCGTCGGCCGCGACCAGCGCGTCGGCGGGCTCCGTGGCAGCGCCCGCCCGACGCAACGTCAGCGTGCGCGAGTGCGTGCCGAGCGCGATCATCGCCGCATCGGCGGTCTGCAGAAAATCTTCATACGCGTTGCCGTTCACGACCAGCGCGCCCAGCTCGCGCGTGGGCGCCACGCGTGCCGCGAGCGCGCCGGCCTGCGCGCTGCCGGCTTCCCACAGCGCCTCCGAGGCTTGCGTGCCGGCAATGTGCCATTCCACGGTCAAGCCGTAGTCGTGCAGCAGATCGACGTCCGCGGTGTCTTCCGCGGCGGCCCCGAAGAGCGCGTAGTCCCGCCAGAGCAACGCCAGCGTCGAGCGCACGAGCGTTTGCGGCGCGAAGCGCAGGCCGCGCGCGTGCTCGCCGATCAGCAGATTGCAGCGCGCGTAAAGCCGCCGCACACCCTCGTCGCCCCACGACGCCACGCCACGTCGCAGCGCACGTCCACACGCGGATGCAAGCCGCCAGAAGTCGTAGGGATCGGGACTCGATAGCTCGGCCATGCAGGCGTCCATCTCGTCGAATGCCGCGAGCGCGAGCGCGTTGGCCGCACGGCTGCCGTTGCCGACGTGCGATTTCAGCGCATGCAGCAGCGCCTGCTCGAAGCGCGCGCGCACCTGGCCGAAGCGCTGGGCCGGCTGCGGATGCAGCGAAGCAGGCGCGAGCGGCCGGCCCTGCAGCGCCACGTCCTCATAGGTGAGCGCGATGCCCGGCACGTGCTCCGCGAGCGCGGCTACGAGCGCATGCTGCCGCGCAAAAAGCGCGGCCGAGCACGCCAGCTCGCGCAGATTGCGGCGCTCGAGCGCGGCGACGAGTTCCTTGAGCGCCTCGCTGAACAAGACGCGGAATTCAGCGCCCTGCGCTTCCTCGGGTGCGTGGAGCGGCCGCACGGGCAAGCCCGGCGGCGGCTCTACGGGCACGGGCGCAGCGAGCGCGAGCGGGGAAGCGAGGAGCAGCGTATCGGCAAAGCGCGCGGCGGCAAGCCAGCCGGCGTCGTGCAGCGTGCGGGCAGCCTGGCGCAGCGGCCGGGCCACATCGCGCTGCTCCTCGAGCGCGTCCAGCGCCTGGGCGAGCGCGCCGTGCGCGAACGGCACCGTGCCGCCGCGCGGATTCGGCAACGCTTCGAACCGCACATCAGAGCTTGAAGGATGACTCATAGGGCAGCGCCGAAAACGTTAGCGGGCCGACCAGGCGGGCAATCTCGACTATGGCGTCGACGCTGACGTCGACAACCGCGACGGCAAGCGCAAATACGGTGCCCGCTGTTGCGACACCGCACTCCACACCCGCCACACTTCCGGAATCTGCAGCCAGACTGCGCGCCGGCTATCGCCAGCTACCTGAACAATGCGCTCAGATCTGGACCATCTCGAAGTCTTCCTTGCGCGCACCGCACTCAGGACAGGTCCAGTTGATCGGGACATCCTCCCAGCGCGTGCCGGGGGCAATGCCTTCGTCTGGCAAACCGGCTTCTTCGTCGTAAATCCAGCCGCAGATCAGGCACATCCAGCTTCTATATTCCATTCTTATGCCGCGTCGAAAAGTCCGAAACCAGTCGGAAAAAAAATCGGGGAAACGAGAGCCATGATGGTACCTTGTTGCCGTTTCCATGCCTAGCAAGAGGAAATCTGGCCTGCACGGGATCAAACGGAATGCGTTGACGCGGGCGGCGCGTGCAGCGCGGAGAAATCCTCGCGCGCGCCGGGGTCATCCGTCCCCCGGATTCGTCGATAAGCCGCATAATTAAAGCATTCGCTTATGACGGCACGGTACGCCGCGCCCGAAGTCCAATCCATCTCGCCACGTTCATGCCCAGCGACACCCCTCCCATCGTCCTCACCTTCGGCCTTTCCGACCCGACCGGCGGCGGCGGACTTCAAGCCGACCTGCTCACGCTCGCCAGCATGGGTTGCCACGGCGTCACCGCGCTGACCGGCTACACGGTGCGCGACTCCGCGGGCTGCGACGAAGTGACTGGGCTCGACCCGGAAACCGTTGCCACGCAGGCGCGCATGCTGCTCGAAGACATGCCCATCGCGGCGTTCAAGGTCGGCGCGGGCGCGCGCGCCGAGGTCGTGAGCGCGATCGCCGAGGTGGTCGCCGACTATGACGACTTGCCGCTCATCCTCGCCCCCGACTTCACGCTCGACGACGAACACGTCCTCGCCGCCGACGAACTGCGTGAAGCGATGGCCGACCTGCTCGTGCCGCAGACCACGCTGCTCGTGGCGGACTCCGCCACGCTGATCGCGCTCGCACAGCCGGACGGCGACGCGGAAGCGCCCAGCGTCGACGCGGCCATTGCGCACCTGCTCGCCACCGGTTGCGAGTACATCCTGGCGATGGAAACGGGCACGCATCGCGTAGTCAACACGCTGTATTGCGAAGATGGCCAGTTGCGCCAGGATCTGTGGGACCGCTCCACTCAGCCGATGATGGGCGTGACCGACACGCTCGGCGCCGCCATCGCCGCGCTGCTTGCCAATGGGCAAGAGCCGCCAGAGGCCGTGCGCGAAGCGCAGGAATATGTGTATCAGGCCGTGCAGAACGCGTTCAGGCCGGGGATGGGCGCGTGGCTGCCCGACCGGTTTTTCTGGGCGCGCAGCAACGACACGGACGCCGACGAAGCCTCGCCCGGCGAAGCGAAGCAATAAGACTGCTGCTTGGCCTTCCTGCGCGGAGGCCAGCCGCGCGAACCGCATAGACGAAAAAAACCCGCATCGCTGCGGGTTTTTTCTTTTCGGGCTAGGGAAACACCCCTCACGGGGCGCTCCCTGCACGTCGATGTAATTTCGGCAAAAGCCCAAATTACATGTCCATGCCCATGCCGCCCATGCCGCCGGGCATGCCGCCAGGCATCGGAGCATCTTCCTTCGGCACTTCAGCAACAGCTGCGTCCGTCGTCAGGAGCAGGCCGGCAACCGAAGCTGCGTTTTGCAGTGCGGTGCGCGTAACCTTCGTCGGGTCGACCACGCCGGCTTCGACCATGTCGACGTACTCGCCGGTCGCTGCGTTGTAGCCGTAGTTGCCCTGGCCAGCGGCAACTGCTGCCACGACGACCGAAGCTTCTTCGCCGCCGTTCGTGACGATCTGGCGCAGCGGCTCTTCCATGGCGCGCAGGACGATCTTGATACCGGCGTCCTGGTCTGCGTTGGCGCCCTTCACGCTGGCGATTGCCGTGCGTGCACGGATCAGCGCAACGCCGCCGCCCGGGACGATGCCTTCTTCAACGGCAGCGCGGGTTGCGTGCAGCGCGTCTTCCACGCGTGCCTTCTTTTCCTTCATTTCGACTTCGGTCGCAGCGCCGACCTTGATCACTGCGACACCGCCTGCCAGCTTGGCAACGCGCTCTTGCAGCTTTTCACGGTCGTAGTCCGACGTCGCTTCTTCGATCTGCGTGCGGATTTGCTTCACGCGCGCTTCGATGTTCACGGCTTCGCCTGCGCCGTCGATGATCGTCGTGTTTTCCTTGCCCACTTCGATGCGCTTGGCTTGACCGAGTTCGGCCAGCGTTGCCTTTTCGAGCGTGAGGCCGGTTTCTTCAGCGATGACTTGACCGCCGGTCAGGATCGCGATGTCTTCCAGCATGGCCTTGCGACGGTCGCCGAAGCCCGGAGCCTTGACGGCGACGGTCTTCAGGATGCCGCGGATGTTGTTGACGACCAGCGTTGCGAGCGCTTCGCCTTCGACGTCTTCAGCGATGATCAGCAGCGGACGGCCAGCCTTCGCGACTTGTTCCAGAACCGGCAGCAGATCACGGATGTTCGAGATCTTCTTGTCGAACAGCAGGACGAACGGGCTTTCCAGCACGGCGACTTGCTTGTCCGGGTTGTTGATGAAGTACGGCGAGAGGTAGCCGCGGTCGAACTGCATACCTTCGACGACTTCCAGCTCGTCTTGCAGCGACTTGCCGTCTTCGACGGTGATGACGCCTTCTTTGCCAACCTTGTCCATCGCTTCAGCGATACGGTCGCCGATCGACGTGTCGCTGTTTGCCGAGATCGAGCCGACTTGAGCGATTTCCTTGTTGGTCGTGCAGGGCTTGCTGACCTTGCGCAGCTCTTCGATTGCTGCTGCGACGGCCTTGTCGATGCCGCGCTTCAGGTCCATCGGGTTCATGCCCGATGCGACGTACTTCATGCCTTCGCGGACGATCGACTGGGCCAGAACCGTAGCCGTCGTCGTGCCGTCACCGGCGTTGTCGCTGGTCTTGGAAGCAACTTCCTTGACCATTTGCGCGCCCATGTTCTGGAGCTTGTCCTTGAGCTCGATTTCCTTTGCGACCGAGACACCGTCCTTGGTGACCGTCGGGCCGCCGAACGAGCGCTCGAGCACCACGTTGCGGCCCTTCGGACCCAGCGTGACCTTCACTGCGTTGGCGAGAATGTTCACGCCTTCAACCATCTTGGAACGGGCGGAATCGCCGAACACGACGTCTTTAGCTGCCATCTTCTAACTCCTTGAATTCTTGAATAGTGAGCGGTGGAATGAACTTACTTGTTCACCACGGCCATGATGTCTTCTTCACGCATCACGAGCAGTTCGTTGCCATCGACCTTGACGGTCTGGCCAGCGTACTTGCCGAACAGAACGCGATCGCCGACCTTCACGTCGAGCGCGATCAGGGCGCCCTTGTCGTCGCGCTTGCCCGGGCCGATGGCCAGGACTTCGCCTTGATCCGGCTTTTCTGCCGCTGCGTCCGGGATCACGATGCCCGAAGCGGTCTTGGTTTCTTGATCCAGGCGCTTGACGATCACGCGATCATGCAAAGGACGAAGGTTCATGGATAGATCCTCTCTTGATTAGGACTTGAAGCGACTCAAGAAAACCTGGCTGCCGGCAACCCGCCAGCCAGAGATGTTGTTCGCACCGGAGTTGTTAGCACTCTCATGCGGTGAGTGCTAATTATATGGACGGGGAGTGACAAATTCAAGAAGGGGCGGAATGGCGAATTTCCATTGAAATTGATTCAACCGCAGAGACACTCTTGCTAGTTCAGGTTGGAACTATTGGATGTCGGGCTTCCGTGCCATATCTAAATATTTTCTAATAAAAACAATAGGATAGATCGCCTCAACATTCGACCCCATAAGAAACCACATGACTCTGGAAGCAACGGCATCCAGCAAGCGGGCCCCCAGCCCGCCGGGTCCTCCGGGACGCCTCTCGGGGAAATCCCCGATCTTGCCATGATCCGGCACTATTTAGACGCGCAACAGGTTTGTTCGCGCCCTACTGCTCGCAGGCAGCGCATATGTGCGGTAGACAACACTGGCAAGTTGCGTATGAACGGAAAATCACACATATGATCTTTCGAGCGGCTGCGCCCGGTCGGGCACCGCCGCTCTCCTGCGCATGCAGATCGTGAGTTCCGCGAGGCTTCGCCGATCGCTTCAACGACGATCCTGAACATGCCGAAATGGCGTCGCCATGACGGTGGAACGACAGCATGTCAGTTCAGATGACTCGTAACCAGAGTTTCCCCACACCATGCAAATTCTGCGGCGGGACGCTCTATCAGCACGTCGATTCCTGCCCTTATTGCGGCACGGATCGCCCGCTCGACGCGGCTGCGCACGCGCGCCCGAAAGCCACCTTAAGAGTCATCGGTTCCGCGGCAGCGCCTATGCCTGCCGTTGCAAAGGTGTCGCTTGCCGGCGCGGCCGCATCCCATCGCCCGGCGGTGCACGCAGACTATTTGCACCACTATCAACTCGAGGAACACCGGCCGTTCTGGCGCACCGGTAAAGGGCGCTTCGTGAAGGGCGTTTTGCTCGCCTGGTTCATTGTCGCAATCGCATACGCTGCGTTTCTGCTATACGGCGAAAGGCGCGGCCAGGAAAGAGAAGTACGCGTCACGCGCGCGAGCCTCGCTGAGAAAAGCTTGCCAAGCGCGAATGCCACACTTTCACGTGGCGCGAACAATCAGGCAGCGCGCGAGATACAGCGCGACAGCGCACCTGCGGAGCAACGCCGCGATGCTGCGCTGCAAAGCGCGGACCGATGTGCCTCGCAACGTGCCTGGGATTGCGTGCGAGAACAGGCATCGTTGGTGCTCGCGATAGATCCGGCCAGCCTGCACGCGCGATCGCTGATGGAGCGCGCCATCCTGGCGACGGGCTGGTCGCCGCTTCGTACGCCGATCGGCCCCGCGCAATCGGACGCGGCTGTGCCGCGGCCGCGCGATGCAAGCAGCGTTCCGCTGCCGTCGTCGCGGGATTGGGGCGCCGCTGCGCCGGCCGCGCCGAACGCCCCGGCCACAGTCGCGTCACCTCCCCCGCTGCCGAGCGCGAGTGGCACGCCAGCTAACGGACATCCAACGGACGTCGAAAGTGCGGATACGAGCGTCACGTCGGCAGCTGCGAATCAATCCGCTGCCGCCGGCGCCACCGTCCCTGGCAGCAACGACGACGGCGTCGATACCCAGGAACGCGCGATTCGCCAACTTGGGTGGAAGGACGCCCCATCCTCCGAAGGCACGCATTGAAAACGATTACAGATTAAATCGAAGTCTGCTGTAGAACGTATCCAAGGCGGGAGAGAGACCATGCTGAAAACGATGCTCGCAGGACTGGCGGCGCTGATTGCCCTGCTCTTTTCGACACTCGCGCTCGCCGCTGCCGCAGACGCGAACTACAAGATCGTGACTGGCCAGGAGCGCGGGACGTACATTCAGATCGGCCAGGACCTGGCGAAATGGGTCGCGCAGCCGGCGGGCATCGATCTCGAAGTGATCCCATCGAAAG
>NZ_JBMIQH010000036.1:0-75340 GCF_056155635.1 Paraburkholderia sp. BR10141 | reverse complement strand
GGACGACGTAAGCGTGATCGTCGCCTGGCCGCTGCTATTGGTCGTGCTGGTCGTTCCCGAGAGGGTGCCCGACGTCGTACTCCACGTCACCGTCAGGCCCGCGCCGAGCGCGTTGCCGTTCGCATCCTTGAGCGTTGCCGTCAACGTCGACGTGCTGGTGCCATTGGCCGTGATGCTCGAGGGCGAGGCCGCGAGAGTCGAGACAGTGGCCGTAGACGGATCGGCGGTAAATTCCACCGACACAGCCTTGTTGCCGGCCGTAGCCGTTGCCGTCACGATTGCCGTGCCTGCCGTGGTGGACGAGGTGAGCGTGACCGTCGCCTGGCCGCTGCTGTTGGTCGTGCTGTTCGCCGCCGAGAGCGTGCCCGACGTCGTGCTCCACGTCACCGTCAGGCCCGCGCCGAGCGCGTTGCCGTTCGCATCCTTGAGCGTTGCCGTCAACGTCGACGTGCTGGTGCCATTGGCCGTGATGCTCGAGGGCGAGGCCGCGAGAGTCGAGACAGTGGCCGTAGACGCATCGGCGGTAAATTCCACCGACACAGCCTTGTTGCCGGCCGTAGCCGTTGCCGTCACCGTTGCCGTGCCTGCCGTGGTGGACGAGGTAAGCGTGACCGTCGCCTGGCCGCTGCTGTTAGTCGTGCTGTTCGCCGCCGAGAGCGTGCCCGACGTCGTGCTCCACGTCACCGTCAGGCCCGCGCCGAGCGCGTTGCCGTTCGCGTCCTTGAGCGTAGCCGTCAGCGTCGACGTGCTGGTGCCATTGGCCGTGATGCTTGTGGGCGAAGCCGTAAGCGTAGAAACGGTTGCCGTCGAAGTGTCGGCCGTGAAGGTCGTGCTCGCGCTGGCCGTGGCCGACGACGAGCTATCGAGCACCTGCATTGTGACAAGCCCGGCCTTGGTGGAGGTCACGGTTGCAGAAGCCTCGCCCGCGCTGTTCGTGAGGGTCGTGGACGAAACCAGCGTCGTGTTAGCGGGCACGGTCCATCGGACAGTCTGGCCCGCCACACCCACACCACTCGTGCTGGTCACAGTTGCCGTAAAAGTCACGCTCTCCACGCCATTCGCGAGCGCGGATGCCTTCGACGCAGCGAGCGTAAGCAGTGTCTCGCTGACCGTCACCGTCATCGTGTTGGACGTTACGCGCGTACCGTCTTTCTCGATGCCGACAAGGCGCAGGTCGTATGTATTGACGCCGCCCAGACTATACGCAGGCAGGTTCAACGTGCCGCTGGCGCCGCTGTAGGCCTGGGCAAACGAGCTCGCCGTGCCTTCCCACGAGAGCGACTTGAAGCCCACGCCCGAATACGCGTTGACGGCGAAGCTCACCGTGCTGTCCGGATAGCCGCTCACGCTCGAAGGCAGGCTGATATGGCCTTCCTTCTTTTGATACTGCAGCACGATCTCGTTGTTGCGGTTCACGAGGTCGAGGCGGTTAAAGCGGATCTCGCGCGACTGACCGACGCTTGCCGGCTCGAGTTGATCCCTGAGCGGCACACCCATACGGTACGCAATCGTTGCCATCACGCCGCCATCCGAATGACCGCCCTGCCCTCGCCGGTAGTTGACGTCGAAGCCGATCAGCGGAACCGGTTGCCAGGTCAATCCGACCGTGACAGCACTGGGGCTGTGTTGCAGCGCGCTGGAGCCAAAGAGGCCAACGTTAGCGCCGTAGTACTTTTCGTACATGAGCTTCATTCCCAACTGCGGATACTGCGGCAGATAGCCCTCAGCACGGATATCCCAGCCATTCGCAGGACGTTCTCGGTATCCTACGATGTCCTCGGAATCACGCCAGTTCGTCAGGCGCATGTAACCGTTCGCGGACAGTTTCAGATAATCCGTCCACGCTTCGAGGCCGACGCCGAGACGCTGGTGTTGACGGGTCACATCGCGGTCATAGAAGACGTTGGCGCCAAGGAGCCAGCGGTAATCGTCCACATAGGTACGCACCCCAAGCCCGAGATTGGCGGTGTTGCGGTAATACGTACTCAGCGCGTTCGAGCGCCGGTATCCCAGCTGTGTAAACCAGACGGTTTCCTTTGTCTGCTTGAGCGCAACGAGCATATCGAGGCTGTAGTCATGAAACTTGTTGCCGCCGCCAATGTTCAGCCTCGTGGTAGCAAACTGACGCAGAAACTTCTCAATTGCCGAGTCCGCTGCCGAGCTAACGCGGTCGCGCAACATCTCTGTCGCACCCTGCGACTGCCCGCTGCGTGTCTTTTGCCATTCGCCCCGAGGTCCGTTCGCCGCAGCGTCTGACGCAGCGATCGCCATCGCCGCTTCAAAGCCGCTCATCGCCGTGGTGCCTCCAGTCATTGCGCCGGACACCATTGCTGCATTCGCCTCCGGCGACGTGTACGAAAGCTGCAGCGGCGCTGCAGCCAGTTTGGAAGGGTGCGCCATGCCAAACGTGATTGCCGCAACCGACTCCGCTCGCGCCCCAACTTCAACGGTCTGACCATGCGTACCAGCTGCAGACACTGCGCGCGCGCTGGATGCCGCGACGGCGGCGATCGGCGCCGATGCCGACGCGGCAGCGATAGATGCACGCTCGCGCGTTTGCGCGCCGGTCGCAGCGGCTTGCGATGCCGGCACAACGGCCACGAGGCGCGCAGCAGACGCGATCGTGTGCGATTCGGCCGATTCGACGGCTTGCTGCTTCGCGGGCGGGACGGCCTGCGAAACAACAACCACCGGCGCGACCGGGACTGACGGGGCGGCAACGACAACCGACTTAACTGCGCTCACCGCGCGGGCGCTAGGTGCAGCAGCGTCCGTGGTA
The DNA here is from genome assembly GCF_056155635.1 of Paraburkholderia sp. BR10141. Lineage (NCBI taxonomy): Bacteria > Pseudomonadati > Pseudomonadota > Betaproteobacteria > Burkholderiales > Burkholderiaceae > Paraburkholderia > Paraburkholderia sp. BR10141. Next base: position 72,561 of record NZ_JBMIQH010000036.1, on the reverse strand, counting down.
TGTGCGTTAGCCGTCATGCTCTCGGCGGTCTTGCCGGAAGCGGCGACTGCAGCCGTTGTGTCAGAAGAGGTCGACGTGCTGACCTGCGAGCGATTCGCGTCATGCCGCTCGCTCGCAACTGAAGGCAGTGCCGGTGCGGCAGCAGCCTGCACATTGACCGCCGCAGCGCCCGTCTTCGCCTGCAACGTGTCGCCCAAGGCGGCCGAAGCCATCGGCCGCGGCGCTGCGACAACAGTCTGTGCCGGAAGCGCAGCAGGAGCGCGATCCGCCGTCGTGACAGCGCTTGCGGCCTGCGCCGCACTTCGGGGCGCCGTCGTATCCGGCTCGAACGCCACCCAGCCATCGTTGCCCTTTGCAGCATCATCCGAAACGGCATTGACCGGAACCCAATCACCTGTCGGTTGCGGCTTCATGGCGTCATCCCCTGCCCACGCACGCACAGGCAGTGACAACAGCAATATGACCACAAACAGGCAGACAAACGCCTTGATCGCAGCAAACCGCGACCTGTTTGTGTGGCGACCAGTATTCGCACCAATACTGAGATAGTTCGGCATTCTGATTAGGATTCCTAATTTATTATCGGTATGACCTGGTGACACGCTGGGCGGCGTCCCCCCCCCAGCGCGATACGCCCTGTTTAGTGCATCAGGTGAAGGCCGGCGACAAGGAGTCCGCCTACGGCCAGCGCCCCCAGCCCACCGAATAGCGCAGCCATTGCCAGATCGCGGACTCGCTGACGCCGGCTGCCGTTCGCCGCCTTCGCGACCTCTTCACGAAACAGCTTCAGGCTGTGTGTCGTTGCGGCGCTCGCGACTTCCCCAAGCAGCAACTCGCGGAGCGCGGAAACCTCCTTCGTCGCATTCGCGAACTGCGCCACACGTTCGTCGGCAACCCTGGCGAAGCGCATGGAAGCGAACTCGCCGCCCTTTTCGATTTCGGAGCGCGCGTTTGGGACAGCCGTCTCCAGTGCGCGAACCAGTGCATCGATGTTCTGCGCAAGTGCGATAACCTGCCCGACGGCCTCTTCGAGCATCGCATCGCGAAGATTCTCAATCTGGTTTCCGTTTCCGTTCATCGCTCAGCTCGCCGCGCTCAACGGGTCAGAATGGCGAACACGCGATCGTGTTCATCCTTCACGCTCGCGGCCAGACGCTTGAGCGAGATCATCCGCGCGAGGCGCTGCCGCTCGGTCGGATCGGCACCGGCAATCATGGCGCGATAGTCCGTTTCATCCGAAGCCAGGGCGACGATGCTCTGTTCCGTACCGCGCAGCAGCGAGTAGATCTCGTTGCTGTGGATCGCCGCAGCCGGATCGATCACGCACGCGCGCGCTTTCTTGTGCCAGTTGAAAATCGGCGCGAATTGCGACTCGACCGTATGCCGTTGATTGACGCGATTGAATACCACCCGGATCTTCGCTGCAGGCACGCCAATCTCGTTGGCGAGCGCATCAATCGTGGCGATCGTGTCCACCATCTGCTTGTCATCGGGCACGGTCGGCACGATGAAGAAGTCGAGGTCTTCGTGCGCACCGTTAAAGCTGCGCAGGCCCGATACATAGTCCTCCACGTTCGACGCGCCCACATCGCTGATCGAGTCAGCAAGCGTAAGCACGCCTTCCTGAATCTCGCGAAACTGGTCGCCGCGAATCGTCGCGCCGTCGGAGCCATCGGAATTCACCGACTCAATGCGGATGATCGGTGCGTCCGGCATGCGCGGGGCAAACAGATGATTGGCGATGGTGCTCTTGCCAACGTTGCCGCTGAAATTGACGATTGAGACGTGCATGATTGGATTCCTGAGAACTTTGCTGGTGTAAGGGGCCGGACCGACCCCTCCTTGTTGAGTCGGTTACCGGTCGATATCCGTTTGCACTTCCGGGCTCGCCTCAGCTGCGCGTGTCGGTGCCTCCTGCTGCATCCTGGCGGCTTCGACAAGAATGCGGTCTGCCTTGGGCACGGGAATGGTGAGCGCCTTGTCGGCCTTTCGCGCTTCGTCAATCTGCTTTTCCACATCGTTGCGGAATCGCGCCTGTACTTCCGGCGACAGCCCCCTGATACGCTGCTCGAGCACCTTGTGAGCAGCGTCCGCCGTTAGCGCGTCGAAGCCGGGGCGCGCATTGGCCTTGATTGCATTGCCACGTTCCATGAACGCTGCACGCGCAGCCTGCACGGCAGCCGCATCGTTCGCCGGCGCCGCGCCGCTTTCCTGCGCAGCCTGCGGCTCCGCGGTTTTCTCCGTGGCCGCTGGTGCCTGTTCGGAGGGTTTCTGGGCGTCGCTCGCTGATGCCGGGGCGCTTTCGTGCGCAGCCTGCGGCTCCGCAGGTTTCGCCGTGGCCGCCGGCGTCTGTTCGGAGGGCTTCTGGGCCGGCTCGCGCGCCTGAGCGGATGCTTCGACTGTGTTTGCACCTTCGCTACGGCCAGCCTCGCGCTCGCCCGCCGAAATGCGCATTTCCTCGCGCGCGGCCTGCAGCAGCGCACGGTCTTGCGCCTTCGGCTTGAAGCCCGTCGACTTGATACCGGCGAGTTCCGCTGCGATCCAGCCCTGACGACGGAATTCCTCGCTGCCCTTTAGCTGGACTTCGCCCCAATTCTTCGCCTTGGCGATTTCCATCATGCTGCGCACAACCGCCTTGTCTTCGCTATCGGTCGAGAGCTTGCGGCCCTTGTCGTGGAAGTGCACAACTTCCGTCTGTCGATGCAGATACTTGCCGTCAAAGGCGACGTACTGCGCCACCACCGACGTAGGCACTTCGAAGCCGTCCTTGCGGAAGATCGGCGCCGCCTTGACCTCATTGCCCTCGCCCTCCTTGCCGTCATCGGCCGCCTGCCGGCCTTCAGCGCCGCGGGCCGTGGGAGTCGCGCCTTGCGGCGCCTGCGCCGGGCCTTTCCCCACGCGCCCGCCGTTCTTTTCCAGCAGCGCGGCCAGATCCGCCTGCGCACGCTCAAATGCCTCGCGGTCTTCGGCGCGCGCGACACGCACGCGCTCAAGATCCGGCGCGAGCGTTGGCTCGCCGCGGCTCTTGTCCGGATCGTTCGCCGCGTTGCGGGCATTGCCATCGTTGGCCGCGGCAGCGCCGAGATCGACCGGAGCGATGCGGAGGTTGTCTGCGGCCTCGATCGTCGGCACGCCATCGTCCAGCCGCGATTCGAGCGCGTCTTCAATTTCGCGCTCCGGATGCACGCGGTGCGCCGCACGCACGAACCGGTCATACGTCTCGAGCGCTTCAAGAAACGCGTCGTATCGCTCAGCCGCATCCGGCAAATCGTCATCGCGAGCGAGGCTCGCCTGCGCGCGCGGATCGACGTCGGCCGCATTAAAGTCCGGCTGCGAGGCGATCGTCAGGAATTCAACAACGTTGAGCGCGCGCGCTGCGACCTCGATCGGACGCAGGCCATCGGCATTGCGAGCGTTCACGTCGTTTGCGGCCTCGTCCCATGCGGAAGTCACGCCCGGCTCAACTACGCGATAGCTGTTCTCTTTCGCCAGGCCGCCCTGGAATCCAATTTCGTTGTTCTCACTCATGGTTTGCAACCTCCCTTGATTCAGTCAGAGTCTTAATTTCGCGAAGAAACGGCCACATCTCGCACATGGCCTCAAAGATTTCATCGGCGTTGGCAATGTCCTCAGCCTTCAGCAGCGCGATTTCGTTGTGCGTCACGTCCCGCAGTTCGGGCTGCACCATTCGCGCCTGCAGCCGTTGCGCCCACATCGCCTCGATGTCGATCCTCGGGACGGGTGCGCTCAGTTCTCGCAACTCAAGCGCCGCAAGCTCCAGCTGGTCCTGATCGGGCATGCGATCGCCCAGCGCGGCCAGCGTCGGGCTATGGGCCTTGAGCAGATCGATGAACGCGCGATCCTTGTAGAAGAAGGCTTTCTCACAGCGGATAGGCTTGCAGTTCTCCGCGATGATGATTTCCTCTTTCTGCGACATCTCCCGCAGCTCCTGGGGCATCATCAGCGCCCGCTTTTGCTCCGTCTGGCCGTTGTTCTTCGTGACGCCCTTGCCGGTACTGCGACCACGCGAGCGCTGGACCGCCGTGAAATAGCCCAGCATTTCCGAGTACTCGCGTGCGTCCGCCTGCTCGCGCGGCGGGTAGAGGATCTGCATGCCGTGGTTGGTGACGAGCGTCCGGGCGCCGTCCTTACCGTACATGTCGTCACGCTGCAGCTGGGCAACGCTCTGGATGATCGTGACCAGGCGCATGTTGTAGCCCGCGATATACGCGTTCGACTGGTCAATGATTCCGATCTTGCCGACCGCGGCTGCTTCATCAAGAAACATCGCGCACTGGTATTTCAGCGCTGGGTTGTCCTTCGGCAGCTCGCGCATGTTCAGCTTGATCAACTGTGAATAGAAAAGGTTGATCAGCTGCGCGGCATCATCAAGCCGGTTCGGCGTCACGCCGAAGTAGATCGACATGCGCTGGGAGCGAACAGAGGCCAGGTCGAAATCCGATGCACTGGTTGCCGCGTCGACAACCGGATTCGCGAATACCAGCAGCGGCGCATTGAAGGTCGCCGTAACGTTACCAAGCGTGTTGTCCGGAATGCTCAGAAAACGGTTGAACGCATCCACGCAATCGGGACTCAGGGCCGGGCCGGCTGCGCTGTTCGTCGCGCGGTTGCGCAGCACCTCCTGGACAAACTGCTTGATCGGACGCCCCGCGCCGGAACCCTGCCGGAAAAGCTCCCCGAGGGTCAACGGCAGGCCCGGCGTCTCCATCAAGTACAGCGAGAGTGCAAGGAACAGGTTGCGCGCGCTGTCATGGAAAAACTTCGTCTTCGCCTCAACGCGGCTCGGCCAGAAGACTTCCCCGATCGACATCACTTCGCCGATGCGCAGATGCGGCGGGAACGACATGACGGCATCGAACACATTCCAGCGATGCGTCACCCCCTCTTCCGAAAACGGCGCAAAGAGGAACACCTTCTGGCCGTGCGCAGCGCGGACCTTCGACGTGTACTTGAAGTTTTCCAGCTTCAGGTCGAGCACCACGACCGAATCGGGATAGGTGAGCAGATTCGGGATCACGATGCCGACGCCCTTGCCCGAGCGCGTGGGCGCCGCGAGCAACACAAACTGCTGGCCGTAATAGACCAGATAGCCCAGGCGCTTGTGATAGCCGACGATGATGCCCGGAAAGCGATGGCCCATGCTCAATCCCCCACCAGGCCGGCGCGGCGGATCTCGCTGTCGCGCGCAAAGCGCGCATCGCCGTGCAGTGCGCGCCGTCCGAGCGTGGCTATGATCAAGCCGACAATGACGACGGGAATAGCCGTGATCAGCACCGCGATCGCGTTGCACAGCACCAGTACCCGCTTGACCTGATGCACGTCACCATAGGCACGCCAGTAGTCACGCAGCGTGAAAAATCCCACCGCCGAGTCAGGAAGCTTCTCCAGACGCACGAACGCGAAGCCGCCGACGTAGATGCCGACAGCAGCAAAGAGCGCGACAAGCAGCAGCACCACGATTACGAGTATGAGAATCTTGTTGCGATCCATGTTTTCCGTATTCCTCCAGAATTGAAAGCCGCCGGCCTGCCCGCGCAGGCCGGAATCCGCGTCACTTCATGCCGTTGAGCAACAGGTACTTCTCCACCGGGTCGTAATAGAGCTTGGTGAGTCGCTTGTGATCCATGAACAGCACCAGATCGATCGTCGTCTTCGCCTCGCGCAGGATGAAGTCGTAGTCGAGGCCGAGGCCGACTTCGCTCTGTTTGACGAGGGTTGCGATACGGGCGAACGTCTCGCGCGGGCCGTTGGCGTGGATACTGGTCATGCCGCCTTCGTGGCCGGTATTGAGCAGTCCAAGGTAGTCCCACGTTTCGTCGCCACGAAGTTCCGCGAGGTACACGCGGTCAAATTTCATCCGCAGCGTGGACTTGACGATCGCCTTGGGCGGCAACGTCTCGCTATAGAACATGTGAACCTTGTTCCACTGATTCGGCAAACCGAGTTCGTGCGTATCCTCGATCGTGCCTACGCGCGTATCGGGGTCTACCAGATCCGCAAGCGCCTTCATCAAGGTGGTTTTGCCGGAGCCCGTGCCGCCCACAAAAACAATGTTCTGCTTGTGTTCGACAGCCAGTTCGAGCAGCAGCCGCACGTTGCGCGTCTCCTTGGCTTCCAGCATGGCGAGCTCGAACGGCTGCAGTTCGACGTTTTCCGGAACCGACTTGTGATACGAGACATCAACGAAGTCCTTGAATGCCTCGAAGCTGTCGTAGTCATCCATCGACAGGCGCCTCTTGCTCGGGATACGAATCGTGATCGACACGGTGCCCTCTTCACAAGCCGGGTAGATCAGCACCTGTCCGCGCTCGCCGTCGGGCAGGACGATGTTCTGGATCGGGGACTGCGGCGTGAGATGTTTGGTATTCATCACGCACAGGGCGTTCGCCAGCTGATTCAGGGCGTCGAACGTGCATTCCGGCGCATCGTGGCGACGCCAGCCGGTGTTACCTTCCGTTGCAATCTCGCCCGGCCGGTTCACGACCACCTCCGTCACGCCTTCCGTCTTCATGTGACGGATGATCCCGGTCTGTTTGAGAAGGCTGCGCACGGTGATCGTCTTGTCATACGGGAGAACGATGCTTTCGCTTTCCATTACTGCCCCTCATCGACGCGCACGCGCTCGTACACGTCGCTGAAGTCGACGTCCTGTGCAACGTAGATGTTCACCTGCACACCCTGATTCGAGTACGCGGTGGGCGCAATGCCAACCGACGCCTTCAGGATCTCCGCAGCCATCGATTCGGTTGAGCCCGTGGTGGTCGAGAAGGTGATGCCGCTATTGCCGACGGACTTATTGGCGACAGCCGACCCGAAGTCCGAGATGAGACTGACGAGAATCCCGCCGCCGAAGCGTTCGAACCAGTGGTTGTCTACATAGGCCTCCATGCCGCTGCCGCCGAGCGAATCCGTCACCGGCGAATCAATGTCCACCTTGACCGGACCATCATCGATCCGGGTCCACAGCACCATGATCCGGGCCTGCCCCTGCGTAAGCGCAGTGCGCTGCTCACCCTTCACATCTGCACCCTTGCGAATCAGCAGCGTGTGCCCGTCTGCCGAGTACACATCCTGCGCAACCTGGCAATCCGTCATGCCGGGATACGTGGTGTTGACCTTGGTCGCCATCACACACCGGATCATCGTGCCCTTCTCCAGCAGGTACGACAGGTTCGGCAAGAAGCCCGCCTTGCGCACCGCTGCCCTGGAGTTGTCGGAGCCTTCCAGTTGCTGGTCGAGCGGATTGGTGGACTTTTGAGCCGCAAGACCGGCACCGCTGCCAGGCACCAGCTGTGCCGCGGCCTGTTTGACCATGCCCTGCACGCCGCCGTCTCCGCCCGTGCCAGCGGAATCCTTCTTTTCGTCCTCGAACGTCAGCACGTCGCCTGCCAGACGGCGCTCCTGTGGCGTCTCCGTATGTGCGACCTGACCGCCATAAGGATTGGATGCGGTCCCCGGCTGCTGCGCGACATAGATCGGCGCAACAATCGCCGCGGATGCCGCTGACGCCGCGGCGGCGTGCGCAGCTGCCGACTGCGCAGCTGCTTCGGACGCTGCGCGCTGGATGGCTTGATCCTGCGTTTCCTGCGCCTTCACACGGGCTTTCAACGTCCCGAGATCGGACTGTGCGCCAGAACCCGCTTCGGCCTTGTCCTTGCGCTGCTGCTCGACCTCCTTGTGTGCCGCCTGTCGCGTGGCCGTCATGCGCTGGATGGTCAGCGCAATCGTCGCCACGATAAGCGCGACCAGCACGGCGCCCAGCGCGGCAAACACCATGCCTCCGATGCGTCCTTTTCGACGGCCGGCAATCACGGGCATGCCGCGGTCTTCGGCGGCGTCCTCGATAACGTGTTGGCTGTTATCACTCACTCGCCCTTCTCCTTCAGAATGCGGACCTCGCCCGGAACCGTGGTGCCGGTGCGGTTGTAGTGACCTTCCGGCGCATAGGCGTCGTTGCGGATGCCCAGCACCGACTTGCCCAGACGGATCACGAACTGCGCTGCCGTCTCGTGAACAACAATCGTGTCGCCCTCCATGTGGTAGGGCGCAAGACCTTCCGTTCCGTCCGGCAGGATCGCGAACACTTTCGGCAGGTCGCGGCCCGTGTTGTATTCGAAGTACGTGAATGTCCCGTTGTCGAAGAGATTCGTCGGCTTCAGATCGGTATCACCGCGCATCGAATAGCGGGTATTGCGTGCGCCGGTATTCGCCGCACTACCGGCAAGCACGTCAGCTGCTGCCTGACGCTTTTTCGCTTCCGCAGCCATTTTCTTGTTGCGGGTATCCGGATAGTCGAAGCGCAATGCCCACGTGACCGCATCGCCCCGGCCCGCTGACTTCAGCGAGAGGACGTAACGGCGCTTGTTGGTGACGATGAGAAAGTTTGTGTCCGGCTTGATCTGCGCAGGTTTGAGCAGAATCCAGTTCGCCCCCTTGGTCGCGTCCCAGGCCTTGCCGTCGCCCATACCGGCACCCTTCGTCTGCACGGATTCGCCATCCTCGAACTGGATGAGCGTTGCCTTGCCCGAGGTTGTCGTGATCTGGAAAACCTCGTTGGGATCGTACTCGGCGCATTGCACATTGGGATCGGTGCCACACGGACCGGGCACCGTCAGCGCAAAGGCCGGCGACCACGCGGCGAACAATAGCGCCGCAAGAATCGTCAACTTCATTGGGCACCTCCCGCCGCGGACGTTGATGTGTCACCCGCCTGCTGAGTGGCTGGCGTGCGCGACAGGTCGCGGTCAAGTCGATAGCTGAGTACGCGAAACCCGGTCGGATCGACATCCTGCTCGCTGGTCTGCTCCGGCACGTTGTCGTGCTTGTACGCGATCGTCGCAACCCAGTACTCGGTCTTTCGCGGAATCGCGTTATTCAGCGGCACGAGTTCCTTGGAGAAAAAGACCTGCGCGGTGTCGCCGATAAACGTAATGACGCCCACGTGGGCAATCACGCGCGCCTGATCCTTGAGGATCTTGACTGGCGACGCCGGCCCCTGGATAAACCCTTCGTACAGGTCCTTTTCACGCGCGCCGCTCATGGTCTTGATCGCATCGTGCATGTCCTGGATCGTTTCCCAGTCGTAGCTTTCCCGCATCTCGACATAACGGCGAAGGTCGGCCCGGTCATTCTTCTCGGTCCATGTCACGGAGCCGTGCGCGGTCGTCGGCAGCACCGTGACCGTGCCGTTCGCGTTGTCAACGCGAAGGACGGCGGGAGGGTTCGGGCGCTTTAGGAGTACTAAAGCCGACATGCCAATAGTAGCGAGCGCGGCGATCACGCCGAAACCCACCGCGGCACGGATCGCCAGGCGGCTAACCGCCTTCTGGGTCTCGACCTTCGAGCTTTCGAAGTCGCGTGCCTGCTTCAGATACCACTGGCCGATCTCCCGATCCTCGCCGGGACGGCTGGCAGCGAGCACCTGAGTCACGCCGCGAGCCGACGGCGAGCCACCGGACACTGGTGACTTCTTGCTGCCGAGCATTCTATTGAGTACTTGTTTGAGCATGCTTCATTTCACCGTTGGCTGGGTTTGGGTAATCGGTTGCCACATCCCGTTCGGTTGCGGCGCTTCGGGGGGCGATGAGCAGCCCGCCACAGTGACAACAATCAGCGCGATCAGTACAGCTTTCATAGTTCCCTCACTGACGTTCCTATTTGCCCTTCATGCTCCCGCCGGAGCCTCCCTTTCCGTCCTTTTTGGCCCACGCCGCCGCCCGCATCGCGTGACTGGCTGCCGATGCAAATTTGTTGAAATTGGTGGACACGGCGGCGCCACCGGCCAGTGATGCCGCGAGTCCCGGCAGACTGAGGGAGATCACGATAAACGCCACACCCATCAACGCCAGTTGCAGGCAGCCTGCAGCGCCAATCGTCGTCGGAATGTTGCTGGTCGCGAAATTGATCTCCAACTGTGCGGCAATCGCGTAAAGCGGCACGAGCAGCACGTAGTTGGCGGCCTGCGCAGTCCACGCCGTAAAGAACTGGCGCGTGGCCGGAAACAGCGCGAGACTGATGAAGACCGGGCCAAACGCGAGGATGATGCAAAGGGACAGCTTCGCCAGCAGGATGTAGGCGGCTGCAATCGCAATGAAGGGCACGCCGACCAGAGCGATGATCAGGATCATGAAGCCAGCAATCAGCCATCCCTCAATGCCGCTCGCCTTGTCGATGATCGTGCCAATAGCAGTTGCATATGCGTTCACAAGCGTATCGAGCGCGGAGCCGGTCTGTGTCGAGCCGGTAATTGCCGTGGCGAGTTGGTCCCCAAGGTTGTAGACGAACGGCACGACATAGGTTGTGTAGTACGTGGCGTTCATACCGAACGTGAGCACCGTGACCCATCCGATCATCCGGGTGAAGAAGTCCAGAAAGGGTTCTTCGAGCGAGCCCGATCGCCAGTACGAGAAGGTAATCAGCAACAGATAGATGAGGAAACAGACGGACATGATGCTGCTGATGAGCGAAATCATGTTGCCTGCGCCGGTTGTGATCGTCGACGTCAGATTGCTCTCGAACGAACTGAACATCGTGGTGAACAGAGTCACGCTTGTAGTCACGGTCAATCCCCTCTAGACATCAAAGCTTGTGCAGATCCACCGCACCGAGCAGCGTGATCGCGAACCACCCCTCTGTGGAGTGAAACTCCTTCGGTCTGCCACGGTCGGTCCAGCCAGCGGGAACGTGCGCGAGCACAACGTCATCCGTCTGAATGCCGGTTACTGCGACATCGAGCGGATGTCTCACGAGCGATTCCAGTTCCGTTTTCGTGAGCGGCCGCACGGCCTCATAGTCCTTCGAGAACGGCCGAACTGGACGGACCCACCTGCCCCCAACGTATTCGAAAAGCAGGTAAGCATTGCCGGCGCGCTCAACCTTGAGGAACGGAACGGCATGGCCGTCACCCTTCAGGTCGGCGGCATACGTACCGGTCATGTCTACATCAGTCTGGCTGGTGTGTTGCCCGCAGCCGAACATCAAGAGCGCGCAGATTGCAGCAAAGAGGCGTCGGATCATGGTCAGTTGCCCTTTATAAGCGTCTTGGTTTCGGTTTCCTGTTGCTGTTGTGCGAGCTTCAGTTCCGAGTCCTGCAGAGACTTCATCATGTTCAGACGGGTCTGCTCGTTTTGCACCATCGCCTGTTCGGCCGCGAGGCGATTTTGCAGGTCGGCTTTGGCTGAGGCGTCGTCGGTTGCATTCGCCTGTTCCATGAGAGACTGGATGTTGTTCAACCGGCTGATGTTGGCGTTATAGGCCGCCATCTGCATCGCCTTGTTCGCGGCGAGCGTATTGTAGTAACGAGTCTGGGAATCCGTCGATCCACTCGTTAGCCCTTCTGTTTGAAGGATCGACGTCGCAGAACTTCCGAGCGTTGCGTTACTCCCGCTGCTGATGTTCGAGTAGATCGAACTCCACGAATCCGGCATATAGTCGTGCAGACTGGAATCGTTCAGTATCGTGCCGTAGCTATGGTTGCCAGTGATCGCAGCGTACTGTGCCGTCATCGTGGTGTACTGGCTCGTCAGCATCTGGTAGTCCTTCTCCATCTGCGTGAGCTGCTGAGTCAGATAGGCAACCTGCTGGATTGATTGCGCGAGGCTAAGCGCGTCCGTGACGGGAATCTGCGCATGTGCGGCTGGCCCCGAGAACGCGAACACAGCGAGTATTGCCAACGATCGGATCAAGCGGACAATTGCTTTCATTTCGAAACTCCGGTTCTTTTTCGCCTGCGCGAAAAAATGGTGGTCATGCGAACTCCGCTTTTGCGGCTTCAAATCGCTCTGTTTCAGCCGCGACGCGCTGCCTGCGCTCCGCCACGCGCGATTCGAGAATCGGCATCCATGCCTGCGGGTCCTTGCCGTATTCCACGATGAGTTTTGCTTTCTGCTTGGCTATGTACACGCGTTCGAGGAACGGTTCGCGCCACACGTCAGGATCGGTTCCGACTTCCGCAATCACCTGCTCCATGAGCGTGATGCTTTCGGCATTGCCCGAGAGCACAGCGATTTCGTCATCGAAGCCTGCGAGATCCAGCGTTGCAAAGGCAGACTGGTTGGACTGCTTTATTAGGAACGTGCGGGATGCCTTGCCTAGCTTTTTGAGTTCGGCTCCGTCAGGCCGCATGCCTTGTACTCCACCCATTCCGCCGCCGGGTCGGGCAGGAAAATCTTGGTCGCTGTCTGGCTGCGGATGAGCGGAAACAGTTCGCTTGCCATCGCCTGCGCGGGCTGCTGCGTGACCAGCACGAGGAATTCGCCCGCTTTACGGCCCGCTGCAAGCGCTTTTTCCATCATTGCGCGCGGCATCTCGTACTTGATCGGCATCCAGAACTCTTCGACGATCGTGCACAGAAGCTGGCCTTCGCGCTGCATCAGCTTCTTCAGGTGCAGCAGGTACGTGAAGACCGGCTCGGAGGGCTCGTAGTCTGCCTTCAGGAAATCGGTAATGTCGATTCCGATGCGGCGCTGCTGCGTGACGTCCAGCATCGAGCCCGGCGCGTTGTCAAAGACCCACGCAAAGCGCCCGTTAGTCGCGTAGCACCAATTCGAAAGACGGAGCCACAACGAATTGCCGCCGAGGTTCGGGATGCTCTCAAGCAGGCGGCTGAATTGCCGTTGACGCAGATCCTCAAGCGACATGATGGTGTCGACTGCCTTCTTGATCTGCTGCTTTTCTTCGGCGGACAGCTTCCCGTCGCTGTCCTTCCCGCACATGTTCACGAGGTCGTACAGGAATTGGCGGTTACTGGGCGTGTCCTCGAGCTCGAACGGTGCCAGGCCGGTCGGCACGCCCTCGCGCAGCGTGATGTACGTGCCGCCAAGTTGCCGGACGAAAATCTCCATGCCGCGATCGATATCGAGCGCGAACAACATCGGATCGAAGCGCTCCACGAATGCGACCATTGCGAGTTGCGTAGTCGTCTTGCCAGTGCCAGTCGATCCAAAGAAGAGGGTGTGCCCTGCAATCTTCTCGCCTGCGTTGTTCTCGTCCTCGCGCGTGGCGTGGTAGTTGAAATTAAAGAGCTTCTTCGAGACGGTCTGCAATGGCATGACCGCCGAGCCGTCGCCGAGCGGATTGCCGCGTGCCTTGCCTGACGAATAGTCGTGCAGGGTGAATGCACACGCGAGACTGCGTGACGATTTCGGCATCGGACGCGGCAGGTCGCGCGCGCCGGGAACCTGGCTGAAGTACGTGAACGGCGCGGATACCGTCGCCTTGACCCATCCGAATCCGCATTCGCCTTTCGAGCGGACCTTGACCAGTTCGCCGTTGTCGATCGCTTTCTTTGCCGTATCGCCATACACGACCAGCGCACCGTGATAGTCGCCGAACGCCAGTTCGTTGGAGGCGACAAACTTTCGCGCGTCGTTCAGTTCCTCGACCTGATGCGTCGCCTTGTCGTTCGCAGACTCCAGCTTGTTGATCTGGCCGGTAATGGCCTTGTCCGCCTGGTAGCTCGTCATGCACCCGAAAGACTGGGTAATGGTGAATTCCACCGGTAGCGAGAGAAGCGGGTTCAGCTGCCCCCACCCCGCGCGTGGGAAGTCCTTCAGGTCGTAGCAGGTAGCGAATCGCGTGCGTGTATCGGTGCGGATCTGCAGCACCTCATAGCCGAAGTGCAGCCACGCGTCGGGAATGAGTTCCGAACCCGGCGCCGTCGTGCAGGGGACTTCCTGTTCCTCGCCGTTGACGAGTTCGCTATAGAAGCGGAAAACGTTAGAGAACTGGATGCCGCGGCGCTCGAAGGTTTCGAGGAATTCGGGATCATAGGGCCGCAGCTGCTTTTCCAGGCCGTCGGCCATTTGCTCGGCCTGTTTCAGGCCATCGTCGAAGTCGTCGTATCGAATGAGGACCGTGATATAGAACGCGTTCTCAAAGTACTCGCCCGTGCGAAAGCGCTGGAGATACTTCCAGGCGAAGCGCTCACAGAACTGGGAGCTGAACGCGTACCGACCATTGAAATTGACCTTGCGGCGGCGGAACGTCGTCCACACCTGCAGGTTGCGGCCAAAATCGCGGCCGAGGCCGGTGTACATGTCCGTCATGTTCTCGAAGGCGCTTTCCAGTACACGGTCGCTTACGGATTCGAACGGGATGCCCACGAGCTTCATGGTGAAGAACAGGCGCCCGTCGTCCATCGTGTGTACGCGACGGCTGACCGGGCGTCCGACCTTCGGCATCCACTGTTCGACGGCCGGCATATTACGGATCAGGGCCTTGATCGGACTGCTTGAGAGTTCTGGTGACATCGCATTTACCTTTGGGCGATAGGCTGGTTGCCCTGCTCGCGGTGCGCGCGGGAATAGGTCGAGAGTTGCCTGCCGTAACGGATCGGCGCGAGCGTGAAGGTCTTCCCGAACATCGCGTAGAACCGACGCTGGATCATGCAGCGCAGCTCGAGGCCGAGAATTCGCAACGCCTGGTCGTCGGTGGCACACAGATGCTTGAGGTACATGAGCACCGGAGCGCCCACACAGCCGAACAGCAGACCACCGGGACCAAGCGTTGCCCCTCCAACCACCGAAACGACGAGCGAGACAACAAACACAATCAGGGCGGCCATGAGCGGAATGCCCAAAACCATTGGAGTGCGGGCGAGCCCGGCGTACGACGGGTAAAGGTTTTTTTCTTCCATGGCTTAGCTGGTGAACAGGTCCCAGAGATAAGGGCCGAGCACGCCGACCACGGAGCCGACAACCGCAACCTTCAGACACGCACCGGCGAAGTCCGACCAGTGCTCGCGGTCGGTAAATGCCATTGCGCCCTTGTAAAGCAGGTAGCACAGCGCCACCACGCCGATGAACGTGTAGAGAAACGTCTTGAACGTGGTTGCCGCGGTCGTTCCCGAGTCCAGACCGCTGGCGTGCGCTTGCTGCACGCACGCCACCGCGAGAACCGACGCGGCACCGATTGCCTGGCGCATCGCGTGGGCGGTGTTGACCCGTCTGAATAAGTTAGCCATTAGTACTCCTGCGTTGATGCCCGACTGCATGTGGAAGGATGTCCAGCGTCTACCGTTTGAAGTCGCCGAACGCATCCCAACCGGAGTCATCCGACGCCGGTTGTTCCCGCTCCTGAGTGGGCCTGGAGGCGGGGGGATTTTGGGTTTGGAAAGCGGGTTTCGCGGTTCGCCGTGCGGTGTCAGAACCCGGCGAGTTGCCCGCCGATTCCTTGGCCTGTTTTGCCGTATTCACCACAACCATCACGGCGCGTATCGCGGGGACGTAATCGACCGACAGCGCATTCGCCGCAACGCGCTGCACATAGCTCGTGCCGCGAAAGTCGCGTTTCTGGCCGGTTGTGAAGTTGCCGCTGTAGTAACAGCTGATCGCTGCCTTGAGCGCGGCGCCGCCCTGCCCCATCGTCTTCGCGGCGCGGTCATAGCAGGCCGTAAGAATTGCGCCCCCCGCGTGCAGGTTGCGGCACATGTCGAATGCAGTCTCGTAGGTCAGTCCGTACCTGGCGAGATTGGACTTGTTGACCTGGCCGAGTCCCATGCTGAAGTTAATGCCCTGCGCGTCGAGTGCCTTTGCGGTCGCCACCGCTTCTGCGAGATTGCGCGGCTGCCGTTCCAGATGGCCACCGACAACCCCGATTGCGTACGGGTTAAAGCTCGACTCGGTGCGGACCACCGCCTGCAGGGTGGATGGATGCACGGTCGGGGCGCATTCCTGCGCAAGCATCGGAAAGTCGATCACGTCCATGGCTTCCAGCTGGGTTAGCGGCCCACTGACCTCACCGCCAGACTGACGGGGCACGGTATCTAACATGACGCCGGCCGCAATAGTAAGCGCCATACGATCCCGACGCGTCACTTTAACAGGTATTTCGTAATACGTCAGATAAAAATGGTTTCTCGGCTAAACATGACGTACTGCGCAATTTATAGCCTGAAAATCGCGCGTCCGGCGGCGAATGTTGGGTTTCGGGTTTTCGCGAAACTTGCTCCGCACGCCAGTTCTCTGTACAGTTCGCCGGTATTTCTTGCTAACTGACCTGCCACGACATGATGGAAACGGACGACACCAACGCAGAAGCAGTGGCGATCTCAAATCGCGTCAGGGAATTGATGGACCGGCACGGCGTCGCCAAGCGCTCACAGGCGAGCAAGCTGAGTGAGGTGCTACAGCTGAGCTTTTCGGCGGCGAGCCGCAAGCTGAAGGGACAACTGCCCTGGGACGTGAGCCAGCTTCGCGCAATTGCAGCGGAATTCGGTGAGAGCGCGAGCGTACTGGTCGACGTATCGGCTTCGGAATCAGCGGAGCCACAGAGCAGCAAGTACGAAGCGACGTTGTTCTTTGGCAGGGAACTGGAGAGTTGCACGGCCTGGATCGATGACAGCCAGGAGATTCATCGCTCTGAAGCCGGCGCCTTTGTCGCACGTCGCACGACTAACGGCTCGTGGCTGGTCTATCGCACAAGCGACGCGCCAGCCGGCCCGCTATACGCGGTTCGCCTGATCGAAATACGGGATACCGGCCCGCGCGTGAGGCGGCCCAACGTCGCGATTCTTGACGATGACAAGCGCCACCACACTGCCGACACTCTGGCGGAGAATTTCAGGGCGCACGGATTCGACGCTATCCCCTTCACGGACGCGGACGCGCTGCGTGAGGCTTTGAAGGAGCAGGTGTTTGATGGCTTCGTGATCGACTGGATACTCGGCGCTGGGGAAACAGCCGAACCGCTGATCCGGGAGATCCGGCGTGGAGAAACGGCGAGCCGCGATGCGGCGATCTTCATCCTGACGGGCAAGCTCAAGGACGGTGTTGCATCGGAAGAGGACATCACGCGCATTTCCATGGCCGAAGACTGCACGTGCCTCGAAAAGCCCGTCCGCGCTGGCCTGCTTGCGACTGACCTCGCGCGTGCAATCAAGACGCGCTACGCAAGCTAGGTCAATTCCTGTTTCATCACGGCGCGCAGTGCCTGTTCAAGCTGCATTGCGCGCACCGGCTTCTGCAGCTGGACATCAAAGAGCGCGGCAACCTCGGGAGGCAGCAATTCCGTTGAGTAGGCGCTGACTCCCACGATAACGGCGGTGCGATTCATGCTCACGCTCCGCCGTATTCTCCGCGCTACTTCAATCCCATCAATCTCGGGCATCTGGATATCGAGCAGGATGACGTCGTAGATGCTTTCGGCCACCGCCTCAAAGGCTTCGGCCCCACTCGCCACCACGTCGACCCGCGCCGACATTGCGATGACCGTATCGGCAAGGGATTCTCGCGCGGACTCGGTGTCGTCGACGATGAGGACAAGTCGCCCCTCGAGCGGCGCGGCGATGTTCGGCTGAGATGACGGCATCGCCTGCCGCACAATCTCGACTGGCAGCGAAACGGTTACTGTCGTCCCGAGGCCCGTATCACTGTCGATATTCACCCAGCCACCCAGAAGGTCGGCCAGTCCGCGCACGATTGCGAGGCCGATGCCCGCTCCTTCATGCACGCGTGTATGGGATTCATCGAGACGTACAAACGGCTTGAAAAGCTCGCCAATCGCATCGTGCGGAATGCCGGGACCGGTGTCCTGTACGGTCATCGTCAGGCGCTCGCCTTCTACCATCGACGCAAGCGCGAGCCCTACCCTGACCATGCCACGATCGGTATAGCGTATGGCGTTCGATAGCAGGTTGCCGAGTATCTGTCTGATGCGCGCTGGGTCTGAGCGGCAGGGCCATTGTTCGCCGCCGGTTTCGAGCACAATGCTTAGACCTTTCCGCCCGGCCTCCTCCCGAACATCTTCAACAAGCGACTTGGCGAGTTCCACAGGGTCGAAGAGTTCTGGACGCAGCGTAAGACGGCCGGCGTCGAGTCGTGCGTAATCCGTCAAGTCCTTCATCTGCGAGTCCAGACGTTCTGCAGCCAGCGCAAGCCGTCGGACCATGATTGCGTCGGAATCAGGGAAGTGCCGGGTAGCGAGCGCATCAGTGACGCTCAGGATGCTCTGAAGCGGTGTACGCAGCTCGTGCCCGAGCATGCCGAGGAACGCATTTTTGGCGTGGGCTGCATTCTGTGCCTCGATGCTGGCGCTGCGCTCAGCCTCAATCGCAGCAGCCTGTTGCTCCAAAAGCTTCTGGTGCTGCGCAACCAGCAACTGCTTGCGACGTAGTACGGCGGCAAGCGAAAACATTGTGCCAATCAGCAACGACGCCAGGACAACCAGCGCGATAACAAGATAGCGCCGCTTGTTCGTCACGGATCGTGCCATTGCCTCGCGACGTAATTCCTCAGCAGACCCCGCCGCCTGTTTGACCGTCGCCATCGGGGTGCTTAAACCGTCGAGTTCCTGGACAACCGGACGAACCGCCGAAGCGGCGTCCGGCGTGGACGGGTCGCTCGGCAGGACACTGATCGCGGGACGCGCGTGCTTGATGACCTGGCCGATATCCCTCAGGGCATCAGCGTAGCCCGGCGTCGTGAGCAGGTAGGTGCCACGCTCGGTACGGGCAGTGTCCTCCAGGTCATTGAACCGGGTCTGCAGTGCATTGAAACTCTTGCGCACCGTCGCGGCATCCGAAAGGCCCGCGCTGTAGTGCAGGAGATCCGTCTGCGCTTGCAGCATTGCGGCCTGCAGTTGGGCGACTGGTCGGTAGTAGTTATCCGGCCCGCCGAGGCTTTCGAGGCCGGTTGGCTCGCTAAGCAGCGAATAGGCGAATGCGGTTGAGGCGCCGACAGCAGCGGCGAGGGCACCAGTGGTTATCCACACACCGAACTGCCGCCACAAGTTCAATAACATGATCGAGAGCACGCGCCCAAACGTTCCTTATTATCGTCGCGGCAGACGTCCACCGCAAAACCCGGGAGCGTACACGGTTTGTATCCCTGCGCCAATTTTCGCGCAGGCGAAAATTGCACCCAGCGAGCCAGGGCGATTAAAAGGGCCGATACCGTGCGGCTTGAACATGGTGCTCTTGTGTGGCGGTCCTGGCCAGCCTGATCGCGCCGAGGGCGACAAAATCTGGTCGCCCCCTGATAGCTTATGCGCACCGCGGATTTGCCCGAGCGAAGGACAGACAGAGTGGATGGGTTTCTTCGATGCGCACGCCGCTCCGATCTATGCATCGATAGGCAAGGGGACAAGCTGGCGTCCACGCAAAAAGGACTGGTGAAAGCTAGGCTGCCGAAGGCTTCCCGCGGGCCGCCTTGCGGAGTTCACCTGCCACAAACAAGCAGAACGTATCGGCAACACTGGGCCACTGAAGGATATTTGCTTCTGTAATGTCCGACGGTTTCAGCCCCTGACGTTCGATGCTGCGGATGCCCAAGCTGTTGTTGTGCGCAGTAAATTTCCGTACGTACTGCTCCCGTCTTTCAACGCTGAGCGCCGCGAACGAGTCGCGCGCATTGCGGATTTCTTCCGTCCGTCGAAAATCGGCAGCTTTATCGGCTGCAGCAACGGCTGCGGCAACGACGTTGCGCGCCTCTTCCTTTGCCTGATCCGCAGCGATAGTCTGCGCCGCAAGTTTTTGCTGGATGGCCTCAACCTGTTTGTCGGCTTCCGCTACCCGATAGTTCTCCGTCAGCGCCTTCATAAGATAAGCAGAGGCGCGCTTGACCTTTGTGCCCTGACGGATTGTCCACCTTGTATATTCGATTGCCTGTTGAATTCGATCATCGGTCCAGATAACGCGATTGCTCTCGATGCGCTCGAACTGCTTGTCCGTAAGCCCGAATTCACTTTGAAGCGTCTGAAAGAGGGCTACTGAGTTCAACATCGCAGCCTTCGATGCCAGCGCACCGTCTTTGCGCTTAAAGCGCATTCGAATCTGGTCCTGTTTTCGAGACCCCGGCGTTCCCGCTCGAGTCTCATACGACAACTCGATGTCCGACAGTTCGTTGATCTGCTTCACGGCCGGCTCAAGATAATCCCGTTTGAAGTATTTAAACTCCGCATGGTTCGCCCATGATCGACCAGGTAAGTTTCGGACGACCTCGATGGGCAACCAGCCTGTAGTACCGGCGCTCAGTATCGGAAGCACGTAATCGTAAATTCCGCGAGCGTAGATGAGTGTGAATCGAGAAGTAACGAGGAGGCTGGTCCAATACGAATTCTGTGGGTCCTTGATCAGACGCTGCAGTTCCACTGGCACGCGGAAACGGATACGGCCGTTGCGCACGCTGACGCGCCCGATCAACTCCAACCAATCACCATCTTCCGTAGAACCGCTAGGGCCATCATCAATTTCGGCCTCAGTGACTTCCTCGTCGCGTTCCGATTCATTTGAACCGTCTTCGACAAGGCGTCCTTTACGATCGACACGCACGACCGGGGTGCTTGTAACTTCCAGCATCGAAGATTTAACACTTCGGATGACGCTTGAGAAATGCTCTCGGTTCTTACTGTCGTAGCGCATGAGCCATTTGAAGAAGCTCAATGTAACGTCATACGCTTCCTTGATATCGGACTCTTGGGCAACAATGAAATAAGCTGCGTCTACGAATCGCCTGGCCGACAATCCGAGGCCGACGATACGCGCAAACACCTGATTCTTCTGATAACCGATGTCGGATGCAGATTCGAGTTCGTGGATTGCTCGTCGCGCAGGCGCGTTCTCGACAAACAGGTCGAGTGCATACTGAAGTGGCGTTACGCCTCGTTCGATGCTGCTGCTCATCGCCCTCCTCTCCTTCCAACCGTTCTTGCCCCGAATGTTCCGACTCTAGCACGGGAAGGTGAGATAACCAAGAAATAGTCTCACCCTGGAGATATCGTGCCATTCTGAGAACAGAATCTCTCACCATTGCCCAAAACATCTCACCTTCGGGAGCGAAGACTGAGGGCATAACCGGTTGTCTGGAAAGGCTATTTGTCCGTTATCCACAATTGAAAAGATAGCGAATTTATCTTCAGCAGCTTTGGAACACTATTTGTCACCGTCACTGCCCAAATTCTCTCACCAAAGGGAACAAGGACTCTCACCTGTTGGGGACATCATCTCTCACCTTCGGAACACATGATCTCACCTTTTAGCGCTATCCCATTGAATTACAAAGGAATCGTGCAGCTCTGTATGTAGGTTTGTATGTTTTCTTCGTATAAATGAAACATACATACAGCGTCGCGCCCAGTCTCGGGCTTGCGCGAGTTGATCCCACGACTGCATGGGTTTTCCTGCGGGAGGCTGGATTATTGGCAAAAAAATAACTGGCTGAGTGCACAAAATCTCTCACCTTCGGTTCTTTTGACGCCCCGTTCGCTTTCAACCGTAATAATTGCTTGGATACGTGCAACCAGATGGTGCGAGGACGGGGTGTCACCGTACATTTTCTCTCACCAAACAACTGGAGCGGCGACCGGTAAAGGTGAGAAGTTTTGTACTGCACTTCCGGACTTGCACCCTTCCGCAAAGTGACGGCAGTCAGAATGTGCCCGAATCACAGCGGCCACAGTCCTTTTTCAACAACTTGCGCTGTTACCAACCCAACTTTCACCACATTTGCTGTATTCTGCGTTTAACCAAAATTTTGTTGGAAAACTCGGAAAATGGCGAACGTTAGTCAACCGCTGCCTATCGATCGAACGGTGACGCTCGAAGAGATCAGCGATTTTGCAGATGTGGTTACCGACTACGCAACGGAACTACGAGATCAGATCTTGGCTCCGCGGCCGCGCAAGCTCGCGCCTATGTTCACGACGGGAGAAATTGCGGAAATGTGTGGCCTGACGCGAAATCAGGTCCAGTATCAAATATCCAAGGCAGACGGCGTGCTTCCTGAAGGGCAATCTACTGGCACAGGCCGTAGCCGCAGCCGGCAGTTCACGCTGGCCGAGGCGCGGACATGGGTGCAGCGTATCTCTGACATCTACCAAACACCGCTCGTCTCCGGCCCTAGCGATGCCTTTGAGGGGAAGGTGATTATCACCTCCCAGCTCAAAGGAGGAAGTGCCAAGACTACTACTTCGATGTGCCTGGCGCAGGGGTTGACGCTACGCGGCCGCAAAGTCCTGGTGGTGGACTTAGACCCACAGGCCTCCCTATCCGAGTTGTGCGGCTTATATGCGGAAAAAGAAGTTTTTCCCGATGCGACCGTGCTTCCCTATATCTACGATCAAGAGGTGGAAGGCGGATTGCTGAGTCGTGTGCAGTCGACGTATTGGGATGGTCTTGACATCATTCCTGCACACACCGAACTCGTTGGCGCCGAGTATCACTTGCCCGCTATGCAGATGCGTCTACCCGGATTCAAATTCTGGCGGGTGCTTAGAGATGGTCTCGCACCACTGCGAAGGCACTACGACTACATCATCCTCGACACGTCACCTTCGCTGTCGTATCTGAATCTGAACGCCTTGATGGCTGCCGACGCGATGGTCATGCCAATGGTCCCAGAGAATCTGGACTTCTTTAGCTCGTTGTCGTTCTGGCGATTGTTTTCGGACGTCGCCAAATCGTTTATCAAGTTCGAAGCCGACAAGAAATACGACTTCGTATCTGTTCTATTGACGAGGGTCAACTACGGACCGACCTCTTCGGCTCCAGTGGTCAGGACGTGGGCGCAAGGGGCATATCGACAATGGCTGGACCCCTTCGAGATTCCTGCCAGTTCGGTAATGAGTTCAGGTGCCCTCGCCTTCACCACAGTATTCGACATCAGTAGCACACACAGTCAAGCAAAGTCTCTTCAACGTGTTCGCCAGCCGCTTATCGAGTATTGCCGCTGGGTTGATGATCAGTTTGTTAAACAATGGAAGCAAGCGTCATGAGTGACCTCAGAAAGGAATTGTTGGCTAAGACCTCTGGACTTCGCTCAACCGCAGAACGGACCCCGGATGCCAGTCGTCGAGCTGCACGCACTGAAACCGCGCCTGGGATGGCAGGCGCTTTAGCTGTGGCTCAACTTCGCGTGAAAGAGCTTGAGGCAACAGGTGCCAACTCAGAGCTTCCAATTTCAGAGATCGTGCCGAATCCCTGGCAACCGCGGCGGGTTTTCAATGAAGAAAAGCTAGCGGAACTGGCCGAGTCGATCAGGGAATCTGGATTGTTGCAGCCGATCGTCGTTCGTCGGACTGACTCTGCGTACCAGATCGTTGCCGGCGAGAGACGTTGGAGAGCGCATAAAATTCTCAGCGCGGTGACGATCAAGACCGTTGTGGTTGAGTGCTCCGATCAGGATATGGCGATCCTCGCACTTGTGGAGAACGTCAGTCGGGACGATCTGAGCGATTACGAAATTTCGGTGTCCCTCGCGGAATCGCAAAAGCAGTTCCCAAATCGATCGCGCCTGGCAGAGTCCTTGGGCTTTAGCCGCCGTGGCCTTTATAAGTATCTCGCGTTTGCTGACCTGCCAGCATTCATTACACGGGATCTGGATTTGAAGCCTGCGCTCATCGGATCGAATGCAGCGGAATCTATTGTTTCGACGTTGAAAAAATTCGGTCCGAGTGGGCTGGCTGCAGCCGAGGAATTGTGGCCGGATGTTGTAGCAGGCAATCTTGATCAGACTAAATTTGCTTCGGCGATCGCTGCATTGGCGTCGCGGAAGGGGGCGCGTGTAACGGCAAATGATCGGTCAATCGATAAATTCTTTGCTGGCAGCGTGCATGCGGGGAGTATTACCAAAGACGTGAACGGGTTCACAGTCAAGATCAAGGCGGGTGTTCTGAGCGATGCCCAAGAGACCCGCATTCGGCAACTGATTAGTGAATTGTTCAGCGGCGATCCGAACTAAGCTTCGCCACACCAGTGCAAAAGCCCGCCTGATAGCGGGCTTTTTTACGCGGTGTGCCTAGTAGTCACACTTGGACGGATGGACTCACGACCGACCTCTGTAGCGGGTGTGCCTAGTAGGCACACCCAGCATTTGTCGATTGGCGCTTTCGAATGTGTGCCTACTAGGCACACTTCCACCTGTTACGCCTCTGCGTAAGATTGCTTATTTGACACGGCTCGATCGGTCGGTCTTGATCCCAACAGAGTGAAAGCCGCGTGCCATTTCGCATGCGAAAAAACCGCCAGAGGGCGGTTGTGGCGGTGAAGGCATGAATGACTAGTGCGCAGCGGCGTCCAGCGACGCATCAAAAAACAGCTCGACCGACTCGTACCGCCTAGCCGCGTCGCCCTTGGTATAGAGCGTCGTGGTGCCCAGACTCGCGTGACCCAGCTGGTCCCTTACGTCTCGAAGGTCACTGCCCGAGTCGAGCGCATGGTTCGCGTGGGTGTGGCGCAGCCAGTGTGTGCTCGCCCGTTTGAGGTCCGTCGCCCCATCCGGATAACGGCGTTCAAGCTGCGCCGCGGCACGCGCGAAGATCCGCCTGAACAGAAGTCCGATGCCGTCAGCCGTCATCGGCCGGCCGGTAGTCGTGCTGGCCAGCAGCGGCAGCTCGCGCGGCGCGGATTCCAGGGTCAGCGGTCCGCCCGGAGTGAGATGCAGCAGGGCGCGCAGCGCGTCCATGAGCCGCCCCGGCATCGGCACGTACCGCTCCTTCCTGCCCTTTCCGTCGACCCGCAGCGACCAGGCGTCGTCCAGCGTGCCGTCCAGTGCCTTGCGGTCGAGCGCGCCGAGCGTGGCGCCGGCCAGTTCGGCACGGCGCAGGCCCGTCGCGTAGGCGAAGAGCAGGGCGAAGGCGTCGCGTTGCTGGGCGTAGGTGGGGTTCGGGACGCTGACCGTCTGCAGGACATAGCGCCACTGCGCGTGCGTGAGCGTGCGGCCGTGCGTGTCCACGTCGGACCGCGCGACCTGCAGGCGCGGCAGGGCGTCGAACGGATTGGCCAGCAGGTAGCGCACCTTCACCAGCCACGCGCACAGGGCGGAGAGAATTTTCCGGGCCGTCTCGCGGCTGGACGCCGGGAGCGGCCCGGTGAATGGGCGCCACGCCGGGTCGAACCGCTCGGCCTTCGCGCGTCCGATCCAGCGTGCCGCCGGCTGCGGATCGGCCAGAAAGCCGTTGATGTAGGCGTCGACATCGGTGCCAGTGAGCGACGAAAACGCCTTGCCTTTCTCCACGACCGCCCACAGCAGCAACCGCTCGGCCTCGCGCCGGTAGGCCCGTGCGGTGTGTTCGCTGTTCGCGCCGCGCACGCGTATCCAGGCGTGGATCGCCTCGATGTCCGACCGGAATTCGGCACCCTCGGCGGGTACGGGCGTACGGTTGCTGCCGGCGCTGCCGTCCAGCTCGCGCGGCACGGCGAAGGCCTCGAGCGGCGCGATGCCGGCGGTGACGGTCGGGCGCGTGAGCGCCGGATGCCCGGCGGGGAGCGACCGCCGTGGCTGGAGCGCGAGTGGCGAGAGTTCATGCTGCAGGGGTGCCGCGTGCAGGGAGAGCCAGGCCGCGATGCGCGCCCCACCCTTCGGCCCCAGGCGCGGCACGGTGGTGTACCAGCGGTGCCGGCGGCGCTGGATCAGGGCCAGCAGGTCGGCCAGCGTCGCGAGACCGGCGGTCTGCAGCCGTGCGGCCACGACGGGTTCGAACCAGCTGTCCAGCGGGTCGGATGCGGCGGGATCGGCGGCCAGCGTCCGCTCCATGCGGGCGAGCGCCGCGGTCTGACGCTCGCGCAGGCGGGCGTTCCGCGCCACCTTGCGGGCGAAGTTCCGGTCCGGCGCGCCGCCAGACGAGGCCTCCGGCGGGTAGTCCGCCCGGTAGAACTCCAGCAGTTCCGCCTCGCCGTAGACTCCGTCCGGATCGACCTGCGCGCGGTATTCCTCGAGCGTGGGGGGATCGTCGTGCCGGTGCAGCCCGGCCGGAGCGACGCGTTCCTGCCGTCGGTCATGCAGGCTGCCGGGCTTCAGGCGCAGCAGGTGCGCGGCTTCATGGTCGCGCGCGCGCCGGGCCGTGATGGTGAGCGTGTCGCGCAGCGCGTCGATCAGGCGACGGGTCAGGCGTACGTCCGTGCCGGCCTCGCCGTATGCCGAATGCAGCGCCTCGATGGCGGCGCCTTCGAGCCAGCCGCGATAGAGCGCGAAGTGCTGCCGGGTCAGCCGCGGCGACGCCTTGATCCGCGCTGGCATGTCAGGCCCCTACCGGCGAGGGGCGTAGCCACGCGACCCGGCGTACCGTGGCGCCGATCGCGAGGCTGCTCGCGACGAGCCCGGTGCCACTGGCAGCCAGCTGAACGAGCATGGTGGCCGCGGTGTCGTGGGTGGTCGGCCACTGGTAGACCTTCCAGGTCAGCTCAAGGCCCAGCCAGAGCAGTCCTCCCGTCAAGCCAATGAACCCCTGGGGTACGCCCAGCGCGAGCCGGCGCGCTTGCCCAGGTCGGCCGCACAACGCGGCGACGGCGGCGAGCGCGACGAGCGCCATGGCCCCGCCGGTGCCGGGGTACCCGACATACCAGACCAGTGCGGCCACGCCCGCGCCCATACCCAACGTCAGGGTCCAGCGCAGCCGCGGGGGCGTGGCGACGTTATCGTCGTACAGCGGCGCCATGGCGGCATAGAACACCTGCAGGATCGCGGCGCCGACCAGTGCCATGCCCAGACCACTGAGCGCGTGTTCGAGCACCGACATCGCGTCGCGCCAGTGGAAGAAGGCGCGCACCGCCGCGCGCACAGCACGCGCGGTCGGGTCCCCCCGGGTGGCGGCCCGGCGGCCGTCCATGCTCCATTTGTATAACGCCCCTGCTAGCACCATCGGTGGTAAGGCGAACAGCAGATGGCGCAAGGCGCGACGCGCGAGCGGCCAACGGGGAGCAGTGGCGCGGATCAGGGACATGTGGAGTCGTCAGGCAGTAGTTGGTCGGTGGGTGCCGGGAGCGGCCTAAAGATAGGGGTGCCCGCAATCCCTTGTCCGGCGGGCGTTCCAGCGAAGTGTACGCCTGACCCTTCAATCTGACGAGAAAAACACGCACTTCTGATAACCGGAGTTATCAGAAGTATCGCTTCATTCTCCTGCGTACGGTGGCGCACACAGCCTTCTTGGGGGCGGACGACTTGTTGCCTACTGTCAACAGGAAGCGGCCCACCAGGCGCCGTGCCTGCACAACGAACGACAACGTACACAAAGGCTGCGGGGAGACGGACGATGAACCACATGCGCTGGCACAGGGTGGCCGACCGCATCGAGGCGGTGCTGAACGGATCCTTCTGGCTCGCCGTGGCCAGCGTGCCCGTGGTGGCCGGCTGCACCTGGCTGAACACGCGACCCGGGCACCCCGACAGCTGGAATACGCCGTACTACCACCCGGCCGAGGAGTGGAAGAAATGGAGCGTGTCGCAGCCCGGCGCCGTGGCGCCTCCGAGCAGTGCGGGCACACAGGCCTATCAGGTGGCGACGACCGCCATCGAAATCTGGAACAGACGTGGGTATACCTACAACCGGTACCTGCGCTACCAGGCGGCGTACTTCAAGGCGCAGGACCGGCAGGACCAGGAGGCGGTGCCGCTCTTTGGCGCGGCCATTGCCACCGCGGCGGTGGCGCTCGCCGGAGCCAATCCCTACGTGATCGGCGGCACGGCGCTCGGCGGTGCAGCGGTGGGCGGCGGCGCGGCGTACCTGCAGCCGGGCCGCGATGCCGGCACCGATCTCACCGCGTTGAACGCGCTACTGTGCGTCGTGGACAAGTCGAGCACCCTGTACCTCATGCCGCCCATTGCGCTGGCCCTCGACCGGGCCGCGATCCGGGACGCGCTGACGCAGCTGCGCACGGATGTCGGCGCCTTGTCCACGGCGACGGCGTCCGGCCAGGCGCTGAAAAGCGCGGCGGACGCCGTCGAAGTTAGCGGCGAGACTACGATCAAGCAACTGGATGCCGCGATCACCGTGTACCTGCATTTTCCGGAACTCATCATGACGACCGCTCACGCCATTGAGGGTGCCGCAATGGCCGGCGGCGCCCGGTCACTGGATTATTCGTCCCTGGTGCAGAACCTCAAGGCGGCGCAATCGAGCCAGGGCGCCGCGAGCGATGCCAAGACTCAGGTGCAGGGCGCCAATGCGCAAGCGGCCAGCGCCACCGCGGCGGCGAGCGCGGCGGGCGCGGCGGGCGCCGCGCAGGTGCAGAAGCTGAATTCCCCAGGCGGGGTGACGGTCACGCTTAGCCTGGACGCCGCTGCCGCGGCGGCCGCGGGCGTGGCGTCGGCCGCGGTGCCGCCGGCCCAGCCGGCCGGTATCGCGGCGCCAGACACGACACCGGCTCTGGATGCGGCCGGCAAGCAGGATGCGCTGGCCAGTGTGCTTACGTCGCCGGCCTACAACGACATGACTCGGGTGAGCGTCCTCTCGGCGTCCGCACTGGACGACCTCCCCAGCCCGGACTTTTCCACGACCGCAGTTAACATCCAGGCGTGCTGGCCCGTGAATTGACGCAACTGCCGCAGGTCGTAATGCTTGCGACCATCTCTGTTCCGGAAGCACGTGGAAGGACGCGGAAGGGGAGCACATTTGGATTCGCAAAGGTGAGCGAATGGATGCGGCCTACGTTTCTGCCGACACGATCGGCGCCCATCCCGGTGCCTCACCCCGTGGTGCGGTTGCGCCGCTGTGTGCGTCGGCGCACGTAACCTTGGCGTCTCTCACCTGGGGGCTGTGTGTGGAAACTACGCTTTGATGATGGTATCCCCGTTGGCGCGCACTGCCGTGACTGCCGGCAGCGCGCGCGTCAGGGCGTGCAGGACCGTGCAATCTGGTGTGTCTGCAACGACTGCGGGGTGCTCATCATGGACTTTGCCGACAAGCTCTGGGATCTCACCAACGCCGTCACCGGTTTTTCGATAGCGCAGTCGCTCGGGATGACGTTCGCCCTTGGTAAGGGCGAGTTCAAGCACGTACTGGTCGACGCGCGAACGCATTGTCTCGCCGCGGCCTTCAGCGTTGGCTTTGCGCTCCTGTACGCGCTCGCGATTGGACTTTGCTGTTCCGCAGGGCAGCATTATGTCGAGGCGAGCAACCAGATTACGTGGTGGGCGATCGCGCAGGGCCGATGGTGTGCTGTCGGCCTGTTCACTGCGATCCTGTGCTTTATGCTCTACATGCACTTCCTTGGCCAGCACATCTCACCCGCCGGGCCGCCTGGCAGCATACGCGACGCGAGGCGTGGCGAGAGCGCCGGGGCCGCCGATATACAGCGCCTCGATGACACGGACCAGCTGGCTGGACCGGGGCGCTCGTCTGATCACCCGCATTAACGGTCCCGCACGCATCCCGCGTCCGTTGATGTTCGCGCGGCACAAAGTAAACTCGCCGCTGGCGTCGGGGCGCGGTCTTGCCAGGACGCCACGCGGCTTTTTTTTCGCCTGCGCGAAAATTTCCGCCTTCCCCGCCGGTCACACCTCGCTCGCCCGGTCACGCCCGCGACCGGTGCCGCCCCGTCACCTGGCGCGACTCGCCCATGACTTGCCGCGACTCGGCGGACGTGACTCCCAACGGTCGCCACCGGTCACCCCACCGCGTCGCCGGTCATGCGGGCACATCCCGAGACGCCCGCGGCCGCGGTCATCAGTGAGGGAAGTCAGGGGCGTGGATTGAATGCCACGCATTCAGGCCAGGGTGTTGGCCGAATTGACAACACCCAATTGTGTTGGCATTATTGCCAACATGAAAGCCACTCTCTTACTCAAGGAACGTCTGGTAGTGGACGCGCAGTCCTTCGCGGCAGCGCTGATCTGGCAGGTTCCGCACCCCGTACCGGGGAGCACACATTTATTCAAGTACAGCCTTGCGTACATCGTGCGCACGGTCTGCGTACTGCGGTACGACAATGAGCGTGGCAAGGGCGATCACCGGCACATCGGCGACGTCGAGACACCCTATGTGTTCACGACGCCGGAACAGCTGCTGGTTGATTTCTGGTCGGACGTCGATCAATGGAGGGCTTCAACATGAACACGGTCACACTCGGCGTTGCAGGGCGCGACGCCTTTTCGAAACGTTTTGCGGCGGCCATGCGTGGCCAGGCGCAGGGGCAGTTCATCAGCTTCGAGACGCCCGAGCTTCTGTTCCAGACGCTCACGCAACTGCGCTGGAACATCCTCAAGGCGATGACGGGTGCCGGCGTGCTGTCGATCCGCGAGGTGGCACGTCGGGTCGAGCGCGACGTGAAACGCGTCCATGAGGACATCGGTGCGCTGCTCGCCGTTGGCGTGCTTGAGCGCACGGAAGAGGGGGTTGTCTTCCCCTATGACGCGATACACGTCGATTTCACGCTGCAGGCACAGGCGGCGTGAGCCGCCACAAACCGGTCGCACAAGGCGAATTCCGGCAGGTTCATTTAACAAGTAATATGCTTGTTAAATGAATCGAAGCCTGGTAGAGTGATGTTCAGGGTGATCGAACGCGTCACCTGACTAACACGCTACCGGAGTCACCATGCCAACCATCGCGATCGTCAACCAGAAGGGCGGTTCTGCAAAAACAACCGTCTCGTCCCACATCATTCACGCAGCGACGCGCCGCAATCTGCGCACGCTCGCAATCGATTTCGACAAGCAGGCTAGTCTCACGCGCTTCTTCGGCGTGGAGGCCACGCTCGGCCATGCGACTGCATCGCAGTGCTTCGAGACGGCGCTGACGGGCGAAGTTGTGCGCTGCACGGAGAACCTGACGTTCCTGCCTGCCGATCGCGCACTGCGTCTGTGCTCGGGGGCCGGAGCCGAGGCGGCCCTGCAGGCGGCGGCGAACGTGCGAACGCTCGCGACCCAGCACGAACTGGTCGTGATCGATACCGCCGGTGCGCTCGGGGAGGACGCAACCACTTATGCGGCCCTGCTGGCTGCAGATTTCGTGCTCGCACCGTTCGCCGTTGGCGCCTTCGAGGCTCACGCACTGGCTGACCTGTGGGAATGCCTCAGCGCGGTTCGCAACAAGGAAAACACCGGCCTGCGTGTCATGGGCCTGCTGCCTAGCAAGGTCAATACGCGCTCAACGGCGGAACTGGCCGGGCTCGCTTCGCTTCGCGCGGAAATGGGCGACATCATTGCCCCGCACGTGCTGGCCGAACGCGCTTCGGTCAAACAGGCCATTGCGCAGGGACACCCGGTCTGGCACGCGACGAAAGGGGAGGGCCACGCGACTGCTGCGCGCGAATGGCGGGCCGCCTGCAACTGGGTTCTCGACACTGCGATGGAGGCCTGAGCCATGAACGCGAAAATGCCATTCGGTAATCTGGGCGCAGTGCTCAAGGGCGGACTCGGCCGCACTAGCCTCGAAGAACTGACGAAGCGTGCGCGCGAGCAGACGCTTTCGCTCGACCAGATCCACATTCCCGCGCAGGAGCGCACCGAATTCGAGGACGAGGACAATTCGCTGCTCGAACTGGGCGAGAGCCTGAAGCGCTGGCAGTTGCAGGCGATCGTGGTACGCCCGGTCCAGGGGCCGACGCCGTATGAACTGGTTGCTGGCGAGCGCCGCTGCCGGGCGGCACGCCTGGTTGGCCTCACAGAACTCCGCGCCTACGTCATCGAACTCACGGACGAGGAAGCGAAGGACGCGCGCCTGGCCGAAAACATCCAGCGCAAGAACCTCACGCTCTTTGAGGAAGCGCGCGCGCTGCAGCTCGACGTCGATCGTCTGGGCGTGCAGGGCACGCTCGAGCGCCGCCACAAGAGTCACGCGTGGTTGTCCAAGCGCATCGCGCTCTTGAACCTGCCGCAGCAGGCCCAGCGCCTGGTTACGGAACACATCAGCGCGGACCTCGAAGTGATCAACGGCGTGAAGCAGGTCGAAAAACTTGACCCGAAGGCCGCCGAATCGCTGGTGAATAACCTGGAGGCGACGCGCGGCGAACGACGGGCGCGCACGCAGGTCGGCGCGGTGCTGGAAGCAGTCAAGCCGAGAAAGCCGCGCGCTGCGAAGGGCACTGAAACCGGCGCGGCACCACAGGAGGCCGCTGTTAGCCCTGCAGCGGCCGTCGGCCAGCTCGCGGCAGCGCAAGACGCGCAGGCCTTTAGCGTGAAGCTGCTCGATGAACTCTACGCGGCGCTTACGGAACAGGGGCAGACAGCAGACGGCGTACTTGAGAAAATGACGCCCGAAGTCATGACGGCGGCCACGCAGTGGCTCGAAGACCATGCTGCCCGCGCGCGCGAGGCTGACGACGTGGGCCGTGCGGTGCTTGCCGGGCTGCGCGCCGGGACGTTTGCGCCCACCGGGGCGGGTGCCTTCGCGCTTGCCGCATTTCTTCATGGCGGACAGACAGGGCAGGGGTGCGAACTCGCACAGATTCTGCGCTGCGTTCAGTAACAACAGTCAGCCGCGGCAGGCGCCGCGGCCTCAACAGGTGTCATCATGGGTCGAGTTTCCACGAAACGGCTTTCCGCCGCCGCCTTCGCACGGCTGATGCCGTGGCTGATCAACCTCGACGAACGGCGCATCGAGGCGGCACGCCGCGCGATCGTCAACAACGAGCGTCAGGCGATCATCGCGAAGGAATTTGGCTGGACGCAGCAGGCCGTCCACAATGCCGTCGCCACCGTTTGGGGGCGATTCGAAAAGGCCCGCGAAGCTGGTTTCAATCCTGATGAGAGCGCAGAGGATGTCATTACCGAGGACATGGGGCCGGCCAGCTGG
Source organism: Paraburkholderia sp. BR10141 (assembly GCF_056155635.1). Lineage (NCBI taxonomy): Bacteria > Pseudomonadati > Pseudomonadota > Betaproteobacteria > Burkholderiales > Burkholderiaceae > Paraburkholderia > Paraburkholderia sp. BR10141. Next base: position 40,098 of record NZ_JBMIQH010000036.1, on the reverse strand, counting down.
ACGTCGGTTCCTGAGAGTGGCGGTGACAGGCACTTCAGCGGACGCCTGACGAAGAAATCATGGACGCGTTTCGAGAACGGGCTTGCCGATCTCGATCGAGACATCGTGCGCGTCGCACGCATGGCCGTCGTCGACGGCAGCTCGATGCGCGAGATAGCAGCCGCCTGCGAGTGGACGCAGAAAGCGGTGCGCGAAGCTACCGAACAGGTCTGGATGCACATCGTTCATCTGCGTCAGGCGCTGTTTCACACGACGCCATCCGCGCTTGCAGCTGCGGACGTGCCCGAGGGCTGGGTAACGCTTGCTGTGCCGCCTGCACTTGTCGCGCAGTTTCGCGGGCAGATCGAAGCCTGGCGTGCGGCACAGACCACACCGACCGCGGCACCGGCTCCCCGGCGCCGTGCGCGCGAAGCCTGAGCACCGCACGACCGGAAACGCCCCCAAAACCACGACCTTTAGATGCGCTCGAAAACGCGCGGAAGACAAGTTTGCGGCCGTTGCAGGCGAAAAGCCCCCGAAAGCACGACCTTTACGCGATGTACATGCCTGACGCATAGCGTCATGTTTAGAGGTAAGGATGAATAAGTTTCTTCCAACGAGTCATTTGCGCCTCGATGTTGACGCAACACGTCATCTAACCGGGGCGCGGTCGGGAATCATCCAGTCTCTCTAATACACAACCCGCTGTTGTTGTTACCTTTAAAAGACAACACCTTTAAAACCTTTAGCTCCGGAAAATCCCCTGAAATCAGGGGCCTGCAGTGCGATAGGTCGTGGTTTCGGGTTCCAAAGGTCGTAGATTTGGGTTCGCTACCCCTGCGAAGGGTCGTAGGATTGGGGCCGACAGGTCGTGAGTTTGGGGGAAAGGTCGTGGATTTGGGTTCCGAAACACCCGCGCGGCCCGCAGTCTGCAGTGCCCTGATTTCATTGGAGAACGCGGGAAGGGCAGCGCGCTTGTCCACAGCCGCAGCGCAAAGGTCGTGGTTTTGGGGGTGTTTCGCTCGCTACGGGCCTGCAGCCTGACGCACATCCAGCGCCTCGCGCTGCGATCCAGGCTAAAGGTCGTAACGCAAAGTGCCGTTAGTACGACCTATGGCAAACGTAAAACTGCATGCAACCCGCTCTACCATGCCCCGAAAGAAAACATCGCTGTCCCTGCCGAATCGGCCGCTGCGCAAGGCGGCCGCAGCGATCCACGTGAGCGGTCAACTCTCTCTGCTTGAGCGAAAGCTGGTCAACGTGATGCTGCTCAATGCCTACGACAAACTGGGCACGCAGAAGGTATTCACCATTCCCACCGCCATGCTGATGGCGATGGTCGGATGGACCGGCAGCAAGAACGTGGACACGCTCAAGGCCGCGTTGTCGAACATCATGAGCACGCAGATCGAATTCGACCTGCTGGAGACGGACCACCAACCCGCGCATTGGCGAAAGTCGAACATGATCGCCGAGGCCGAGATCGTTGGCGGAATCTGCAGCTACGAGTACCCCACGAAGCTCGCCGAGATGCTGGCCGATCCGGACGTCTATGCGCTCATCGACGTGAACGTGCAGAACCGCTTCAAGAAGGGCTCCGCGCTCACGCTGTTCGAAAACTGCCTGCGCTTCAAGGGCGTGGGCCGCACGCGGTTTGTGCCACTTCAGGTGTGGCGCAAGTTGCTGGGCGCTGAGGCGGCCACCTATGACGAATTCAAGCATTTCGCCAATATGGTGATCAAGCCCGCCGTGGCAGAGGTCAACAAGGTGTCCAATATCCTTGTTGAGCCTGAGTACCGCAAGGAAGGCCGCCGCGTCGTCGAGATGCGCTTCATCATCACTCAGAACCCGCAGGGACAGCTGCACGAGACTGTTTTGCCTAGCGCGATTGAGGAGATCCGCGGCACGGAGACGTACCGCCGCATGATGCAGATCGGCCTGGGCGACATGCTGGCCGTCACGTGGATTCAGGCTGACGCAGCGCGCGCCGCGCAGACGATCGCGTATGTCGAGAAGAAGCTGAAGGACAAGGCGATCAAGAGCAACATTTCGGGTTACGCGCGGCGCGTGTTCGAGAGTGGCAGTTCGCTCGAACTGTTTCCGGATGATCCAGCGCCGGCCGCACCGCAAGAGCGTGCGGCGCCCGTGTCGGATGCGCAGCCGGCCGCCGAGGCGCGCGCTCGCGCCATCACTGCCGCAATCCTCGCACTGTCGGTCGAGCAGATGGGCGCCCACGTGGACGCCTACGCAGGGCAGGGCGGCAAGGCTTCGACGTACAACCGGGAGACAGGTAAATTCCGGAACGTGCTGCAGAAAACGGCGTTCATGACGTGGTTGCGTGCGCGAATCGCGCCGGAATTGGAATCGGATACTCCGGCAGGAGAGGTCGCGACGCAGGAAGAACTAGCTGCTTGAGCCTGTTCGCAATCCGCTCTGCTCAGCGCATCACCGAGGCCTGTGTGTCCGGGTAACGCGCAAGTCATTGCATTCGAAACGTCAAAGAGATGCGCTCGCTTGAACCGGTCTTTGATCTGAGCGCAAACGCCTATACTGCTCGCGAGGCGGGTCAGTCGTGTGCGCGCATACCACCGAAATACTGTCGACTGCTGAGGCCTTCAGGAAAAAGTAAATTGACCGAGAGCTACCTACGCATCATAGTGCGCCCCAGACAAGATCTGAGGCAAGCGGTACCATACCAATACGAGACTCACCCTAACCATCGATAGACTGACAAGAGACGACTGGTGTCAATCCGTTGCTCTGCTTCGAGAATCAGCTTACGAATGAATACACCGCACACTAACAGCGAAGTGCCGCAGTCCTTGCACAGCGTCGACTCCGTGCTGAACTCGCTTTCGCTCCCAGCGCGCTATCCCAATGTTTATTTTCTTGGTCCGACTGCGGAGCGCGTGAGCTTCGCCTCTCAACAGCGACGATCGCTGAATCTGATCTGGGCGCTTAACGAGAAGGTAAGTCTCGCTGGTCGTACAGTGGGCATCGTTGGCGGTGGTATTGCCGGGCTGACCGCAGCCGCAGCGTCAATCGCCTGCGGCGCCGACGTAACGCTCTTTGAAACCGACTACGAACTTTGCGCAAAGCAGCGTGAAACCGACAAGAGATACATACATCCAACCATTAATTTTTGGCCAAAAGAGTCACTGGCGTTGCTAACTGACTGGCCGTTTTTGAATTGGCACGCAGCTCCGACGCGTGACGTCATTAAACTTATACGGGACCAATGGGAGCGGTATTTCGCTTCGGCGGCCGAGGAGAAACGACCTGCCAAGGTAAGTAAGATAATCGCCGACGCATCTGGAGTCACGCTCCATTACGGAGATAGCGCAATTCAGGAATTCGAGATTGTCATTGCGGCGGTTGGATTCGGACCAGAACAAGGGTTGCCAAACATCGAAGCCGAACCGTACTGGCACGATAGCGAGTTCGAGCGCAGTCGAATAACTGAAGACTGCCGTGTATGGGTGAGCGGTACTGGAGACGGTGCTCTAATCGATTGCCTTCGTGTGTGCTATAGCGGTTTCGAGCGCGGAAAGATCCTGTTCCGGGCGGCAATGGAATTTCAGCCCTTGAAGAACCCAATCGTTGCGATTGAAGAAGGTGCCGCAGCTGAGGTAGACGTCGACGCTCGCAGTGTCCTCCTGCAGGAGAAGTATCTAGATCTTGCCCGCCGCCCTACCGTCACAAAATTCCTAACGAAAGAGTTAGCGAAAGGCCCGCACCGACCTTTTGTAAATCTCGTTCATCGTATTGCTGCTCCATTTGATTACCGAACGGCACCGATTCATCGTCTCTTGCTAGCTGTCGCGATAAATGAAGGATTGGTGTCGCCGCTCAGAGGGTCGCTTGGCTCGGATTCGGATGGGGCGATGTTCTTGCCCTACGATGGCGACGCAGAGAGAGTCAAAGCAAGCAAAATCGTCTTACGCCATGGTGCTTCTGGCGCGCTGGATGGCATCATTTCGGACGACGCCGTCGGTGAGTTGCGCAGCGACGGATTTCGCAAACACGAAGATGCTTTACGTCAGGAGTTGTGGCCTGCCGACTACTTCCAGAAACGCCCACGAGCTAAGTTTCCTGCAGTCGGGCGAAAAATGCCGGAGCTGACCACTGACGCCGGTAGGATCCTTCGAGGTGCACTCCAGGCGCAGGATGTTGAGGCGAATGTATTTACAGTCAGAGTCGCGGACAGGCACGAGTTAAAAGTAACTACGTCCACGAATAGCGCACATATGCTTGAATTCTGGCCCAAGAATGTTTTGGGCTTGCCGGTGCAATATTCATTCGACCAAGAGATAGCAATGCTGCACGGATCCTTAGACTCAACGACCCATGCGTATCCGCTTCACCCAGGTGTGCTGGTAGCGTTTGGCGAACAACCGTCCCCCACAAGATGGCTTCCTCTCACGTGCATCGGAAAGGATAGCGTCACAAATGAAATAGTCGGGGTGTGTGTGACCCACCAGTCCGATGCGAAAGAGAGACTGACAGCGTACATGAGGCTACCGAGGGGCGAATTGTCGATTGGGACGGTTTGCCGGGTGGTGGCCTTCGACGGGGATCTTGCTCAATCTGAAAAGCAAGACATCGTTTGCATCATGTTTAAGCCGAATGCGGATGTGTCGTTCCGGATCGCCCCCGAGGGGCGCCAGCTTCGTAGTGTATTGTCCGACCCGCTAACGTTATTGGAGGATAAACGACGAGGCACCGTTTATAAGTGGGGGGCCGATGGCTCACGTGGAAAGGGTACAGTTGCATCGGTCGCAGGCATTATTAATGCTACCTCCAGCCAAGGACCGACAATTTTCTCAGACGTGATAGCTGTTGAAGGTGAGGATTTTTCCCGTCCTGGAGATTCGGGATCGCTCGTGGTCACAGAGGACGGAGATGCCGTCGGTGTGGTTGTAGCCGGGGGGGGAAAATTAGCGTTCCTGCTTCCTCTTAAAAAGATCCTCGAACGATGTCAGGTCTCATTGCTCTTCGAGCAAGCAGATGAATCGTTACTGCTTGACATCGGAGCTCTTCGGCAAGACCAACAGAAGTTTGATGAGGCTGCATCGTTCTACAGTCGAGTATTGAACGCCTTGCAAGGGCGTTCCGGCAGCGATGCGGTGCGCGCGAGCGCGCTACATGGACTTGGTACTGCTCTTCTGAGCCAGGGGAAATCTTACGAAGCGGAACCGTTGTTCAGGGAGGCGCTCGATTTGCGGTATGTGGCTCAGGGCGCTTCGCCCCGCTTATATGCTGACACGCTGCGAGGGTTGGCACGCTCGTTGGCAGAACAAGAGCGTTGGAGCGAAGCGGAGGACATGTTCCGGCGTGCGGTGACGATTATTGAAAATGCGACCTCTTCCGAAGACCTCGACGTCGCGCGCGCTCACCGTGACCTTGGCTGGGTTTTGCGCCTCCTTCGAAGATTTGACGAGGCATCAGAGGAGTTGCATCGCTGTTTGACGATCCGTGAGGCCGTGGTAGGCAGGACACACGCAGATATCGCTGATGTGCTGCTGGAGATGGGCTGGGTTGCATTGGGTCAGGATAGGTTTGACGAAGCTCTGACTCATTTCGATCAGGTTCGCGAAATGGCGCAGTTTCTCGATGTGCGCGATCGGCTAACTGCTGCAGCGTTGCAAGGCCAGTCCGCTGTTCTCAAAACGCAATCCAAACTCCCCGAGGCGGAGGCATTGTTGCGCCGCGCCCTTGCGTTAAGAGAGTCATTTTTCGGCGTAACGCATCCGTTGGTTGCAACCACGCTTCAGAGCCTCGCGTATGTCTGTGGAGAACAAGGTCGAATTGAAGAGGCAGAACAGCTGTTCAGATCCGCCCTGAGAGTAAGGGAGCAGACATCAGGCTCCAAACATCCAGACACGGCCACTGCGCTGTGCGATCTCGCTTGGGCATTGCGCCGGCGTAGGCAATTTACAGAAGCAACCGCGATGCTGCAGCACGCTTTGGCTATCAGGGAAGAATCGTACAATACCGACCGTTTGCGAACAGCGCAGATCCTATTGGAACTTGGATGGCTCGCTTGCGATTTGGGTCAACTTGACGAAGCACATACGTGGTTTGGACGCGCCCTCGAAATTGCTCGGGAACACAACGCGGAGAAAATGGAGGCGGCATCGTTGCAAGGCATGGCTTCGGTGCTTTCGAGACAGGGGAGGCCCCAAGAGGCCGAGGACCTTTTTCGCCACGTCTTGTCCATACGACGGGCATCGTATCCCGAGAATCATCCAGCGGTTGCTACAACAATGTTGGGCCTCGCATATTCGCTCACCGAGCAACGTAAGTTTTCCGAAGCTGAGATGCTATTCAGAGATGTCGTTGATATAAGAGTTCGTACAATGGGCCCAATGCATTCTGAGACAGCATCTGCGCTGAAGGGTCTTGGCTCGGTTCTACGCCGTCTGCGACGCTTTGACGAAGCCGATGAAATCTTGGAACGTGTATCTCAAATTAATAATCGCACTGTTGAACGGTGATGACATTCGTCGACCTCGAGCACAAAACCACGTTCGTCATCAGTTAGAGCGTTAGATTCTTCACTCAGTCGACGATGTAGATGCCGGCGTCGAGTGCCCGAGACTGGCCGGACACCGGCAGGCGGCCATCTGACTGTCGACAAGCATATGGTTTCCCCCCCGCCCGCCTTGTACCGTGGGGGCGCCGGCATTGGCACGACGTCGGCTCCCAAGGGACACAGTACGGTTGTTTAGTGACTTGATGACACAACTAGCGTAGCAACTGTGACTCTTCCAATAGGAAAAGGAACACGCCACATTTAACAATCATTATGCTTGTTAAATGTGGCGTGTTCTGTTATGATGGTTCACATGGCCGGGCATTCCGCTCTGGCCCAAACCGGAGACCATCCGATGAACCTGACCTACCTCGAAACTGCCGTACTGGACACGCCCGTTTTCGGCTTCGCGTCGACCGACGTCAAGAATCCCTACGCCATGCTTTTCCGCCGCTACGTGGATGCACGAGGCGCTGTGCGTGCGCGTTGCGCCGTGGTGAACTGCGCGACGCCGATCGAAGCCGAACAGGCGGTCCTGTCCCACGTCTTCGGCGCAAACGTTCACTGACCATGAAAAACGCAATCGGCATGACCCGCACCGAAATGCTCGCCCTTTTCCAGGCACGGCGCCTGATGAGTGCAGACGGCGCAAACCGCTACTGGTCAGTGCGCATGCGCGTCATGGCGCGGCAGGCGCTTCACGAATGCGAATCGCGCATCCGCTGTGAACTCGCTGCGGGTGCGCGTCACCGCCCCGCGTAACCGTTAAGTCAACGCCCGGCTTGTACCGGGCGCTTCTCATCCAGGCGGCGCCTTTCCTCCCGCGTCCCACGGAACTGCCGCTTCACCGCACGTAGGCTAGCGCCGCGGGTTGAACCTGTCGATAGACGACGACTGCGGCTTCGCCTCCTGGAAAATGCTTTCCGCGCGCAAGCGCCGCGCCTCGGTGGTCGTGAGGTGTGGACTGTCGCTGCGGATCTGCTCGAGCGACCGCGCAGCCTGCCCGACGGCGTTTGCTGTGTCTTTCGCGCTCGGCGAAGCCGGCGCCTGCGTCGTGGTCGCTACTATCGCTGCGCCCGCGGATCGGGCGGCTTCGCGCGACCGCCTGCGCGCACGCTTGAGCGCCGTTTCGAGTGTCGGAAGCGCAATCGTCATTCCGGCAGCATTGAGCGTCGCCACGAGCTCGCGCCGGTACACACCCACAGATTGCGCCGCCTCGATGAGGTCCAGCACATCGGCCACCTGGCTTGTGAGCGAGCGTGCTGGGCCTGCGAGTGCGTGACGCGTTCGCGTCTCCAGGTCCACGAGCAGCTGCTGTGCGTCGTCGCGCCGGTTGGTTCGCATGCGTTCTCCGTCGTCTGTCACCGCTTACTCCTGGTCCCAGATCGGGCCATAGCCCGCCTTGTAGGCGAGAAGCGCCCACAGCGAATACGGGATCGCCGTGGTGCCGCCGATCCACTGGCGCACCTTGCGGCCACCGCCTTCGGCCTTGCGCGCGTCCGCATCATTCCACGCAGTTCCCTTGCGGTGCGTGGTGAGGCCGAGAAAGGCCGCCGTCTGGGAAGACGACCAGCCCAGGTGCCGCACGAGCGCCGCGATTTCCTCGCCGGTTGGAGGAGTCCAGCTCGCTGCGGAGCAAAAGCATTCCGGGCGGATTGGGAGATTCTGCTTGTCCATCGTTTTCATCCTGTTGTGCCGTGCCCCATCGTGGCGGCATCAGACGCTAGTTTATCCAGCCCGCGCCAGGGCGCGGGAAAGTGCAGCCTCGCGGCTGCGAAAAAAATCGGCAGGCCTGCCACGCCCTGCCGGGCGCGTCAGGCCTGCGTCACGCGGAGCACGCCCGTCGAACATGACCGGCGGCCGTCGGCGCGCACGCCGGCCTACCGACCGGCGCCAGGCGATCCAGCTCCCGCATGCGCGGGAGAGTCACGCAGCCAATGGCTGCGCGAGGAACAGCACCCCGCCGCGCCGCTGCCGCACATTGCGGACGCGCGAGGCGTTTCATTGCATCCAGCCCCCCGCGCTCTCGCGCGGAGGGAGTCACGCGGCCTGCGGCCGCTTGCCTGGGCAAACCGACCTGGCGCCAGGGCCGTACCGGATTGCCCCGGTGCTACGCACCGGTCGCCGCTCTCCCCAGTGCCTGCGGCACCGGGTCCCCGTGCGGCTCAATCCGGGCGCGACGGCGCGCGCGATCCATTTCCCGGTCCGGCTGACGCCCTGGCTTGCAAGGGGAGGGTATGCCTGCCCCTCAGCGTCGCACGGAACGCCGGTCGGTCGCGCCCAAGGCGGCCAGCCCCTGGGCGCGGCGCGATCGTCCGCGTGCGGCGTCAGTCAATCGCCCCAAAGATTGCAGCGTATTCAGGATGCGTCGTAGCAAAATCACGAAGCCAGTAGTACTGATCAAGCAGCCTGTCTTCCTCCGTCTGGTTTGCCAACTGGTTGAGCATGTAGAGCGTAAAGATGATGCCTGCCGCGTCGGCGCTCACCTGGCCGGTGAACTGGTTCAGGTTGCACGTTATGGTGAATCGCTGGGGGGAGCGCGGCGCAAGGTAGAAGCCGCCATTGGAAAGCTCGAAGAACTCCCACACACCGCCATCGTTGTCTTCAGTCAGGAGGCATGCCCAGCGATAGACAAGCGCTTCGCCGGTAACGAAGTGCGCGCCGAGATGCTTCGGCAGAAAGGACATGCGGCGCTCGCTGGGAACGCAAGTGGCAACGACGGGTAGGGTGGATTCGTTCATCGGTTTGGCTTCCGGAATTCGGCCAGGGCGATATGCTCGGCCATGTGAACATCATATCACCTCTTAACTTCTATAACAAGCACAATACTTGTATTAAATATTTTGCGGTCCGTGGCCTCAGGCGTGTCGCCGCCTTGGGTGTAGATCGAGCGCTGCGCGTAGAGTGAACTGGAGCGCCCCCAAACGTGCAGAGTGCCGCCATGCGGACCATCGCAGAGCCATTGAAACATAAACAAGTGAGCTGCTTGTATAAGCGTTGAGGGGATGATATGATGCTTCACATGACCGGGCGCAACTGCCCTGGTCGAAACTGGAGAAATCTGATGCCTGCTGTTTCTAATGCCACCCATCCCGCCACGACTTCCACCGCCGCCGAGACGGCAGGGCGCATTGAGTATGTGCCGCTCAAGCAACTCACGCTGTCGCCGCACAACGTCCGCAAAACCGAACTCACCGAAATTCCAGGCCTGGCCGAGAACATCGCTGCACAGGGCGTGAACCAGAACCTCGTCGCGCATCGCATCGCGGGCAAGCGTGGGAAGAATGCGCAGCTGGGCGTATGTGCGGGGCAGCGCCGCCTCGTCGCGCTGCACCTCCTCCTGGAACAGGCGCGGATCACGGATGCCTACCAGGTGCCGGTGCTTGTCGTGCCCGAAGCGGACGCGTTGTTGGGCTCGCTGAGCGAGAACGAGCAACGCAAGGACATGCACCCTGCCGACAAGGCGCTGGCGTTTTCCCTGCTGCTGCAGGAAGGCCGGGAGGCCGGGTTCATCGCGTCGGTGTTCGGCGTGTCAGAGGCGGCTGTGCGTCGCCACGTCAAGCTCGCAAGCCTTGCGCCGAAACTGATGGACCTGTATCGAACGGATGAAATGGATTGGGACCAGGCGACGACGCTTGTGCTCGCATCCGACCACGAAACGCAGGAACGTATCTGGTTTGGCGCACAGCAGCCCTGGCAGCGTGAACCGTACCATCTGCGCGAAGCGATCATTGGCGACGAAGCGGACATTCGCACGAGCGACACGCTGCGCTTTGTGACGGTCGAAGCCTACGAGGCGGCAGGCGGCTATGTACGCCGCGACCTGTTCAGCGGCGAGGATGCGGGCTATATCGCGGACCATGAATTGCTCAATCGCCTGGTCGCGGACAAGCTCGAAGACGCAGCCAACGAGGTGCGTGCCGAGGGCTGGCAGTGGATCGAGATCCGCGCGCGCGGCGGGCAGTCGGAACTGGTTTTCTTCGGTCAGGAGAGGCCCGCGATGCGTGACTTGACGCCCGACGAGGAAGCCGCGCGAAACGCGCTGGCCGAGAAGTTGGAGCAGACCGGCGGCGCGCTGTCCGAGTACTACGACAGCGATTGCGAACCCGACGAGGAACTGGAAAACAGCCTGTCCGACGCTGAGGACGCGGCAAAGGAAGCGCTGGAAGAATTCGACCGTAGCCTGCAGGCGTGGACGGACGCGCAGAAGCAGGCGGCAGGGGCGTTCGTAATGGTCGGCAGGGGCGGGGAACTTGTCGTGAAGCGCGGACTGCTGCGGCGCGAGCATTCGGCGGGCAGCAGCGTCGCCACTGTGAGCGCTGCGCAAGCGCCGAAGAAGGTCAAACCCGAGCATAGCGAAGCGCTTTGCCGCCGTCTGACAGCGCATCGCACTGCCGCTGTGCGCGTCGAGCTTGCGGCTAACCCGCGCGTGGCGGTCGCGGTCCTGCTGCACAGGCTGATCCCGAAGGTGTTTGACGGGCGACTTGGTGCGCTTCGCTATCTGAGTGCGCTGCAGATGGACGTGCGCCCGACTGACGACGCGCTGGTGCGCGCTGCCGACGATCTGGCCGACAGCAACGCCTGGCAGGAAATCCAGGCACAGCGCGACAAGTGGCGCAACCTGATGCCGTCGAACCCGGAACAGCTGATGCCGTGGCTGATGGAGGCTGACGACGATATCACCACAGGGCTTCTGTCCTATTGCATTGCGGCGCTGGTGGACGGCGTGAACGGCACGGACAGCCCGCACGCGATCAACCTGGTATCGGAGGCGCTTGAACTTGACATGACGCGCCATTGGCACGTGACCGCAGGGGGTTACCTGAACCACGTTTCGAAGGAGCGCATCGGCCAGGCCGTGACAGAAGCGGTGGACGGCGAGGCCGCAGCGTCGCTTGCCAGCATGAAGAAGGCCGACGCAGTAAAGGCGGCAGAGACGCGCCTTGCCGGGACGGGATGGCTGCCGAGCGTACTGCGTAACCGCGACGTGCCCGCCATTCCGCACTATTACGCGTGCTCCGACGAGGATATGGACGACGATGCACACGAGAGCGCCGAGGACGAGGCAGACGCAACGTCCGACGCCGAGCCAGTAGCTGGCTCGACGGAAGCGGACGCCGAAGCCGCCGCTACGACCAACGAGCCGGAGGATGAAGCGATGGCGCTGGCCGCCTGATTGCACGCATCAGATACCCCTGAAACCCCGCCGAGAGCGGGGTTTTTTGTTGCGCGAGAGCTTCTGATATTAACAAGTCAGATGATTGTATAACGTCGAGAATTTCAATACAATGCTTCGCATGACCGGGCCTTCTGCCCTGGTCGATACCGGAGCCAACATGAGCGAGATTGTTCACGCAACGACCGGAAGCGATAGCCCGGCCCGTGACCCCGAGACTGTCCTGCGCGAGATGTGGAGCGCGCAAGGCGTGCCGCAAGCGCGGCAAGACGAATTGATCGCGCAAATTGCCGCGAAGGCGGTCCCTGGCGCGAAGGTTGGCCCATTCACCATCCCACGCAGCGTTGAGCCGCACGGCAGCGCTACGCGAAAGCAGGGCGGCGCGTTCCGGCTCGGCTATCACGCCGTTAGCAAGCCCTTTCACGAAGTTGTGCTGCACGCGTACCGGTGGCTCGTACCGGGCCGCGAGCCATTGAGTTGTGACGTGGCGCGATGGAGCGCGGACGATGCCGATCAGTCTGAGGCGCTGCTCGATGTCGTCAGAAATCTCGCACAGGCAGGCAGTCTCGTCGCTTCGCCGACGCTCGCCGGGGCACTTGAAGCGGCCCTCGCATCCGTGCCGGACGGTGCCGATGATGAAGGGATCGCGCGTGCGACATCGGTGCGGGAAAAGATCGGCACGGCATTGCGGCTCGCACGCACGCGTCCCTGGCTGAATCCGGCGCAGCGCGCCGTGCTCGACTGCTACGCAGGCGGCGAGTATGCACACATGGCCGAGCTTGAACGCGAGGAAGAATACCGGATGGCGATGAAGCAGTGCGGCGACGGGTTGTTGAGCTTTCTGCTCGTTGAGCTTGCAACGTCCGAGGGCTGTGACATGCGCGACGAGGCCGAGCGGCGCATATGTACCGCGATTCGCGACCTGCGCGCGGTGCGCGACAGCCTGCGCGCCGCCCCGGACTGGCAACCCTGGGAGCAACCCGTAGAAATCACGGACGGACTTTGACCGACTTGCCCCACCAGGCGGGCAGCGCCACCCGCCTGGCCGGGACACCCTGGCGCTTCGAAATGGAGGTTGACGATGGAATTCTTCGGACTTGATGCGGCAATCTCGTTTGCGGCGCGCGCTGCGGACGAATACGGATTGCCGCAGACGGTCTATTCCGCGCCGTTCACCTCTGGCTGGGCCTGCCTCAACGCCCTGGCGCGCACCCTCCGCGAGCCCGGCAGTGTTGTCTGTGTGACCATGCTGCCGCGCCGCTACTTCCACTGACCACCAGACCGCCTGAAATCTCGGGCGGTCTTTGCCACTCCAGCCCCCGCGCTCTCGCGCGGGGGAATCACGCAGCCTGCGGCTGCTTGCCACGAAACACCCGCTACTCACCACGTCCGAACCGGATTGCCCCGGCGCTACGCACCGGGTCGCCGCTCTCCCCAGAGGGTCCCCGTGCGGCTCAATCCGGGCGCGCCGGCGCGCGCGAAAGGCCTGTGGTGTGCGACGCCCCGATAGCTCGCAGGAAGGGGGTATGCCTGACGTTTCCGCACGATTACAATGATTCGGAGTGCGAGAGATTCGCCTGTAATGAAACGAAATAAAACCACTATAAACAAGTAAACGACTTGTTGAAAAGAAGCGACAGACCTGGAATAATAACTACATCGACGCACTGCACAGCGCGGCGATAACCGGAGGCAGGCGGCAGCAACCGCCCCGCCGGTTCCCTAAAAACCTAGCTGGAGTTATTCAAATGCAACTCTCATCCAAGTTTGCCCGCAACGCTCACGTGTACCGTTCTGAAGTCGCGCTGACCGAAGACCAGATGCGCGCCGTCGCTCCCTCGATCTTCGCGCGCGAAGCGCACGAAAGCCGCTCGGAGCGCTACGCGTACATCTCGACCGGCGACGTGCTCGCGAAGCTGAAGGACGAAGGCTTCTCGCCCTTCATGGTCGCGCAGACCCGCGTCCGCGACTCCGCGAACCGTGACTACACGAAACACATGATCCGCCTGCGGCACGCCAACCAGATCACGACGGCGGGAGCTAACGAGATCGTTTTGCTCAACAGCCACAACGGAACCAGCTCGTATCAGATGCTCGCGGGCCACTTCCGCCACATTTGCCAAAACGGCATGGTGTGCGGTGACGTCATGGACGATATTCGCATCCCCCATAAGGGCGACGTTGTGGAAAACGTGATTGAGGGGGCGATTCGCGTGCTCGATTCGTTTGAACTGGTAGACGAGCAGCGCGAAGGCATGCAGGCGTTGACGCTGAGCGAGGCAGAGCAGACCGTTTTTGCACGCGCCGCCCTGTCGCTCAAGTACGAGCCGACCGACACGACGCCGCCCCCCGTCACCGAGCGCCAGTTGCTGGGCGTGCGCCGCTGGGAGGATCGCGCGCCGGACCTTTGGACGACGCTGAACAAAGTGCAGGAAAACATCGTTCGCGGTGGCCTCAGCGGTCGCAACGCCGCGGGCCGCCGCGCCGTGACGCGCCCGGTTACGGGCATTGACCAGAATGTGAAACTCAACCGCGCGCTGTGGATTCTTGCTGAAGAAATGCGCCACCTGAAGGGCTAAGCCCCTCACCGACCGGGCAGGCGTCGAGCTTGCCCGGTCAATCAGGAATGACGGACAGGCCGAAAATGAATCAGCAAGGGACGAGTGAGAGCATGAACAAGGTTTTTTATGTGCCTGGCACGGCGCACGCCATCGACTACGCGCGCGAGATGCCCGATGGCCGCTGTATTTCCTACTGGCAAGGCCGCACGCTGGAAGAGATCGCGGAGGACCACCCCGGCGCGATTCTTTGCGATGAGGCGGAATTTCTCCGGCAGCAGTCCGCCGCGCTGAAGCAACCGCCGCAGGCTATTACCGAGCGGGAGTATTACGAAGCGCTTGAGGTCATGCCGCCGCTGAACTGGCGCGGCGAGGCGGGTTTCGAGTCGTTCATGTTCTGCGAGTTTTACAGCGGAAACGTCACCTATATCTACGTTCGCAACCGCGCGAGCGGGAAACACTGGAAGCTGCGCGATGACGCGGGCCTTTCGCACGATGACATCGTGCGGCGCGTGACCGCGCAACCGGGCGGGCAGGCGTGACCATGTACCGGATCTATCAGCCTGGCGCGCATTCGGTCTACTGCACCAGCGCCCAGCAGGTCGCGCAGCAGTGCCGCACGGCCATGCAGCGCAACTTGCACGGGCTCATCTACCTACGACGCGGCGAGGCATGGTCACTGCTCGCGCGCTTCGAACCGTGGTACGGGATCGTACTGGCCTGAACCACGGCGAATTTTTCGACCGGGAACCGCGCAGCCGCGCTAGAATTCCCGGTGCCGAATCCGTTTGACTCCAGCTAGGTTTGACGGCAGGCAGGGCGGGGGGTGTTGCTGCACCCTCCGCCATTTTCTTTTGTGCCGCGCCCCTTCACGCCCTTGCGACCCTCACGCGCGATTTTTTCCCGCCGCGCCCGAGCCGCCCCCCTTCCTGCAAGCCCTCTTTGAGCCGCCGCGCACCACAGCCGCATCGGCGCGCACCGTCGCGCCCGGATTGAGCCGCACGGGGACCCTCTGGGGAGAGCGGCGACCCGGCGCGCAGCGCCGGGGCAATCCGGTTGGGCCTCTGTGCCCCACTGTCTTTTTCGGGCTTGAGCGCTTCGCAGGTGCAATAGTCACCCGTGACGCAGAAGTGACCCAAAAGTGACCCCGACGTGACCCAGAAGTGACCTGACTCCGGCGCGCAATCGCCCACATGTCCGATAGTGACCCGAGAGTGACCCGAACCTGACCCGAAGGTGACCTAAGTATGTTGTGGCCCGTGCGATGACGCGTAATTTTTGGAGACTATGAGGCACGACAGGTATGTTTACGGGTCACTACGTGCCCCGTAAAATACCACGTGCCAAAGGGGTTCCCCCTTTGAAACCCCCGCGGCCAGGGCCGCGTGGAAAACCACACCGGCGATCGACGATCGCGTAAAAATGCGGACGCGTGCCGCGTGCATTGAGAGGCTGGCAAGTTGGCAGAGAAGACGCCCTCCAAGCGGCTCGGCAAGCCGATCGCATTCCGTCTCACGGACGAAGACCGTGAGGCGTATCTGGCTAAGGTCGAAATGTCGGGACTCACGCAGTCGGAGTTTTTCCGGCAGGCAGTACTTGAGAACCGCACGCAGATCGTCGCCCGCCAGAGGCCAACCGTTGACCGCAAGCGGCTGCTTTTCATCATCAGCAGGGCGGGCAACAACATCAACCAGCTTGCTCACCGGGCGAATGCGGAGCACGTCAAGGGCAAGCTGACCGAGGCGACGTATGAACGCCTGCTGGACGAGTTGCAGTTTATTTCCCGCTACCTGAACGCGACCCTGGGGAGCATCGACTAGGCATGCTGATCCGCATCAAGGGCCACGTTGCTGGCGTTAAGGAGTACCTGGAAACCGGGCAGAAGCAGGGGCGTGAGCTCGGGCGGGATGAACTGGATGAACGGGTCATTCTCGCGGGTGACCTGGATCTGGCCAACCACATCATCGAGGCGATGGAGAGTGACGGCGAGCGTTACCTGACCATCACCTTGTCCTTTCGTGAGGATGTGGTCGACGAGCGCATGCTGCGGGACATCACCGCAGACTTCGAGCGTTTCATGTTCGCTGCCTACCGGCCGGAAGAATACTGCTTCTACGCGGAGGCCCATCTGCCGCGTGTGAAGGCATACGAGCACCGCAAGAGCGGCGAGCGCGTCGTGCGCAAGCCGCACATTCATATCGTCGTGCCCAAGGAAAACCTGCTAAGCGGCCAGAAGCTTGATCCGTTCGCGATGGTCAAGTACCAGGAACGCTATATCGATGCGTTCCAGGAGCACATCAACCAGCGCTACGGGCTCGCCAGCCCGAAAGACCATCGGCGTGCGGATCTGACCGATGCATCCGAGATGATCGCGCGGTACAAGGGCGACATGTTCACCGGCGGGAACCGCGAGCTAAAGGCTGCGATTCTGGAGGCGGTACTTGAACGGGGCATCGAGCGCCAGGAGGATTTCCGGGCGCTGCTGGAAGAGTTCGGCGAGAGGCGTACCCGCAACGAGGGTCGCGAATCCGAGTATGAGAACGTGAAGCCCGAGGGCGCAGCAAAAGGCGTGAACCTGAAGGAGTACGTGTTCTCGCGCGACTTCATCGAGCTCGAGGCGCATCGCAAGGAAGCGATGCTCGGTTCGCGCTTTGAGGACGCCTATTCCGAGGCGGGTGCAGTGCGGCCGACGCCGGAAGACCTCAGCGCAACGCTCGCCGAGTGGCACGAAGTGCGTTCGAAGGAAGTCAAGTATTTCAACGGGGGCAACCTCAAGGCTTACCCCTTCTACCAGCAGGCCGACATGCAATCGCGTCAGGCGCTGCTGGCCGAGCGCGAGGAGCGCTTTTACCAACGTTTCAGCGAGGACCACATCCATGAGCACATTGAACGAGAGCAACGAGGCTACACCGAGCGCATCGGAGCCGACTGGCACCCTGGCTACTGCGGCGCCGGCGAGCCGGAGATTGCCCCCGTTGCCGGAGGAAAGGACGGACGCGGCGTCGCGAGAAATGCTGGAATCGGAGTCGATCGTGAGCCTGACGCTGGCCCAGATCGAGCGAGCCAAGCGCCCGAATCCGCCGACCGTCTGCGAGGTGTGCCCGGCTTCAATGTGGATGGAATCGACCAAGACGGAATTGCGCTGCTATTGCCGGATCATGCATCGTTACACTTGGGAGACGTCGGAGCCACACGCCCTGAAGCGCTGCGATGGCCTGGCGCTCGCCCAGGAGCAGGCGGACAAGGCGCGGGCGTCGCGGGCACGCGCCTGAGCGGGCTGGATGCCCAGGTGGCGGGCATGTACCAGGCGTTCGCGTTCGCGGGGCCGGACGAGCGGGCGATGATGATTGCCGATAGCGCACGCAAGTTCGACATCGAGGAGTTCGGCCTGAAAGGCGGTATCGCGTTTGTCGATCCCTACGCGCCGGACCCGGAAGGCGGGTCACTCGCAGACATCGGCTCGCTGCGCGACGTGCCGGGTTTCCTGGATGGCGCAGGGGCAGGGCGGCGCGATGCCGGTCAGGAGGTCACGGCAGCGTCGCTCGGGGGCCTTGAGGAAGCCGAGATGCGCATGTGGGCGTTTGGCGAGGGCATGGAGGCGGGCGCACGTCATCCGGTGCATCGTCGCGCTGACGATCGCCTCGCGTCCGCACGGTCGGCAAGCCGTGTGCGACCCGAGCGGGAGCGGGGCCGCTTCAACGATCGCGCACGTGAATCGACGGGCCGCGAGAAGGACAGCGCACTCCACCAGCACGCGCGCGATCACGTCGAGCGGCAGTATCGCGGTCATAGCGCCGTGCTCGGTGAGTTTCAGCAGATCCGGCAGTCACTTGATGCCGGCCGCCTGCTCGCTGCCCTCGCGCACAGTCACGGGCTGATCGCAAGCAAATACGCGGTGACGAAGGGGCGCTACGGCAGCGACCGCATCCAGTGCGGTGCGCGCAATCTGAATGTATCGGACTTTCTCACGAAGGAGATGCACCTGCCCTGGGTCGAGGCAGCACGCATCCTGCGCGACACGTATGCCCGGCAGCTGGGCCGCGAGCCTTCGCACGCTCCCGTGCGCGCGCCGCATCTTTCGCTCTGGAAGGAGTTTCAAGGGCATCGCGAAACGGAGATCGCGCGCGAGCGCAACGCGTGGGAGGCGCAGCGCGCCAGTGAGAAGGAGCGGCGACAAGCCTCTGTGGGCGACTACAAGGCCACACGGTCACGCATCGAGGCAGACGATGCGCTGAGCCGGGCCGACCGACGTGCGGCACTTTCGCTCGCACGCATGGAGAAAGTCGAGCGGGACAGCAGCCTGCGCGCTGCGATCGAGGGGGAGAGGGCGGCGCTGCGGCGCACGTCGCGCCTGCCGTTTGGTGAGCACTACCGCGAATTCCTTCAGGAGAGGGCGCAAGGCGGCGACACCGCGGCGCTACGCGAACTGCGCCGGTTGCGCCCGATCGATCCACCGGCACACGATGGATTGTCGCTGCGGCCGCCGCGCGATCGCGAAGACAATGCGATTGTTTTCGCCGGAGGGCTGACCCACGAGGTGGACCGGTACGGCGTCGTCACGTACAAGCTGAGCGGCGTGAATGTCATGTCCGACGAAGGCAACTCGGTGCGCGTCTGGACCACCCAGGATGCAGCCATCGAGAACGCGCTGCGACTCGCAGCACAGAAGTTCGGGCGCGAGATCCGCCTTGAAGGCCCGGCGCATTTTCAGGAGCAGGCAGCTCGCATGGCGGCCGATTTGCGGATGAATGTCCGCTTTGACGAGCCGGCGCTGAACGACATCATGGATGCGCGGCGTGAGCAGATTGATGCACTGGATGCCGAGCAGCGGCAGGCACAACGCCAGTACGACACAGCCATGCGTGCGCTCGCACGGCAGATTCGGGATGGACGCAGCGAGGGGCGTGCGCCCGACAGCGATCCGGAGCGGGGCGATCGGACAGATTCCGAGCACGATCCAGGCCTCGAGCGATAAGGCGCGCGTCGTTCGCGACCTGGTTGCCGGGCAGGGTTGCAGCAGTCTTCAGCGCGAAACGGGGTTAGCGGGAAATGCGACTAACCGTCGTTCGCGCTAACCCCTTGCGAATTGACCAACCGCGGCGTGAATCATCAGCTCGCAGCCACTGCCGGGCGCTTGGTGCCGCGATTCGCCACAACCAGCAATGCAATGGCCGTGACCACGGCGAGCGCGCCGATTTTTTCGAACAGCGTAAGCGGCATCGACCACGCGTCGAAGTACCGGGATGCGTCCCAGCGCGCGAAGAAGGATGCGCTTAGCTCAAGATATCCGGCAAAAGCTAATGCCATGCCAGCGATGCCCGCGATCCGCCGCGCACCGCCAGTCGGCACGACCCATTGATAGACCGCGAACCAGAGCCAAAAGAACGCGAGATCAACCACGATACTCAACAGGGTATGGTGTTCGTACATGCTTCCTCTACCGTGCGCGCCTGAGTTAGTCGACCATCCAGTTCATATCAGGGCCGCCGCCTCTTCTGGCATCACAAACTTCTGTCTCCCATTGCTTGAGCATCACTGTTTCACCGAGATCGCGGCGCTGGCGCTTCTCATCGAGTTGATGCATATCCTGCTGAAGTTGGGCTACGACCCTCGCGCTGGCTGCATCGGCGGTTTGATCCACCACGCCTAATGCGCCCTGCGCGCGCACGGTTGTCATGGAAGCGACTGTTATCACCAAAAGTGCTGTGCTGATTAGCGTGTGTCGCATTTGTTTCCTATACCGGGTTGCCGCGTTGGTCGCACTTAAAATCCTTCGCCGTCGTGCTGGCTGGGCCGTAGGTTTCTTCATGGCAGACGGCACCGTTGCGAATCAGCCATTCGCCTCCTACCGCACGCTTGTCAGTTCCATTCGGCTGAACGTCTACCAGGTATCGCCGCGTGTCTTTCACGACGACCGGAGAAAAAACATCGATCCCAAGCATCTGCGCGGATGCCGTGGACGAAAGAATGGCTGTCATCGACAGCCCAAGCACCAAAAGCAGGTTCTTCATTGTCGTATTTTCCTTAGACCTCCGAACTGCCGATCCACTGACCGCCGAGATACGAATCGGCGCCGTAGTGTCCGTTCACGAATGCCTTCACGTCTGGGCGATCCAGAACTGCATGCAAGGTGCTGTGCGACCACGCGGACGTCGGTTCAATACGGAGCTTCGCGGCACCAGCCAGGTCCACGAGGATGAACGGTTCACGTTCGTTCCCGGTGAGCAGGTCGGGCTCGCCGGGACAGCCCGGCAGTGCGACGAGTTTCAACGTTGTCACTGCGGCTTGCCTTCCGGCGGGCCACACCTGGAAGCAAGCTCAGGCGGCGGCGGGCCGTCTGGTCTGCCTGCGTCGTGCGGGCCACCGGGTGGCGGTGGTGGCTTGCCGCCTCCTTGTCTTGCGCCCTCGGGAGGCGGGCCGGGCGGCGGCCCGCCACAGGGCGGCGGCGGGCGATGCTGTGAGAGTCCTTCGGCGGGAGGATCGGGCTGGGCGGAACTGGTTTGCGCCGAAGCGATGCCCGTGACGCAGCCCATCAATGCGAACACAACGAGTGCCTTGCGATTCATGGATCGATCCTGTCGGCTGCCGGCCGACCTGCGGTGCGCTGACGCGCCGGCTCGTTTTCACGCGTTATACCCGCCCCATGTGTCAGACAGACCGCTGAAGGAGGGGAGGGGAATCTGCGTGCGCGTGGCGTATGCCGCGCATTCCGGAATACCTGGTCGGAGCAAGACATGACGCGTTGGGCATTCTACACGCGGAATATATGACGTTATACGTACTGTATCATGACGGATAAAGTCACATTGCGCGGTACAGCTCGCCGCATCTCCCGTTGCAGTCGGGACTGGCCGGCACGCCGTCGTGGCGCGGGTATTTCCGATGCGCCGCGCGTATGGCAGCTAATGCTGGCGATACTGCGCGGCGATGTGACCGGCTCCCTCGAGTGCGTAGAGCAGGGGCTGTTGCAATCCGGCGATTGTCTGCGCGGCAGGTTGCGCTCGAAGTCCCTGGACATTCCACAGGCCTCAAAGACTCCTGATCGTCACTCAGGCGTTGCCGTGAGCGCCTTCCAGCAGGATCTCGGCATTCTGGGAGATCGTATGGATAGAGCCCCAGATATTGAACGCGATGCACTCGTGAAGGCGAAATGCGGCTTCACTGCCGTCGCTGAACGTCACGCAATAAGTCACAAATGAACCACGAGCAGTGAACTCGCTTTGGGCCACGACGTTGTTCAATGTCAGTTCGCCGACTTCCTCTGGGGAAAACGGCGGCTTCATGCTGAGGATGGTGTTGTAGGGATGTTCAGGCGGCAGCCCGGCAGCAAGCTCGGGGTTGCGGTCGAACTGGAACATCAGCCTCTGGTGATTGCCTTTCCGAATGTACACGGCAATTGCATCAACGATTTTCTGGCTTTCCGCCGGTGACAGATGAAGCAGCTGATCGCGGCCATCGAGTCGCCGGAGCTTGAGGCAGACTCCGGCGGCCTTGCCAGCGGTGGTAATGATGGTTGCGTTGAACGCTGCAACGTCGTCCGGGCCAAGCGGTTTTGGATCGATTTCGGTCATGCGATTCCTGTGGTGTGGTGGCGTCGAGCAACAGCTAGCTTTGCGCTCCGGTGGCTTCGAATTTCTGTTGTGCCCGCAACGTGATCGCGGGAGCGCGACCCATTCTGCCACGACTGTGTTCGCGCGGCAGCTTGCGAGTGGCTTGTGCTGAAGTTCAAGTCGATGGCTGGACGAAAACGGCGGGACCCGGTGTGCACGGCCGCCACAACCGTCGCGCGCTCGGCACGCTTTTCCGAGGTTTGCCAGTCTCGCTTTGGACACAGGCCGATTACCGGTTATCCTCGCGCCGTTAACCTCTGAATAAGTCGTTTTTCGGTCTGGAAAAGTATGGCTAAAACTCCCTACATTGAAGACGCGCGCTTAAAGCACCTGCTGAAAGTCTCCGCCATTTCGGGCGAGAGCCGCGAGCGCAACGTGGCGTTGCTCATGGGTGATATACGGGACAGGCATGATGCTCACTGAGGTTGCGCGCCTGCCGGTTTCGGCATACCTCAAAGGCGACGGGGCTTTGCTTGAGAAGTCCAAGATCGCCGCAGAACTCGCCTACAACGGCAAGAAGCGCCCGTTGTGGTGGTCAAATGCAAAGGTGGTCAACGCAATCGACAAGTACCTAACATTCCGCATCGAGAGCGGGCACGGCGCCACGACGCGCAAGGCCGCATATCGCGGCCTTGATCCAGAGTCGCCATTGTTTCTCACGGGCGATGGCAAACCGTACCGCTTGATGGCGCGAAAGACCTCCACCGGGGCTGTCAGTTACTCATGTGATTCCATGAGCCAACTCTTCCGCAAGCTGCACTCTCAATCTGGCATAGAGGGAGCAAGTGCAATGTCCGGGCGCCGAACGTTTGCTGTGCGTTTGCATCGACTCGGATTCGATCTTCGTCACATAAACGAGCTACTTGGACACGAAACACTGACGGCAACAAAGCGATTGATCGACGCCGATCCGGTCCGTCTAGGAGCGATTGTCGCAGGCGTAATTTGGCAACAACGGCATCTGGCGTAGCCCGAGGCGGCTGGCGTGACACGGAACGCCAGCTGTAATAACATTGTGTTGACTACCGAGGCTGCGCGGTGTAACATTGTTATTACTTTGGAGGGTTTTATGAGAACGACGATTCGCAGAATGGGGAACTCGCAGGGCGTGCTGATCCCGAAGCCCGTCCTTGCGCAACTCGGGCTGGAGAGCGAAGTGGAAATGGAAGTCGAGAACGACGCGATTGTTCTGCGCCGTCCGAAGCACAAAGCCCGTGAGGGTTGGGCGGATGCGAGCAAGGCTCTGGCCGAGAGTGGCGGCGATGCGCTGG
Source organism: Paraburkholderia sp. BR10141 (assembly GCF_056155635.1). Lineage (NCBI taxonomy): Bacteria > Pseudomonadati > Pseudomonadota > Betaproteobacteria > Burkholderiales > Burkholderiaceae > Paraburkholderia > Paraburkholderia sp. BR10141. The sequence goes on along the minus strand of NZ_JBMIQH010000036.1, from coordinate 16,969 downwards.
TCATGGGCGAGTTTTCGAATGCCGATGACGCGGAGCTTGCATGGTGATGCGCGGGGAAGTCTGGTTGGTTGCGCTCGATCCGACGCTTGGTAGCGAGATTCAAAAGACGCGCCCCTGTGTCGTCGTTTCGCCTCCCGAAATGCACGACCACTTGCGCACAGTCATCGTCGCGCCGATGACTTCCAAGGGGCGTCCTGCGCCGTTTCGGATTCCTGTGACGTTCAAGCGCAAACAGGGCTTGATTCTTCTGGATCAGATTCGCGCAGTAGACAAGGTTCGCCTGGTCAAGAAGGAGGGCGCAGTGGCCGATAAGACGTTGTTGGACACCCTGCGAACCTTGCAGGAAGTCTTTGCGGAATAAGGAACAGCAGACATGAGCGACCTCATTCAGATCGCGCCTGGCGTCCTGTTCAGTACGGCTGTGCTGAAGGAGGAATGGGGCAGTGAGCATCGACAGAACCGGGCGAAAACGCAAGCAAGCGGAGGCGCAACGACAGCGAAGCGGCAGGTAACGGCAATCGCCGGGGGAGAGGGTTCCGCACGCGAAGTCGATCCGCGACAGATTGATCTTTTGTAGACGGACTGGAAGATTGCGTGGCGATTTTCGCGTGTGCGCAACAGGAAACCCGGCCGGTATCAGCGTGAAGCATCAAGCGTCAATTGAGGTGACCATGACACATTGCAGAGTTCGGGTAAAGGGCGGTCGGGAAATAGCCGGCTACGCGCAAGACGGCGCGCGTCTTCAAGTGATGCCCGGTGAATACGAGGCGCGGTGGATCTCGATTGCTCGTGGTCAAGACCCGACCCTTCGCGCAGCACTTAGGGTCTTCGGCGCTGACAGTCGGGGCGGTGACCTCGACGTCTTGCGCGCAGAATTTGCCGACGACCTGGCACACTTTCCGAATTTGAGCGACGAGAGCAAATTCGAAATTCTTGCGGTGCGTGACTGACAGGAAAACATGACCATCAACAAGGCATTCGCACTCGGTGTTGCTGCGAGCTTGGTGCTTGGGCAATAGTCGCGTTCGCGGTCACAAGAAACGCGATGGCGGACAAGCAGATTGACGTGCTCACCGCAGGCGTATTTTGGGGGTGTCGCAATGCGCCGGATGGCAAGGTCCTAACCGACGAAAAGCGATGCCTGGAGCTTGCCGACGATATGCGCGGGATGGCTCGGCAGGAAGCGTAGAAAAAAGCGCATCCCGCGCTGCCGTTTTAGCCCGGAAAATTCGCCGCCGCGCGCGGCACTGGAAAGCAAGACAATGAGAACCGCCGCATACGTCGTTGCGCTCATTGCTGCGCTTGCATATGGCTGCAGCCAGCATCAAGCGTCCGACGACGCAAAAGAGTCGCAGTTGTCGGCCGCTCGTGCCGCGAACGAACAGATTCAGATGGCGATCGCAGAGAGCAAATGCGGCGACCCAGGAGAGCCGCAAGGGTTGTGTTCGCACTTGAAGCAAGCGCAAGCAGACGTTGACAACACGATATATCGGATAAACGGCGGTCAAGAATAAGCGAAGCGAGAAATTGGACACGTAGCGCTGCGCTATCCAGAGCGTGACGCTACACACAGGAAAACGGGTTAGAAACGTGAGCGAAGGTTTGATTGCATTGGTCGGCGATGTCCTCAGTCTCGCCGACCTCCCCGGTGGCAACGTCGCAGGGTTTGGCCTGAAACAGCTTATGACAAAGCGTCTCGATGCCGCTCGCGAAGTACTGCTGAGTGAACTGGCTCGAGGCCAATCGCGCGTCAGTGAGGTGGATCTCGAAGAGGGCCTTGCCATAGTCTATCGGTTCCTCCGTGCCGCTCAAGAGGGCGCATCGCGCGTCAACCTTCGGCTGTTGTCGCAGATCATCGCGAATCAAGTGTGGATGGGCACAATGAAGGCCGACGAGTTCCTCTACTACGCAGACATTCTCGGTCCACTGCGGAGAGACGAGATACTCCTAATTGGTTCTCTTCACAGGAACTGGTTTGATGAGCGTAGACCCTCGCTTGATATTGGCCAGCGGCGCATTGAGACCATCGGCGCAATGAAAGCTGATTTGGTGCCTAGGGTCTTCGAAAGCGATGCCGATCTTTTTGCAATCGCGGATTCTTTGACCCGTACCGGACTGATCACGACGGTTGCTGCTTACGGCGGATCGTTTTACGAGCCCTCACCCCTCCTCCAACGGGTGGTTCGTATGGTCGACTTCGAAGCTGCCGCTGCATAGGAAAATCACCTATGACGACGAACGGACTCGCAACTCGCAGAGCGATCGAAGACGCCGACGCTCGCCTGCACATCGCAGGTCTGCCGACGTTCAGCGAGACTATCCGCGCGCTCAACCTCGTCTTTAATAATGGCGGCGACATTCATGAATCGGGCTGCGGGTTTTGGGATGGTGCGAACGAAGCCGAAGCCAAGTTTGACCGGCGCTTTCGACGGCCAGTGCTCGATCACTCGCGGAGACCCCGCACCGCGCCGACCGAAACAGCGCTCAACGTGCCGTTTTCGGACAAGGATCGAGCGAAGGCGTTAGGCGCTCGCTGGAACGCCAACCGGAGAAATTGGGTTGCCCCGGCAGGTTCCGACCTGAACAGATTCAAAAGGTGGCTGTAGACCGCTAAACGTAACGGAAAATTACAGGAAAGCGTAATGAAATTGTCATCACGAGCCGTATCGACTGTGCTGCTCGCTTCGTTTGTCTCGACGGGGATTTCGCTGTGCGTCGGACTGCCTGCGATGCGCGACGAAAGCTCGGCCCGAACGCTTGGTCTCGTCTCCGCAACGTTCGCGATCAAAAACACCACCATCTATAACGATCTTCAGATGGTCGATCAATCTCAACGTTCCGCGCTACTCGCGGCTCACCGGATTCCGTCCGTCGAAAAGCTGAAGTCCTCGATGGACGATATGTCAGCTATGACGCGCGACTCGGAAGCTGAGGAAGACGCAGCGAATCAGCGTAAGTCGATTTCCTTTGGCGTAATGGTCGCGTCGATGGGCGTTTTGGGATTGGCTGCAATGTGTGCTGTGGCCATTTTGCGTAACGCCTCATCCGCACTTTCCGCATAGGAAAATAGGAAAGCAGAGAAAACAGCGAGAACCGGATCGATAAGAACGATGATTGACATTACCCAGCGAATTCCGAGAAATATCACGGAGATCAAAAGGCGCTGCGACGCCGATCCAGACGCCTTTCTTGCTACGACCATAGACCTCCGCGAGTCAGACTTTGCGCTAATTGGCCAGCTGATCCAGCTATATTGCTACGCTGACTTAAGCGCTCGGCGCATCATTGACACGTTACGACACGCCGCGCTTGGGACCGAGGCTCGCAATGCTTCACGTCTTCAAGATGCGCAAGTGTTCGTGAAATTGCGAGAGATAGTTGCTGAGCTAAGGGATTCAGATCTGAAAGAAGGAATTCTCAAAGCGGCTGATACTATTGAGATGCACCGAATACTCCGTCACAACTTTGCCCATTGGGCAGCCCGTCGGATCGCAAACGAAGACGCGCTGCTTCTATTTACAAAAAATGCACGCGAAGCAGAGCGTCGAGACGGGGTTCCGCAAGATCCGGTTGAACTGAAATATGCAATCGTCCCGCTCGCTACCTTCCCCAGCGAGATCCGAAAATTGGACGGGCACGTTAAGTATTTGGCGCAATCCGCGGAACACGTGGAGCAATATTTCGTCGAATTTCAGCAAAGATTTGCAGAAAATAGACATAAGCTAAAGCTGAGTGATTGATGTACCGTTGTGCTTCGGCGTTTGCGGCGTAACCGCGGGCCACAACGAACCGGAAAATTCGAAGACATGGAACGAACGCTAACGAAGGCGATCTTGGTGTTGGCGAGTGCCCTTATCGTGTCTGATGCGGTCGGACAGACACAACCGCCACCGCTGTCCGTGAGAGTTGACGCATGTAGCCGTGTGGCTAAAGTCGTTAACTGGATCTATCAACAGCGTAATGCTGGCGCGGACCAGGGCGCGACCAACAGGGCAATCCTCGAACTGAACATCAGCGAAGTATTGGGGCCGCAAATCACCTCAATTACCGACGACCAAAGCAGAGAGGGTCTACGCAAGGTCATTCTCCAATCGGTCGACCAAGCCTATTCGCATCCTCGCGGAGCGCGGACGCCGGGGGAGGGCGAGGCCCTGTATTTTCAAGGCTGCGCTCAAGGTGCCGCGGCTGATGAGCAAAAGCATAATCAGTAGGAATGTTGAGCGGCGATTTTCGCGTGCGCGAAAGGAATACGGCAAGAATGAGCACACATGAAATGGCGGATGCCCTAGTGGCTTGGTTACGTCAACGGCCCAGCGCGACGGTGAGCGACGTCACAGCCTCTGGCCTCATGAACTCGCGTACGGCTTCAGATGCGGTGCAGTATGCGCTTCGGTGTGGAGCCCTCGAGCGCGTTGTCCGCCGTGGTGCGAGCGCTAAGGATCGCGTGCATTATCGAGCGACGGGCGTAGCGCTGCCGATACCGCGCACGCACGGAGCGCAACCGTCCTTCGATGGCCTGTTGCAGGCGTGGGGCATCGTACTCGAACCGCTTGAGCTTCAGGCGAGCGAGTCGCGGAGGCATCAGATTTCCGATTGCTAGCAGGAAAACGAGAGGAAGGGCAACTCATGGTTACTTACCCCATTCACATCAAGCGCGACCAGTACGGCGGCCGCGATGCGAAAAAACGGCAAAAAACAGCCGACCGAAATCGTATTGCCTCTGAGCTTGAGGGATATATCAACCAGCTACTGCTGAAGCAAGAAGTACCCGTTCAGGTTTACGACTTCGCAGACATCGCGCGTGCGACTGGCTACTCAATCGACGTCGTTTCCGAACTGGGCTACTCGATTAATGGCGGCGGCAACGGCTTTACGGCGTGGAAGCATGGGATGACCTACGACGCTGCCATTGCCGCGAACAGCGCCTCAACCAATTAGACACGGAAAATTGACCATGCTTTCCAGTCCTGTTAGTTGTCTCGCTCTCGTTGCGTGTCCGGTCGTAGTTATCGTATCGGCATGGAGGCTCCTGAAGGTCTTTCGGTTTATTGCGACGCATCCAGAGTGGAAACACGAGTGGGTCAGCGTCAAGCGCCCCTTGGGGCACGATGTGGGCTTGTGCGAGGACCACTGCAAGCATTGCCCTGCTACAAACCAGTGGACAAACGGATAACGGAGCGGGTGTAGGCGGGGCTCACTTCACGGCGTAGTCGTCACGAGCCACGTATCGGAAAATCGGAAAACAAGAAGATGGCTGATGGTTACTTGATCCCAGATCGTCTCGGAGACGTTCTAGCGCTGATCCAAGTCTTGGCGCTGGACCGTCACTCCCATCGTAGTGAAAGTGGCTTACGCGACGAACTGGACGGAGCACCGCGGTCTGGCGTTAGCTGGGAGCAGGTTGCCAAAGAGCATCGCGAATTCTTCCGCGTTGCATCGTCAGGCACTCACCGAGTGTCACTTGTCGCACGTCATGTAACGCCCGGCGATGAGGACGGCACCGACTGGTTGCCTGCTGACTATACGGGCAAGTTGCTCACCTTAGCCGTCGATCTTCACGACAGGGCTGAACGGAGATCCCAGCGCTGGCAGGTCTACGTGCCCATTTTCTCGGCCATTGTTGCCTTGTTGAGTACCGGGGCCGCATGGGTGGCCGCGATTAAACATCACTGACACCGGAAAATTGGCGCGTAGAGCGCCCCGCACGGCCGGTAGCCGACATGAGACGTTTATCAACATGGAAATTCTATTCATTGGTGGTGTTGCTGACGGCGAAACTCACGACCTCGCTGGCAACGTTATGAAATCGCGTCATTCATTCAAGCTCTCGGGCGACTTTCCATCCGATTCGCTGCGTCATCACGACTACGAGCGCCAGGTGTTCGTTGTTCGTCGTCGTCACGCTGAGGAAGACGAGGGGGCGCAGTTCATGGTTTGGGATGGGCTTCCGAAAAGCGTGGTCGATGCGCTGGTCGCAGCGCGCGCCGGTGTGAAAGTGGTCTCTTAACGACACAACGGAAAACAGTTACATCTGATCAAGGCGGGGATTGTAGGCAATGCCCGTTGGTCCGAAGGGAGGGCGTCATGGCGTCACTTGTTTTAGAGCTACAGCGCGAAGCGTTGAACACCCAAGGCAGCGTGGCGCACCTGTTGCGCATGGCATTTGTCGTCGCGCGAAAACTCGGCGTCTCCGAATTTGAAAGATGGGTCAGCGCCGAAATGAATGGCTACAAGGACGCCGAGGACTTGCCGGAATATCGTTTGCTCTCGGGTTCAGTCAAGGTCTTCAACGACTATCACGGATGGCAGCCGCTGAGATTTGCCGAACCGAAGTGGGCAGAGCGCCTGTCGAAACGGCCAATATTCGACTCGATCGCGAAACTGGAAAACATGCTCGCTGAGACAGAGAAACCGGGCGAGTTTATGGTGTCGTTCGTTCCCGAAGTCGAGCGAAATCTGATGGACGCGATGGTAGGACCCAAGATGCAACCCGCGACCGCTATCAGCAGGGCATCCGTTCAGGGCGTCATCGATACGGTGCGCAACGTTGTTCTCGACTGGTCACTGAAGTTGGAAAGCAGCGGCGTGTTGGGAGAGGATATGACGTTTTCGGATGAGGAAAAGCAACGTGTGCCGGAGCCACCCACGCCGGCACCGGTCGCATATTACGCACAGAACCAGACGGTCATCCACAGCATGCAGCAGTCTCAGGTTCAGCAAGCCACGACCGACTCCACGCAGACCTTCGTGCAGGCGCCGCCTGACCTGGCAGCGGTCACGACCCTGATGACACGACTGCGGGAACAGCTACAAGTACTTGATCTGACGACCGAGGCGCGCGATGAGGTCGAAGCTGACATAGCAACCATCGAGGCTCAGGCGAAATCGCATAAACCTCGATTCGCGATCATCCGGGAAACAATGCATAGCATCCGATCGGTCGTCGAACAGGCAGCCGGAAGCGCCGTCGGCGCGGGGTTGGTGGCCGAACTCACGCGCCTTCTTTCCTGACAGGGCCGCAACGCAACGGAAAATTCGCCGGCGCGTGACTGCGGTAGGTAGTCACCGGAAAAAACACTGACGTGAAAAGAGCCGGGTACCGGCTCTTGGCTTTTGCCTTCATGTGGATCACTGGCGATTGGCACATCAGCCCTATCAAGAGCTTCGTGAGCGAATAGCGCCGCGATTTTCGCGTGCGCGAAACGACGGTCGGAAGCCTATAGGAGCACGCGAGGGCGTAAGCGGAGCATGGATATTGACTCGAGCCACCTGATGGCGATTTCGCGTCTTCATTCCCAATCTTGTGCGAAACTCATAGCGAAAATACTTTTAAACACTTTCGATATGTTTGAGATCATCAGGGCGGGCAATTTAACTATCCACACAATGTGCGTAGTTAGTCGACGAGGTGCTTATGCTGGAAGTTACCGGTCGTTTCACCCTTGAGGTTGCGAAAAAACTGCTTGAGAATGCCGTCAAGGGGAATCCACATTTCAAGCCACACAAAGGCTTGCACGGTGGCTGCTCATGGTTCTACGTTTCTGGTAATGCGCACTCAGGTGTCGAGGACGACAGAAATGCGATTGTAGAAGTACATGCGTGGATAGACGAAGTCTACGTTATGAAAGACACGCGCCTTGTTATGGACGCAATAAGACATACGAAGAAAACGCACCCAGGTTTACTAAAAGAGCCAAAACCAGAGGACAAACGAGGGCCGAATTGGGTTGAGGCAGCAGACAAAAAGTCCGGTGAAATCTTTGACGTGCTGACCTGGAATTATATTGGCGACACGTGTGCAAAACGAGACAAAGCGACCGAACTTCATATACCGGCGGGGTGCAAGCTAAGTATGGAAGCGGGTGTATTCCTGCTTGTTCCTCCAAGGGTGGCTGAACACCTAAACGTCAGGTTTGATGAGTTGCGAAGCGAGAATCTAACCGTCTTCGACGCTGCAAGCTTCTCGGTCGATGCATATGTTACGTCGCTCGCGGACAGGGAGTACGCAAAAAATAGCGGCGATCTCTCGAACGTTGTCACCCTTTGGATTGGTCCATTCAGGGATGGCGGTCCGGGCGTGGTCGAAAGGGCAACTTCCGATATTGAGTGGAACTTGAGGCCATCGTACGGAACGACCGAGGTCGTGCGTATGTTCATGTTGCGGACGGTGAATTTCAGAGGTGGTGGGGGCAAAGAGGTAAGCGAAACAGGGACTTTTGAAGTGGTGAGTCTCGTCTACCCAAATTACCGGGAAGCGCGACGTGCATACAAGAAGCTTTTACTCGAGGCAGAAACATATCCAAAGGTACATTGCTTCGCCGGGCAGACGTGGGGGGATAAAAAGAAGGGACCAGTGCGTTTACCGGACGGGAAAACCTTAGCAAGCGATGTTGAAGAAGTTGTCCTTGGACGGACCTACGATCCCATCTAGCAAAGTCGCGGGCTGCTGCGGCAGGCGGCCACAAGGGAGCGCGCGAACATGGCCATGACGCCAATAGGACTCCATAGCAATTTTACATAAGCTTCATGATCAACGTTTGTATTGTATTGTATGGTATTTGTATGAGAGCCGCTGCCCAAAGCGGATCGCGGTGATGGGTGGAGGGGCATAACTATTAAGGGAGAACGTAGGGCTGCCAATACGGGTTATCAGACTTGACGATGTTCGCAAACTTGAAAAACTACGCGCCCCGGCCTGGAGAAGTCGGATGCGGCGGCACTGGGGCGATGATAGGAAGGGTGATGCGTCCGCCGGCGCGGTCCATTCTGGCGCTTGCGATGGGTGTTCGCCGCGATGTTGCGGGCCAGCCCGTTTTGCGCCACGATCGGGTGGCCCAGACTTTTATTCGCCTGCATGGCCGACCGCCTCAAACTTGTTGCCCTCGCATTGCCCGCCGGCTGCGCCCCCGAAACCCTGCCGCCGGCAGTCGCCGCGTTCATCGCGGCCTGCTGGCCCGGCATGAGCCGCGCCCAGTTGCTCGACCGCGCGCGGCGCCTGGCGCTGGCTGCCTCGCTGCGCGCGCGCCCGGAATCCGGCCCGGACGGCCTGCGGCTGTACGCGCTGGTGCTCATGATGGGTGAGGTGCGGGTGGAGCTGGTGGCGCACGTGCGCCGGCTCGCGCGCCGCCGCGGCACCCGACGCGCCAGGGCGTCGCTGCCGCCGGCGCGGGACGTGCGGCAGGGCGGGCTTTTCTAAGCCGTGTCTGGATTTCATAGGCATCGACGCGGCAAAGGCTCGGAGCGACACGATCAATCCGGACGAATTCCAGGAACACAGTGAGGCCCTGCGAACGTTGCACCATTCTCTTGAGGCGTGGCTCAGGCTACGACAACGCAACCCCCTTGACTTCTAATAGTGGTCCGTGCGGGGCGATTCGGTAGTTACGTCCAATAACGCGCCCTTATCGCTAACATGGGTCCGCGATATAGCCGCTCTTCTCGGACACGTCACGATGAATCACCGTTCACGAGCGAGGCGTCAGACGAGTGTCGACCCGAAGCAGTTCTCCGCGCCAATCGCGAAACTGAAGCCGCTTCGAAGATAATGATGTTCATCCTTGGATCGCCATATATGGCTTCAGCGCGCCGTGCCAGTCTCGCTCAAAGACGACCTGCTAAGGTTTATTTGGATCGCCACGGGCCATTGTCTGGCGATAAATACATATATATAAGTCCCGATTGAACGTTCCAATAGTGACCGCTCCGGCCATCTTATTTTGCCGGCTTCCGCTGTGGTCCGCTCTTGCTCAGCTGTCCGGGGGGCGTACCAGCCCCGCGAATGTTAACGAACTTGCTAAGCGTGTCGAACCAGAAAGGCGCACCGAGCGATACTGCTGCAACCGAGAGAATGAGCCCGACTATCTTCAGAAGCCATCCAAGAGGGCTTGTCGGGAAGTCAGTCGTGGCGTCTTTGTTCAAGGTCCAGCCGATTGGAAGACCGAGCGTTTCTGACTGTTTCACAACTATTGTTCGTAAGGCCGTCATGTCCACGCCGGATGCGTCGCTTGCTGACTTCGCCGCCGATGCGTCGCTTGCCGGTGCGTCGCTTGCCGGTGCGTCGCTTGCCGGTGCGTCGCTCGCTGGCTTCGCAGCTGAAGTCCCGTGGTCTGGTTTTTGGGCGATCGTGCCACTCTCCCCGTTAGGCGCTGCCGGCGCCGCAGTTCGTATGACCTGCGCTGCCGCTCCTGTCAATGCCGTCCGCAACGTATCGTTGGCAGCCAGGGCTTGAACAAGCATGATGGTATCGGCATTTGCCCCAACAACCGCAAAGCCGGACACAACAATGAGGACGACCTGAGTCCACCGCTTGTACCAACCTGTTACACGGTCCATGGCATGGCTGTACCACATATCGATGTTAGTTTGAAACGCCTCGATCCGTCGCTCAGCGAAGTCGGCCTTACCTACGAAAGTTGCGGTCTCCCGGCGTGCTTTTTCGACGAGCAATAGCAGGGAGTCTCTCGTGTGGCCGGCTGGAACCTGTTGTCGAATGGCGTTCTCGATACTCTCCAACGGATCGGGAATCTGTGCGGCCAGCATACGTCCATCATCCAGTGCAACTGCGAACTGCTGTGCCGCCGTCTGAACGACCTTGAAGTTCTTGCCCATATCAGCTGCTTTGGCCGTCTGCGAGGCCAGTTGGAGCTGCTGGGTGACGCCGGCGGCTTTGGTGAACATCGCCTGAGCTTCGTTGAGCGATTGCTTCGCTGCGACAGCCGCAGCGACAAGTGAAGCATTTCCAGGATTGGTAGCCGCAGCGGCAGCGGCCTGGTTGAACGCTTGCTGGCGATCGCTCAGAAGGCGGCCCCAGCAAGGATGGAACGCCGCACCGGTTGAGGAAAGGATATCGACGAGTGCCGATGAGACAATCTTCGACGGGATGTACGACGGCAATCGGTTCTTTTGATCCGGATCCGAAGCGAACTCGGAAATGCCGCTCACCAGCCCATGCGAATAAAGTTGCTGTGCAAGCCCGGTGAAGGTCGGGTCGTTAAGCAGGTTCTTCACGCCTTCAAATAGCGTCTTCCCACGTTTGTTCAGGACCGAGGCAAAGACCTCCATGATTGATGTGCAGACGAGACTTATTAGCAAATAGATGAAGGCGACACCGATCGCGATCTCGATTGACGCTGAGCCTAGCATTCGAAGCCCCCTATCGGTTTGTTCTGGTGCAAGACAGATGTAATGAAGAGCATTGATGCATCCAGGCCGCAATCATGGATTGCGTACGTCTGTTCGCGCAGCACCTGCAGCAGGGGCGAACCAGGCACCGTCCATACCTTGACCGAATCTTCTTCGTCAGAACTGAAGCGAAAAGTCAGCATTAGATACGACCAACAATCGTACTCATGCTCAATCGGGTCAACAAATATGTTTTGATTGGGTACGATTTCGATTGCGCCGAGGCATATCACTGGGACTATAGGATATGCAGCGCGGACCCAACGTTTATCGGAAACACAACTGTGTGTGATCCCGCACACTTTGAAGCGCAAGAGGTTGTCGGCGTTCGGCAGTCTGCTATAACCCCAGCAAGATGACACAAGGTGAAGTAATCGCGCGGCAATCAAGGTGCGATTGGATAGCTAGCATTTCGATCGATTTATTTGTCGGAGGCACCCGTGACTTTGACATTACTTTCGAATTTGAGCGACGCGTGCCCGCTCGACACATTGCCGCAAGCTGAGGTTAGCGAACTGCAAGCGGCATTGAGCATGCTCGGATATCCGGTGGGCGATATTGATGGCCTGGTTGGCCCGAGAACGCGCACGGCCTGGGCAGAATTCAAAACGGATGTTTTTCAGGGCAACCCAGATATGGTCGGCCCGCAGTCGATCGCTGCGTTGCAGGCAAAACTCTCGGCGTTCGACACTTCGACTTACGATTTTTCCACACCGAACGGCACTATTGAGGCGATTAAAGCCGGCTGCACACAGCAAGGCATTGGATTGCCCGGGCAGATTGCCTATGTCCTTGCCACGGTGGAATGGGAAACGGCGAAGACGTTCAAGCCTGTCAAGGAGGCCTTTTGGCTCGACGAGAATTGGCGAAGACTCAACCTGAAATACTACCCGTACTACGGGCGCGGCTACGTTCAGCTCACCTGGAGGAACAACTACGAGACCTATGCCAAACTGCTGAATGTCGATCTCGTAACCCAACCCGACGACGCCCTCGTTCCTCAGTCCGCGCTCTTCGTTTTGTGCCACGGCTTCAAAACTGGAACATTCACGGGGCGCAAAATTACCGATTACCTGAATGCGACGCAAAACGATTTTGTCAGTGCTCGACGCTGTATCAACGGTACGGACCATGCCGCTGATATAGCTGTGTTGGCTCAACGCTATCTTTTGTCTTGAGCATATGTCGCGCCTGGTGCGCCTCAATCGCCGTCCGCTCATTCGCAGAAAGGATGAAGGATGTTGCAAGATCGAACTCGGAGACATCGTGCGCGATGTACAAGTGCCAAGAAATGTTGCCCGCAGCTTTCATCAGTTGCAGTCGTTTTTCCACTTGAGTTGGAACAGCAACTTCTGACTGCCCAACCGCTCATGAAGGTTCGAAGCCTCGCCCCGAGCGTATCTAAATCGGACCAAGCATGGTCCCTCGGCGACGCCTGGCGCCAGAGTGACAGGTGTACTCGCTGCTGTTTCGCGTGCTTTCGCCGGAATCTTGACCGCGTAATCGATGAACAGTTCTTCGCCGGGCTGGATGTCCCTAAGCGCGCTGATGTAGACGCGGCCTGATTGCTCGACTTTCGCATGTCATTGCACTCACGGTTCCGGCTGAATCACCACGCATGTTCTTTGCCTATACCACTTTTCGATTTCCTCGGCGGTCCGTGGGTCGTCGTAGAGGCGACTGTGTATGAACTTCCCCACGAAAGCCGACAGCACGATGATGAGCGACCTTAGCGCGCCGTCCGAGTGGAGTGTCATCGGGCAACGCGTGATCTGCAAGGCATCGATCTGCGGCGTGCGCTCGGGGTGAATGTCGAGACAAAAGTGATCGGCAACGCGCATCGTACCGGTCCCCAGTGCTGAAGGAAGTGACAATAAGATGCTCAACAACCATAGTGAAAGTGGAACCATCACGCACAGCGCGAACGTCATCAGGAACGTGCCGGCCGTGTACAGAAATGCATCGACTTCAGTCGTCAGATGCGGCGAGTTCCAGACGCGATACACGTTCAGCGCACACGCGGCCAGTGGTGTCAGCACGGCCACTATCGGAGCAAGACGCGTCGCAAGTATCCGTATCAGACGATGAAAAATGTCGCCGAGCATGCGAATTATGCGGAGCGTCCAGTACGCCTCGTCCGGCGCGAGCCAAATGCACAACGTCGGCGCGGACCATGGGCTCACGGCCTTCCAGCGATCCATCGACAGGCTACGCAGCTTTGCCAGCGGCGGCTCTTCGGAATCGAAACGTACGGAAAGAAAGAGCCAGTAAACACCGAAGATAAATACAAATGCGGTCGCATAACGAATCGGTTCGAGGACATGAGTCACAGAGACTAGCCACGGCCAATGATGTTCGATCCACCTATACGGGGCGCCCAGAGGGCCGCTTAGGATCGAATCGGCCGCTAGCTTGAACAGAAAAGCCCCTCCATAGAAGAGCGCGCAGCCGATCATGAGATACAGCAGATAACGAATGGCCCGGAGCACCGTTGTGTCACGTTGCACAAAGTGGAAAAACGGTGTGCCAAGCGACACAACACCGACACGTTGGCGCTCGGGAATGGCGTCGATGGCGGCGAGCGCGATGTTTCCCCCATGACTATGCGCAACGATGAGAAAGCGCGTATCTGGATTCGTCGATGTCTCGCACGCGAGCTGTCGGCGAAGCTTGTGAATCGCACCTAGCCTGCCGACGTGACGATTACTTCCAGACCAGACGAACTTGGAAAACGTGACACCTCTCGGATCGAGTGTGGACAGGTTATTCGCCAAAAGCGAATCCGGCTCGATCCACGTGCTTTTGCTTGCGAAGGTTCCGTGCACAAGGATGCATCGCAGGCCGCCGGACGACCGGGTTGTTGCAGCGGCCTCAGAGGCTCGATTCGTTCCGTCCATGGAAGGTTCCCAAGCCTGCGGTAGCGAAGTGGAACGGACGCCGCCCTGTGGGGGCACCGACTATTCACTGATAGGTGACGGAGAACTATTTGTCCAGACCGGCTACATAGGAAATGTGAGCATGCGAACACACCATGCCCACCGATCCGCGCGTGCATCGATTCCACGCCGGAGCCCTCTAATACCAAAAAGGCCCGCTCGCGAAGAGCATTCGATCGACTTTCACCGATAAACTCCTCCGCCAGATCCTAACTACCGTTCCGTTCGGCGTGGGCGTCACTGCATTAAAGAAGTAGCGTACTCGCCGCCGCATTCCACGCTTCCCGCGCATGCTGCTCCAGCACATCTGGTCGACGGACCGGAAGCTGATGGGCGGTTGCAGACTCCTTTGCGGACATTCGCAAACCATCGTCGAATACGCATATCCGAAGTCGGTCTGCTGGCTTGTCTGTACGGGTTAAGTCTGTTGCTCCCAATGCGCGTGGCTTTCGAAGGTTCGATAACCATGTCTTGCGGCCGCTTGAGTAGAGTAACGATCATGCGGCAGATCTGCGTCAGCGCTCGCTCACGTTACATCCAGCAAGACGTAGATTACGAATAACACTACGGCACTCCAAATGCCCCAGCGCTTCCAGGCGGTTCGATCGCGTGTGACACCGACGCCCACCAGAGCGAGGAGTCCAACAAGTGCCGTCCAGACCATGAAAGGTGTAAGGTTCGCGAGAAATCGCATTCGCCCGAGATCTGATGCTACCGTTTCGCCCGGCAAATTGTCGGACGCGTATTCCGCGAATTTGAGTAAATGTTCGAGATTGTCGACCCGAGCGTCAGCCCGAAGCGCCTCGCCGTGTCCGCCCGGATACCAACCTACCTGTACGACGTGCGACCCCGCAATCAGTGAACTACTTGCACCGAACAACAGGACGCCGCCTGGCCCGACATCGCTAAATCCCAAAGCGCGGAGCGCCGGACAGAGAATTCCCACTGGCCAGTCTCCAGACGCTGTTTCGTAGCGCAAGGCGTCGACCTGGCCGCGCCTGAACACGGTAGTCCAGTCGAAGTCCACAGGCAGAACCGGCGCCGCGAGCACGACATTTTGAAATCGCATGGACGGCGTTGAGAGCAGGCTCTCCCCAAGAATATAAGTACCGTTACTATGACCAATGAAGTCAAATCGAGTATTGGGATTTTCCGCCAGAAGTTGCGCGTAGAGGTCGCGGAACGTTGGTATCGGCTTTCTGCGCAGTGGACGAAGTGCGAAATGGGCCGCTGAGAAATAGCCGTATTCGATCGAATAGACGTTGCCTTTTCCGTAGATGGTACTTCTCTCCGCGCGTGTGCGAAGGGTTTTGACCCAGTCCGAGTTTGTGGAGTCTCGAATACCGCGCGCAATAATCAGCACGCGTCGAGGCGGATAGGCCGTGTACGGAGAAGAGGCCGTGTTAAACAGTTGCTCGCGGTAGGCTGCCCACCTGCTTTGGGGGTCCGACGTAAACGCCGCCTCCAGGCGCTGCATGTCCCGGTGCGTCGCGTCGGGGATACGGAACAACACCGGTCCACTAAAAGCAGTCAGGTCCGCGTTATCGTGCTCATTGACGACGGAATCGCGCGTGCCCCAGAACTGGACGACCTGCGGTATTCTCCGTTCAGGGTGGCCCTCCCTCGCGTCCTGGAGTTGCCCAAAGAAGCGAATCCACGCAATGCGTGTGTCGGCGATGAAATCCGAACCCGAGAGAAAATCTTCGACAACCAGATGCGGATGCGGAAAGGTTCTGCCCAACCAGGCTAACGGCTGCAACCACCAAGTCAGTTTGTCGGGCGGCACACCCTTGTTCACCGAAGCAAACAGCAAGATTTTGTCCACCTTGTCCGTCCACTTGTCAGGAGACGCTTCCTGTTCGGACATGGCTCCGGCGCCAACAAGATATGCGTTGCGTACCAACATCCCACCGAGGCTGTGGCCGATCAACGTGACGCTGCTATAGGCGTTGTCACGGACCTTCTCGCCGATGCATGCGGCAATGGATGTCGCAACATCGCGAGCGTGACCGACTGTAGCGTAGCCGATGTCGTGGTCGTAAACCAACCACGCGATCTCGCTGCTTCGTGGATCCTGCTTCAATCGGGCCAGAAACGAGCTCCATTCCGCGGGCCCTTGCGTTGTCGCAGGGACGACAACGACGAGCCGACTAGGAGAAGGCCCCAGAGGCTCAGGCGCCGGGCAAGGGGTGGCCGTCGCGTTTCGCGATCCGAACGATATGGCAAACCATACCAGAACGTGGAGAAAGCGCCCCGGTGGAAAGCGATTCAACATCTCGATGATCCTCTGTCACGTGGAAGCAGCCCGAATTCGTGATTATTTTTTCCTTGATTTCGGTTGCAAATAGACCAAGCAGCGCTCAATGATAGAGAGGTGCACGCACCGCCAAATGCAATGACATGCTCTAACGTGCACGAAGTAAAGCTAATCGAGCGACGACGTGTTAGGTTGCGCACGTTCGACACGCTGCTGGATCTGTTTAACCAAGAGCAAAAAATTGGGCCGCCGATAGGCGGCAGAGCTATGCGACCGACTCGCTCTGCGCCGCTGGCCGCAGCATGGGCTACTGTTGTCGCCCGTGGCCGATCAAGGACCCGCCACCGGCTCAGCCTCAAGGCGAGGCGATCATGATCGAAAGAGTCTACGCATCGCGTTCGCGACAGAGGGAAGCCGGGGCGGGCGCTGCATCACACGATTTCTCCGGCGTTGAGGTTTGACTAATAAATAGATGCATTGTGATAATCAAACTTAGTGTGTCACGAACGAAGGCGCGTTTTGTCGCAATAACGCGGTCAAGTAAAATCCACCGACGACAACGCATGACAAGCATGATGACAAAGACGAAGACGCC
>NZ_JBMIQH010000035.1:0-75578 GCF_056155635.1 Paraburkholderia sp. BR10141 | reverse complement strand
ACACCCTACAGCGTAACCCGCGTGTAGGGTGGGGGTGACCATCTCATTACCGCCCTGACGCATCACAACGTCAGGGCGGTTTATTTCATCATCGCAAACCGCGTACTTCCTAAAACCGCTGCTTAAAACGCGTCGCCCGGCACTCGCACCCAGCCTTCCATCAGCACGCGCGCGCTGCGGCTCATGATGGCCTTCGTGACCGTCCATTCGCCGTTTTCCTGACGCGCCTCGGCGCCTACGCGCAGCGTGCCCGACGGATGCCCGAAGCGCACCGCGCTGCGTTCGCCGCCGCCCGCCGCGAGATTCACGAGCGTGCCGGGAATGGCCGCCGCGGTGCCGATCGCCACGGCCGCGGTGCCCATCATGGCGTGGTGGAGCTTGCCCATCGACATGGCGCGCACCAGCAGGTCCACATCGCCGGCTTCCACGCGCTTGCCGCTCGACGCCGTATAGCCCGCGGGCTTCGCCACGAAGGCGATTTTCGGCGTGTGCTGGCGCGTGGCGATCTCGTCGAGGTGCTTGATGAGCCCCATGCGCAGCGCGCCGTGCGCGCGGATCGTCTCGAATTTTTCGAGCGCCTGCGCGTCGCTGTTGATCGCGTCCTGCAATTCCGTGCCCGCGTAGCCGATGGTCTCGGCGTTCACGAAGATCGTCGGGATGCCCGCGTTGATCATCGTGGCCTTGAGCGTGCCCACACCAGGCACTTCGAGGTCGTCAACGAGATTGCCGGTGGGGAACATCGCGCCGCCCGCGCCCTCTTCCTCGGCGGCCGGGTCGAGGAATTCGAGCTGCACTTCGGCGGCGGGAAAGGTCACGCCATCCAGTTCGAAATCACCCGTCTCCTGCACGTGGCCGTTCGTCATCGGCACGTGCGCGATGATGGTCTTGCCGATGTTGGCCTGCCAGATGCGCACGGTCGCCACGCCGTTGTCGGGCACGCGGCTCGGGTCGACGAGGCCGCCGCTGATCGCGAACGGGCCCACGGCGGCGGAGAGATTGCCGCAGTTGCCGCTCCAGTCGACAAAGGCCTTGTCGATGGCGACCTGGCCGAACAGGTAGTCGACGTCGTGGTCGGGCTTGCTGCTCTTCGCCAGAATCACGGTCTTGCTCGTGCTCGACGTCGCGCCGCCCATGCCGTCGATCTGCTTGCCGTACGGGTCGGGGCTGCCGATCACGCGCATGAGCAGCTTGTCGCGCGCAACGCCCGGCTGCTGCGCCGAAGCGGGCAGATCCTGGAGGCGAAAGAACACGCCTTTGCTGGTGCCGCCGCGGATATAGGTGGCGGGAATCTTGATCTGGGGTACGTGTGCCATGTGTTGTCCTGAAACGAAGGGCGGCGCGCGTGTGAGCGCTGCGCCGCCCGTTTCCCGTTTATGCCGCTGCCTGTGACGATTCGAGGAAGTCCTGCGCGAAACGCTGCAGCACGCCGCCGGCTTCGTAGATCGACACTTCCTCGGCCGTATCGAGTCGGCAGGTGACCGGCACTTCCACGCGCTCGCCGTTCCTGCGCTGAATCACGAGTGTGAGGTCGGCGCGCGGCGTGCGCTCGCCGATCACGTCATACGTTTCCGTGCCGTCGATGCCGAGCGTCGTGCGGTTCGTGCCCGCCTTGAACTCGAGAGGCAGCACGCCCATGCCGATCAGGTTCGTGCGGTGAATGCGCTCGAAGCCTTCCGCTACGATCGCTTCCACGCCCGCGAGACGCACGCCCTTGGCCGCCCAGTCGCGCGACGAACCCTGGCCGTAGTCCGCACCCGCGATGATGATGAGCGGCTGCTTGCGTTCCATGTAGGTTTCGATGGCTTCCCACATGCGCGTGACCTTGCCTTCCGGCTCGACGCGCGCGAGCGAGCCCTTCTTCACGGTGCCGTCCACCACGGCCATCTCGTTGATGAGCGTGGGGTTCGCGAAAGTTGCGCGCTGCGCCGTGAGGTGGTCGCCGCGGTGCGTCGCGTACGAGTTGAAATCCTCTTCGGGCAGGCCCATTTTCGCGAGGTACTCGCCCGCTGCGCTGTCCAGCAGGATGGCGTTGGAGGGCGAGAGGTGGTCGGTCGTGATGTTGTCGCCGAGCACCGCGAGCGGGCGCAGGCCCTTGAGCGTGCGCTCGCCTGCCAGCGCGCCTTCCCAGTACGGCGGGCGGCGGATGTAGGTGCTTTGCGCGCGCCAGTCGTAGAGCGGGTCGGTCGTTTCACCTGTTACCGCGGTGGCCGCGAACATCGGTTCGTACACCTTGCGGAACTGCTCGGGCTTCACGCTCTTCGCGACGATGGCGTCGATCTCTTCGTCGGTCGGCCAGAGGTCCTTGAGGTACACGGGCTTGCCGTCCTTGTCCGTGCCGAGCGAGTCCTGTTCGATGTCGAAGCGGATCGTGCCCGCAATCGCGTACGCGACGACGAGCGGCGGCGAGGCGAGGAACGCCTGCTTCGCATACGGGTGAATGCGGCCGTCGAAGTTGCGGTTGCCCGAGAGCACGGCGGTCGCATACAGGTCGCGGTCGATGATTTCCTGCTGGATCTTCGGATCGAGCGCGCCCGACATGCCGTTACACGTGGTGCATGCAAACGCGACGATGCCGAAGCCGAGCTTTTCCAGATCGGGCAGCAGGTTGGCTTCCTCGAGGTAAAGCTCGACGGCCTTCGATCCCGGCGCCAGCGAACTCTTTACCCACGGCTTGCGCGTAAGGCCGCGCGCGTTCGCGTTGCGCGCGAGCAGCGCCGCGGCGATCACGTTGCGCGGGTTGCTCGTGTTCGTGCAGCTCGTGATGGCGGCGATGATGACCGCACCGTCGGGCATCTGGCCCGGCGTTTCTTCCCACTTGCCTGCAATGCCGCGCTCGGCGAGAGCGGATGTGGGCAGACGCTTGTGCGGATTCGACGGGCCGGCCATGTTGCGCACCACGCTCGAAAGATCGAACGTCAGCGTGCGTTCGTATTGCGCGTTAGCGAGCGTATCGGCCCACAGGCCCGCGGTCTTCGCGTAGGTTTCGACGAGCTTGACCTGCTCTTCGTCGCGGCCCGTGAGACGCAGATACTCGAGCGTCTGGTCGTCGATGAAGAACATCGCGGCCGTGGCGCCATACTCGGGCGCCATGTTGGAGATCGTGGCGCGGTCGCCGAGCGTGAGGCTCGATGCGCCTGCTCCACGGAACTCCAGATAGGCGCCCACGACCTTTTCCTTGCGCAGGAACTCGGTGAGGGCGAGCACGATGTCGGTGGCGGTAATGCCGGGCTGGCGCTTGCCGGTCAGCTCCACGCCGACGATATCGGGCAGGCGCATCCACGAGGCGCGGCCGAGCATGACGTTCTCGGCTTCGAGGCCGCCCACGCCGATGGCGATCACGCCGAGCGCATCGACGTGCGGCGTGTGACTGTCGGTGCCGACGCAGGTGTCGGGGAACGCCACGCCGTCACGCGCCTGGATCACGGGCGACATCTTCTCCAGATTGATCTGGTGCATGATGCCGTTGCCCGGAGGAATCACGTCGACGTTCTTGAACGCCTTCTTCGTCCAGTTGATGAAGTCGAAGCGGTCTTCGTTGCGGCGGTCTTCGATCGCGCGGTTCTTGTTGAACGCGTCCGGATCGAAGCCGCCGCATTCCACGGCGAGCGAGTGGTCGACGATCAGTTGCACCGGTACGACCGGATTCACCTTGGCGGGGTCGCCGCCCTGGTCGGCAATGGCGTCGCGCAGGCCGGCGAGATCGACGAGTGCGGTTTGCCCGAGGATGTCGTGGCAGACCACGCGCGCCGGGAACCACGGAAAGTCGAGGTCGCGCCTGCGCTCGATGAGCTGCGTAAGCGAGGCGGTGAGCGTGGCCGGGTCGCAGCGGCGCACGAGGTTTTCGGCGAGCACGCGCGAGGTGTACGGCAGCGTGGCGTAGGCGCCGGGCTGGATGGCCTCGACGGCTTCGCGCGCGTCGAAGTAATCGAGCCGGGTGCCCGGGAGGGACTTGCGGTAGGCGGTATTCACGGCTTGGGGACCAAATGGATTGTAAGCGGCGATGCGCAGGATCGAAGGCGACGTCGTCACGCTACGACGCATCGCCTCCGGCGATTAGCGCTTGCTGATCGGCGTGAACTTCAGATTCTCCGGCCCCGTGTAATTCGCGCTCGGGCGGATGATCTTGTTGTCGATGCGCTGCTCGATGATGTGCGCGCTCCAGCCGGCCGTGCGCGCGATCACGAAGATCGGCGTGAACATCGCGGTCGGCACGCCCATCATGTGATACGACACGGCGCTGAACCAGTCGAGGTTCGGGAACATCTTCTTGACTTCCCACATCGTCGATTCGAGGCGCTCGGCAATGTCGAACAGCTTCATGTTCGACTGCTCCTTCGAGAGCTTCTTCGCGATTTCCTTGATGACCTTGTTGCGCGGGTCCGAGATCGTGTACACCGGGTGGCCGAAGCCGATCACGACTTCCTTTTTCTCCACGCGCGCGCGGATATCGGCTTCTGCGTCGTCAGCGTTTTCGTAGCGCGACTGGATCTCGAACGCGACTTCATTCGCGCCGCCGTGCTTCGGACCGCGCAGCGCGCCGATCGCGCCCGTGATGGCCGAGTAGATGTCCGAGCCCGTGCCCGCGATCACGCGGCCCGTGAACGTCGAGGCGTTGAACTCGTGCTCGGCGTACAGGTTGAGCGACACGTGCATCGCGTCGACCCACGACTTCGACGGCGCGCGGCCGTGCAGCAGGTGCAGGAAGTGGCCGCCGATCGAGTCGTCGTCGGTTTCGACTTCGATGCGCTTGCCGTTGTGCGAAAAGTGATACCAGTACAGCAGCATCGAGCCGAGCGAAGCCACCAGGCGGTCGGCGATATCGCGCGCGCCCGGCAGGTTGTGGTCGTCTTTCTCGGGCAGCACGGTGCCCAGAATCGAGACGCCGGTGCGCATCACGTCCATCGGATGCGCCGAGGCGGGCACGGCTTCGAGGGCCGTCTTTACGTTGGCGGGCAGGCCGCGCAGCGCCTTGAGCTTCGCCTTGTAGCCGGCCAGTTCGGACGTGTTCGGCAGCTTGCCGTGCACGAGCAGGTACGCGACTTCTTCGAATTCGCACGCGGTGGCGAGGTCGAGAATGTCATAGCCGCGGTAGTGCAGGTCGTTGCCGGTGCGGCCCACAGTGCACAGCGCCGTGTTGCCCGCCGCCACGCCCGACAGCGCAACGGACTTCTTCGGCTTGAAACCGCCAGCGGCTTGCGTGGTGTTTTCTGCTTCGCTCATGGTGTCTTCCTCTCTCCAGGTATCTGTGAACTATATGGTGGGCGGATTTACTTCTTCGCGGTAAAGAGCGCGTCGAGCTTGTCTTCGTATGCGTGATAGCCGAGGTAGCGGTAGAGGTCTTCGCGCGACTGCATCGTCGAGACGGCGGCCTTTTGCGTGCCGTCGCGCTTGACGGTCTCGTAGAAGTTCAGCGCGGCGGCGTTCATCGCACGATACGCGCCGCAGCAGTAGAGCGCGATATCCACGTTCGCGCTCTTCAGTTCTTCGGTCGTGAAGAACGGCGTCGAGCCGAACTCCGTGAGGTTGGCGAGAATCGGCACCTTCACGGCGGCGCGGAAACGGCGGTAGTCGTCGAGCGTCTTCATCGCTTCGGGGAAGATCATGTCCGCGCCCGCTTCCACGTAAGCCACGGCGCGCTCGATCGCGGCGTCGATGCCTTCCACGGCGGCCGCGTCGGTGCGGGCCATGATGACGAAGCCGTCGTCGGTGCGCGCGTCCACGGCGGCCTTCACGCGGTCCACCATCTCGTCGGTTCCCACGACTTCCTTGTTCGGGCGATGGCCGCAGCGCTTCTGACCCACCTGGTCTTCCAGGTGCACGGCGGCCACGCCTGCCTTGATGAACGACTTGATCGTGCGCGCGATATTGAATGCGCCACCCCAGCCGGTGTCGATGTCGACCATCAGCGGAATGTCGACGGCGTCGGTGATGCGGCGGGCGTCGATCAGCACGTCGTCCATGGTGCTGATGCCGAGGTCCGGCACGCCGAGCGAGTTGGCGGCCACGCCGCCGCCCGAAAGATAGACGGCCTTGAAGCCGGTCGCCTGCGCGAGCTTGGCCGCATACGCGGTGATGGCGCCGACGACTTGCAGCGGTTGTTCGGCAGCCACGGCTGCACGGAATTTCGCGCCGGCGCTGGCGGGGGTTTTGTTGTTCATGCGGGATGTCTCCAATTGAATCGCCGCCTGATACTGCAGATAGCGTGCCAGCTTCGCGCCAGGAGGCTAACGCGTTGATTTTGCGCTGGAATCGCTTGTGCCGGTAGCGGGCCCCGATTTCCATGGTGAAATCACAATTTCAAAAATGAAATCGGCGCGCGATAATGCGAAATCTGGCTGACGGTCGGCTATCGGCTGCACCGTCCCCGGCGTCACGACCGTATCGTTGGACATCATGAACCGCTTTCCCGCTCCCGCTTCCTCCGCGATCCGCCCGCGTGTCTGGGCCATGGGTATCAGCCGCCTGCGCGACCTGTTTCGCGACATCGCCCGCGAATACGACGAGCTCGCGGACCTGCGCGTGGTGCCGCGCGGCTTCGAGGAAGCGGTGGCCGAACTCGCCGCCGCGGGGCCGAACCAGCGGCCCGATGTGGTGGTGGCGGCGGGCTCGAACGGCACCTATCTGAAAGCGCGTATCGACCTGCCCGTAGTGCTCGTGCAGCCCACCGGCTTCGACGTGATGCAGGCGCTCGCCCGCGCGCGGCGCGAGGCCGATCTCGTCGCGCTCGTCACCTACGGTGAGACGCCTGTGGAAGTACGGCGCTTTGCCAGCGCCTACGGCATCGACGTGGTGTTCGGCCAGTACCGCACGGTTCAGGACGCCGAGGCCTGCGTGCTCGACCTGCGCGATCGCGGCGTGGGCGCGGTCGTGGGGCCGGGCCTCGTCAACGATCTCGCGGCCCGGCTCGGGCTCGTGCCGTTTTTCGTCTACTCGCGGCCCTCGGTGCGCGCGGCGTTCGACAACGCGCTGGATCTCGTGCAAGCCACCTGGCGCGAAACGCAGCGCCGCCAGCGCCTCGACAGCGTGCTGCAACACCTGCGCGACGGCGTGGTCGCGCTCGACGCGCGCGGCCGCGTGGAGGCGATCAACCAGCGCCTCGCGGCCGTGCTCGGCATCGATCCGGCGGCGGCCGCGGGCCAGTCGCTCGCGGCGCTCGCGCCCGACATCGCCTTCGCGCTGCCCGAAGCCGATGGCGAATCGCTCGAGACCGTGCGCGGCGTGAGCTATGTCGTGCATCGCGGGCCGCTCGTCGACAACGGCGTGACGACGGGCGCCGTGCTCACGTTTCAGGAGTCGCGTGCGGTGGAACGGCTCGACCGCACGCTGCGCTCGCGTCAGCGCACGCAGCAGTTCGTCGCGCGCTACCGGCTGGACGACCTGAGCGGCGCGACGCCCGGCATCGAGCGCGTGCGCCAGCTCGCGCGGCGCTATGCGAAGTCGGACGCCACGGTGCTGATCCGGGGCGAAAGCGGCACCGGCAAGGAGATGATCGCTCAGGGCATTCATCGCGAGAGCCCGCGGCGCGACTTTCCGTTCGTCGCGATGAATTGCGGCGCGTTTCCCGAGGCGCTACTGGAGAGCGAGCTGTTCGGCTACGAGGAGGGCGCGTTCACGGGTGCGCGGCGCGGCGGCAAGGTGGGGCTCATCGAGGCCGCGCACCGTGGCACGCTTTTTCTCGATGAAATCGGCGAGATGCCATTGCCGTTGCAAAGCCGCCTGCTGCGCGTGCTGCAGGAGCGCGAGGTGGTGCGCCTCGGCGCCACCGAGCCCACGCGCGTGGACGTGCGCGTGGTCGCCGCCACGCACCGCGCGCTCACCGAGCAGATCGAAGCGGGCGAGTTTCGCGCGGATCTCTTCTATCGCCTGAACATTCTCAATCTCGCCATTCCGCCGTTGCGCGAGCGCGGCGCCGACATCGCGCTGCTGGCGTCGGAACTGCTGTTCCAGGCCTCGCGCCGCGAGCCGCGCGTGGCCGTGCGCATCCGCACGCCCGAAGACGCGTCGCGCACGCTCGCACGGGTGAGCGGCGCGCTCGCGCGGCACGCATGGCCCGGCAACGTGCGCGAGTTGCAGAACGTGGTCGAGCGGATGGTGGTGGAACTGGCCGATTCGGAAGAGGACGTGCTGGCGCCCGACGTGCTGCGCTCCATCGCGCCGGAGGTGTTCGAGTCGCGCGGCGCTGCGAGTGGCGCCGCGGCGACAGCAGGCGAGGGTGCGCTCACCTTGCGTGAGCGCAGCCTCAATACCGAAGCCGATGAAATCCGCGCCGCGCTCGACGCCTGCAACGGCGATCGCGACCGCGCGTGCGAGATGCTCGGCATCAGCAAGACGACGTTGTGGCGACGCCTTTCCGCCGCGAAGGGCAAGCGCGGCGGCGCAGCAGCCGAGGCCACGGTGGCCGCGGCGCCTCGCAAGGCGCCGCGCGCCAGAAACGCTTAGTTCTTCAGGGCGTTGAGGAGCGGCGCCACGGTCCCGTGCAAGTGCAGGATCTCGGGGCTCGCCTGCAGCAACGCCTGATAGCGCTCGTAGAACTCCGCCGATTCCTCGCCGGAGAAGAGTGCGGCCACGCCTTGCGCCGCACCGATGCGATCGTCGGGGCTCGCATCCTTGGCGTCGAGCGTTTCGTCGACGTTGGCGATCACCGTCGAGAGCGGCATGAGCCAGCGAAAGCCCGAGCCGTTGATGAGCACCTGCAGGAAGGCCGCCGGCGTGACCGGTCCGAACTCGCGTTCGTAGTCCTTGCGCTCGTGGTCGAGAATCGCCTTGTGCAGCGTGAGCAGGGGCTTGCGCACGGTCGTGAGGAATTGAATCGCGCTTTGTTCGTTCATCGTACGGCTCCTTGGGTAGCGCGAACCGTTCGCGCGGATATGCGGACGATGGTAGCGCAATGGCCGGCTGCGCGTGGCTAAGCCGTGGATGGGCGGTGGATGAGCGGTGGATGAGCGGTGGATGAGCGCGGCCAGCGCTACACTCTGCCGGTCCGCGAAACCGCGATGCCCACGCCGACCACCCCGAGAACGCTTCGATGACGATCCTGCCACTGCACCGCCACGACCTGCCACTCGACACCGCCGAGCTGGCGCGTTTCATGGTCGGCAAATATCTCGTGCGCGACCTGGCGCGCGGGCGCATGGTGGGGCGGCTCGTCGAAGTCGAAGCGTATCCCGTGGGCGACTCCACGAGCTACGCCTACATCGGACGCCGGCCCTATAACGCCGCAATGTTCCTCGAGCGCGGTCATGCCCACGTGCGGCTGACCTACGGCAGCGCCTGGATGTTCAACATGTCGAGCGAAGCCGTGGACGTGGGCGCGGGCATCCTGTTTCGCGCGCTGGAGCCGCTCGAAGGCATTGGCGCTATGGAGGCGCTGCGCCCCGGCGTCCCGCTGCGGGATCTCGCGCGCGGGCCGGGGCGGCTCTCGCAGGCGTTCGGCATTGCGGCGGCCTTCGACGGCGTGGACCTGTGCCGCGGGCACGGACTCTGGATCGGCCGCGTGGACGAACCCGAGCGGCCCGTGGGCGTGACGACACGCATCGGGCTCTCGCGCGAGATGGACCGGCCGCTGCGTTTCTACGAACTGGGCAGCCGGTTCGTGAGCGGCCCACGCAAGCTGCTGGACGGCAGCGTCGCCCCGCTGTGACTGGCTCGAGCGCTCCGGCGAAATCCGCGGGAAGCGCCGCGCCGCAAGGCGTTCGGCCGATATCGCATGCGGGCGGCATTGTTGCCGCGATTGAAAGTGTATTTTCCCAAAATTAGGGTTTCCCCTGGGCCACTGTCTCAATACACTGAAATCACTGGTTCGGCGATGCAAGCAGACACCGCCGTCGGCATAAAACAAGTGATGGAGGTAATGAACATGAAATCCCGTACGCTGATTCAAGCCGCATTCGTCGCCGCCCTCGTGGCTGCTCCGGCCCTTTCGTTTGCCCAGGTGCAAGGCAACGGTCCGGTCACACGCGCCGAAGTGAAGTCCGAATTGATCCAGCTCGAGAAGGCCGGCTACAACCCGGCTACCGCCAATGACGCGACGTACCCGAGCGACATCCAGGCCGCCGAAGCCCGCGTGAGCCAGCAGGAAGGATTGGCGCAACAAGCGCCGGCAGCCGAAACGAGCGGCTATGGCCCGTCGACCTCGGGTTCGGCGCAGTCGGGCCAGCCGGCCACGGTGCGCCCGTCGCAGTCGGTGTACTTCGGCAACTAAGCGGGCAACCGGGCGACATCGATCGGCCGAGGCTGGCCGTTCCAGCGCAAACCGGTGCCAGGGCGCTGCGAGCAGGCGCGGACGCACGCGTAAGTTGACCCGGCAGCGCCCCCACCCAGCAAAGCTCTAAACCCATACTGGCGAAGGCGGACACCGTTCCGCCTTAGTCGCACGCCGCCCGCGCAAACCATCGCGCGATTTTTTATGCGTGGAACCTCCGCCGCCGAAAGGTGGCTTCGCCCAACCCCGTCGGGATTGGGCGCTTTTTCACGTCTGGTGGTCTGGAGGGGCAGGAGCGTTACGTCAGGCGCCAGACCCGCCGGTGATGTAATGCTCGAGTTGCTCGATCGTGAACTTCTGCTCGGCGATGATTTCCTTCACCAGGTCGCCGATCGACACCATCCCCACGAGCTTGCCGCCGTCCATGACGGGCAGGTGACGCATGCGCCGCTCGGTCATGAGCGCCATGCAGTCGTAGGTGGTCTGCTCCGGCTGGACGAAGCGCACGTGCGTGCTCATGATGTCGCGCACGGCGGTCGTTTTCGAAGATCGGTCCATCAGCACGATCTTGCGCGCGTAGTCACGCTCCGTGACGATGCCGGCGATCGATGGACCGTCGGTCACGAGCAGCGCGCCGATCTGCTTATCGGCCATCAGGCGGATTGCGTTGTAGACGGAATCGGAGGCTTCGATCGTGTACACCACCTGTTCCGGTTTCGATTTGAGTACCTGTGCAACGCTTGTCATAGGGCGACCCTCTTCGTCCTTCTGGTTGTCCAGTCATTGCGCGGTGCGGCAAGCCGGGTGTATCGCCCGTCAAGCCCTTGGAAAGCCATTTCAGTATAGGCGGCTGGCGTGCCGTGCGTCCTCGGGGTATGCGCGGGGGTCGCACCATTTATGCCGAGGGCATGCGGCGCGGGCCGAGCCTCCCCTACTGGGCTGGGCGGCGAGGTGGAGCAAATGGCGGTAAACTCCGGTTCCGAACCTCAACCCGGCCCCTTGCCGGTTTTGCCAGTTTTTGCTCGAGAATCATGCCTACGCTTCCTGAGTCGTCCTGTGCGGACGGCGACAACGCCAACGAATGCGTCGTGCTCGACGCGACCGCCACGCTGCCGACCCGCTACGGCACGTTCGAGTCCTATGTCTACCGGGTGAAGGACGGCGGTGCCGAGCATCTCGCGCTCGTCATGGGCGACGTGGGCAGCGGCGAGCCTACGCTGACGCGGCTCCACTCCGAGTGCCTGACCGGCGACGTGTTCGGTTCCTACCGTTGCGACTGCGGCGAGCAGCTCGACCTCGCGCTGCGCTACATCGCGGCCGAAGGCCGTGGCGTGCTGCTCTATCTGCGTGGCCACGAAGGCCGGGGCATCGGCCTGTCGAACAAGATCCGCGCGTACCAGCTCCAGCAGCAGGGCCGCGACACCGTCGAGGCGAACCTCGATCTCGGCCTGCCCGACGACGCGCGCGAATACGATTCGGCGGCAGCGATCCTGCGCCTGCTGAAAGTGTCGTCGGTGAAGCTCATGAGCAACAATCCGAAGAAGTTCGACACGCTCAGGCAGCACGGCCTCCCGGTGATCGAACGCGTGGCGCTCGCGATCCCGATGCGCGAGGAAAACGAGCGTTATATCCGCACCAAGCAGGTCAAGTTCGGGCATTACTTCGAAGAGAACGAATAACGGAAAACTCGGCGTTTTCCGGGGAGGTCTTAAGTGTTCCGATAAGCGCCGCAAGCTATTGAATTAAAAAGAAAATACTGGGATTTTTTGCGTCTCGGTTGGTGCGTCGACGTTCGTTTTCATGCGGCTATACTTGCCGTGTCGGCGTAGGTTTTTATGCGTTGTGCAGAAAACTTACGCCGAGTATCCTTCTCTTGAGAAAAACCTACGCCGAGGGAAGAATGCACTTCGATGCACGTGTCGCGGCGAAGCTGCCGAGTGGCGAGCACATGACCTTTGAGCAGTTTCCGGGATTGCGCCTCCAGGCTTCGGCGAGCCGCAAGTCTTGGACATATCGCTACAAGTCGCCAGTCGACGGTCGCATGCGACAGATCAAGCTCGGTGAATGGCCGGCGATGGCGTTTGCTGCGGCGATTGCCGGGTGGGAAACGAACCGCGTCGAGCGTGATTCGGGGTTGGAGCTATCTGCGCTGCGCCGAAAGCGGGAAAAAGCTGCGACCCGCCCATCGCCAACGGACTACACCGTCAAACAGCTGTGCTGCGACTATCTCGAAGGGTACGTGGAGGTAAATCGCAAGCCTAAGGGGGCAGTCGAGGTCGCGCGCATATTCAAGGCAATGCTCGGGCCAATTGCAGATTTGCGCGCCGCCACCCTCACACGCGCCCAGGCCTTCGACTTCGTCGACTCATATAGGTCAACGCCAGTGCTCGCGGGACGCCTGCGCATGGAATTGGGTTGTGCCTGGCACTACGCGCTCGATGCCGGCCGTCTTCCGGAGAACACCGCGAATTGGTGGAGAGAGGTATTAAGAGGGCGCTTGAAGAGCAAGGGACGCAAGATCGAGGGAAAATACTCGGGAACACAGAAGCGGGTGCTCTCTGCAGACGAGCTTGGCATATTGATCCGTTGGTTGCCGAACTTCAGTTTGACCGTTGCCGATGCGTTGACACTTTACCTTTGGACCGGGACGAGAGGCAGTGAAATCGTGGCCATGGAGAGCACGGAGATCTCGGAGGAAGCAGACGGCTTTTGGTGGACTGTCCCGAAACAAAAGACCAAGGGGCTCAACAACGAGAGAGCAACGGATTTGCGTGTACCACTCTTAGGTCGCGCCGAAGTCGTTGTGCGACGACGCCTCGATCAGACTAAGGGAACGTTCTTGTTTCCTTCGGCGCGAGGAACGCCAATGGACCAGACCGTGGTCCAGCACGGGGTTTACTATCACCAGCCGTATTGCAAAATCGCTTCGAAGCACGACCGGCCGCGATTGCCCGTCACGCATTGGTCAGCCCACGACCTTCGACGAACAACCCGGACGTTGCTTGCAACGCTGGGATGTTCCAATGAAATTGCCGAGGCGGTGCTGGGACATGTACAGCCTGGAATAGTCGGCATTTACAACCGCCATACCTATGACACGGAGCGGCGCGAATGGCTCACACAGCTGTCGCATCGCTTAGAGTCGATCGCAGCGACGTATCCAATAACGAAGTAGACCCGCATGCCGATCGTTGTGGTCAGCGTTCGACGGTTGGGAAGGTCGGCTACGGTTGCTCGATCACTCCTCGAACTTGCGCGCAGACGTTCGACGAGTTGACTTGGAACCGTTCGGGATTAGGGAGGACGTTCGCGAATGACGCTCGTTTCCGTAGCAGGCCCCACGAAAGGTTACCGATTGGCGAAGCTTGCGATAGTTCGACGACCGGGCCTGCGAGATTTTATTCATCCACCGACTTGCCGTGCGAATAGGATCATACGTACATGAAACAAAAAAGATCCACGCCAAGGAGCAGGTCCGCAGGGAGTTTCGGCTCAGTATCTTGTATCGGTGGACTTTAGCAGAACTACCAGGAAATCCATCGTATGACTGATGAACTGCCGGGCGAAATATTATTCCCACACTCGCGTTTGCCACGACCTGATATGACCAATTAAATTCGGATTTGCGTGGTTGGCGGCAAGCAGGCAGCGCTTTCCATTCCTTCTCGATTCTCGGGTTGTTAGCGTTGACGGCGTCTCTGCACGAACAAAAAATTAACGGCAAGAGACGAAAGGTGAAATCGTGATGAAGATCTATTTCTCTCTGAAAGAAGTGGCAGAGGCACTCTCGCTATCGGAGACGACGGTTCAGAAGCTTGTCCGAGAAAAGACCTTCCCTGAGCCGCGACTACTGTCGGGTCGGAGGGTTGGATGGCTCACGCATGAGGTTCAGAAGTGGGCTGACTCTCGTCCGGTTGCAGACCTGCCGCCACCGGAAAATACGGCCGCGAAGAAGCGGCAAGCCAGCGAAGACAAACGCGAGCGCCCTGAGATCTAACTTCGCCGTTTCACGACTGATATGGGGTGCGTGGCTCGGCAAGCTATAACCATGCTGTAGCCACGGGTAAATCGCTGCAGTGCCCGTTCTGGGCGGTCCGAATCGAGGGCTTCGGCGGACCTGTCCGCATTTCTGTGCGGCTAGTCGGTTTCTCCATACCAGGCTGCTATCACCGGGTTGAATCTCATTATCGCGTACTAGCGGTTCCTGCCGCGGGTGGGGCGCACCCGCACGTACGGCCACGGCGACGTTCGAACGGACGACATCGGTCCTGTATCGCTCACGACATGGCCGTCTGCGATCAGCTCATATCCCGATGACCAAAACAGGGCCATGGAATACTTCGCTGTTTCTGCTGATTCCGACGTCAGACTTTCCAGCAGCCAGTCGGCGTCAGGAGGAGGTAGGGCCGCCCCTATCAGAGGGCTTGACGGGCTTGTTTATGGCACACCACATTGGGCCTTCGACGTGAGAAGCACCCGGGCTGCGATCTGCTTCTGATCCCGCCGTGGGATAGCGCTCCCAACCATGGACGAATCGGGCTCATTGACCTGCGTTGGTCGAGAGCTGGAATCATCTCTCACCGTTCATATGTGTGGGAGCATTCTACCCTTGCGTCCGCAAAAGTCCTACATCTTCGCGAGTCGTCCAAGCCCGGTGGCGCCAGAAGCCTTGAGCGATCGGGGGATCGAGATTCTCGTTTCGGAGGAGGACGACCCCACGAGAGCGCTCACGGATTTCCTTCAAGATTTGGTGGCCTGACTTTGAATGACACTGCGTGAGCGGAGGGCCGGACACGGTCATCTGTGTTCAGAGCGTTGATGCGCGTGGCGGCGCGTGCATTCTAATGGTCCGGATTTAATAGGGTATCCATATTGGTTTGATAGGATGGCTTACCTTAATGACCCGACGAAGGCAAAGCGTATGGCGGTGCACGTCGAGAATCATCCGTTTGACTACGCCAGCTTCGAAGGCACCATACCCGCGAAGCAGTACGGTGCGGGCACCGTCATCGTCTGGGACAGGGGTGCGTGGGAGCCTGTCGGCGATCCCGGGGAAGGCATGAAGTCGGCGAAGCTCGTTCTTTGCCTGCAGGGAGAAAAGCTGAAAAGCTTACCGGCCTGCGGGAGCTGGTACGGATCTGGAAACCCGGCGACCGTCAAGACCAGTGGACGCAGTTCAAGAAGCGCGACGAATGGGCCAGGCTGCTTTCCGGGTACGACGTCGTCAAGGCGCTTCCCGACAGCGTGGTCACGCACCCGTTAGGTCTGGTCGAAGAGCGCGAGCCGAAAGTCGTACCAGTCGACCACGCCGAAGAGCCGCCGCCGATCTGCCCTCGGCGACGCGCGCGTCGCTACCCGCGAAGCTCGAGCCACAGAAGGCAACGCTCGTGCCTTCGCTCCCGGCCGGTGGTGACTGGGTCACGGAGACGAAGTTTGAGTAGGCACCTCGCCGGGCGTTGCCGTTCAAAGGCTTATCCTGCAAGGCTGTCTCAGGCGGCCGTTGCTTTTGAAATCCCTACGCTGTTGCCTTTCAACGACGTGCTCGTACTGCATGCGGAACGTCGAGCCAATGCCTCGTGCCGACGGCCATTCGCCTGGACACGCCGGTGACGGATGCTGGGTGCGGATTCACCGCTGGATCCAATATGAAGGTCGAAGGCCTCCAACGAGGTGTCCGAGGGTTTATGCGGGTGGTCGAGCCGCCGCTTTGATAGTTGCACTCACAACCGTACGACGATCTTTCCATTCGCGCTGTCGGTCTCCATCAGCCGATGGGCCTCGCGGATTTCACCATGCCGCCGGGCCATGGTCAGCGAACCGATTACCGTACTGTTGCCCAACAATTCCAACACTGCGTCAACGCCGTCAGGATGCAAATCGCGCGCACGCTGTGGAAGATCAGGGGCCTCGAGCAACACCTCCTTGGCGCCGAGCGCTTCGAGCGACGGCGCGCGTTCCGGGTTACGCGTGGTGGCGATAACCCGAACGCCGGCATGAGCGGCGATATCCACCGCCGCCCGACCCAATGCGGACGTGGCGCCACGAACAACCAAGGTCTGTCCGGACTCAAGATCAAGATTGCCAAAGAGGGCTGCCCATGCCGTCGCATACGACTCCGGAATCGCCGCGAGTTGCTCCCAGGTCAGATCGGTATTCACGGCAACGACATTGCTTGCCGGGACACTGGTCAACTCGGCATAGCTTCCATTTATCTTTCGGCCCATGCCCCCCATGAATGCGACGACCTTTTGACCCGGCACGAACCGGCCATCCGGATCGGCACGCACAGTCCCGACACATTCGATTCCGCTTATCTCAGTCGCCTCGGGCCACTTTCCTTCGCGCATATGCATCTCGGCGCGATTCACGCCAAAAGCCTTCACCTCGATGAGAACATGGCCGAGCCGCGGGGACGGATCAGGACGCTCCTCGATGCTCAGTACCTCGGGTCCCCCGTACTGTTTGATAACGATGGCACGCATGAAAATCTCCATATCAGTGAGTGTCGTCTAATATTAGAGATCGGAGATTCTGTTAAAAATAATGAAGTTTTGATCAAGTTAATAGGACTCGTCGATGATCGAGGGCCTGACGTTGTATCAGCTGCAGTGCTTCGACGCAGTGGTATCGGAAGGCGGTTTCCAGCCCGCGGCCGAAAAGCTCTTGCGCACGCAGCCGACGGTGTTTGCCGCGGTGAAGAACCTCGAAGGACAGCTTGGCTTGACCTTGCTCGATCGGAGCGGCTATCGCGTGGCACTGACCGACGCGGGTCGCTCGTTTCATGACCACGTGCGCGTATTCCTTCAAGAGCTTCGCGGACTGAAGAACCATGCCGAGCAACTGGCCATGGGCGAGGAGCGCGAACTTCGCGTCGTGATCGGCGATCTCTCACCCGTGCGTGAGGTACTCGCACTGCTTCGTTCTTTCTTCGACGGTCATCCTGCGACGCAACTGCATTTGCATGTGGAGGCCATTGCAGGTCCGTGGGAACGCTTGTTTGACGGCGAAGCCGATCTGATCATTCATCACATCGACAAGGCGGATCCGCGGCTCGAGTACATCGATCTGTGTCCCGTCAGACTCATCCCTGTCGTCGCGCCGGGTTTTCTTCGCATGCCCATTTCGGAGGAGATCACGCCGGAGCAAATGCGCGGATACGTTCAGTGCGTCATTCGCGACACGGCACGCCATATCGTGCGGCCGAATTACTACATCATTGAGGGCGCCCAAACGTGGTCGGTCGGCGATCAGTTGATGAAGAAGGAAATCATTTTGCAGGGCGCGGCCTGGGGTCATCTGCACGATTTTCTGATTGAGAGCGATCTACGCGATGGACGTCTTCTCTCAATCGGCGGGCGACATCTGCAAGGCGGACGCGTCGAGATAACCGCGGCGCGCCGACGCGATTTGCCCCACGGGCCAATCGCCAATTTGCTTTGGCAGCACATCAGAGACCGCGCCCCGAACTTTACAATCTCAACCGCGGACTGATTCCAAAATGGCGGTCTATTGCCGTGTACGAACTTGACAGCACGGCATACAACCTCGGTGTTCGCGCTTGAGCTAATTCGGTTGAACGGCCGTTGCTCGAATGTTACCTACAGCATCAACGTCCACTGTCTCTTTCTGGTCCGAGCAGATCCCGACGGCGCCGCGCGCTGAACACTTGGCAGATGCGCGTCATGCAAAAGGCATAGTCCGACCCACAAGGGACCTTCGGGTTTGCCCAAAGCGGCCATTCACGAGCGCTGCAGCTCGGTTCAGCGGATTGGGAGCCGCTAGTAATCGGCCCCGTAAGGCAGCAACACAAATGGCTTTCCGGTAGCCCTTGCGATGTCGGCGCAGAGTGCGCTCAGATCGTCAGGCCCTGTCGCACAGCAGATCGTCAGCGTCTTGGTGCTCTCCACCTCCTCGTTACATCGGCACCGCAATCGTAACCAAGAACCACCTGGACCTTTTGCCGGCTGCACTCGTTCAACTTCAAATTGAACGATGTCCGTCATCGGCACACAATAAAGCTCCGGACCGAAGAAAATCAAAGCGGAATGGTCAGCCGAAAGGCCGATCCGTCCATATTTGCTTTTTTCTTTCGAGTCAAGCAATCGAATGAATTCCAGTTCACTTTGCAACGCTGGTCGATGCTGGACATGGTTCGTAGCGGATGGATCACTAGGTATGCGGGCCACCGGAACAAAGCTTTCGATCAGTTCTTTCTCTTTCGTGCTGCATACCGGGCGGTATCCGGTCTTGACGCCTATCGAGCACGCCACTTTGAGTCTGGGTTCTCGAGAATGACTTGGATTAGCCCCGAAAAATCGTTGCATCTCGGGTGGCCAAACGTGCAGTTCCACAGATGCGGGGCCGAACCTCCACTCATGGCCAAGGCTGTTTGAAGTTTGCGTTGGCTTGCCCTCCCCGAGGAGCGGCATCAGTTGCGCTCTGGTGAGATGAAGATTGTCGCGAGCGTCCTCGGTAAAATAAGACGCACCTGAATACTCGATAGCCGGCATCCTCGGAGAGAATTGAGGAAGAATCGCAGTCGAAAGCGGCCAAAGTAGACCGCGCACGAACGGGCGCGGCGTGTCGATCTCGATTATCTCCCAGTTATATGCAGGGTGTAACCGTATGCCGAATCTTTCCTGCAGCGAGGCACGTGACGATTGCCAGGGAAGGCCTATGGCGTTCAGATACTCCTGCAATGGAGTGATGGGCGTAGAAGAAGAGTCGACCTGAAGGTTCATCTCGATTGCGTAGTAATGCCCGAGTAGCGATGTTTAATTGTTGACGATTTTGTTTCGTTCGTCGAGTGACCAGTTGTGGCCGCACTGCGTCCCACGATCGGGCACGCCGCTCGCCCCCGGCCCACGACTCATGCAACAGGCATAACCGACCCAGAAGAGACGGTCGTCCTTCTTCAAAGCGGTCACTCGCGTTCGCCTGCGAATGCCAGGCCGTTTTCCTTTGTGCATCGTGCATGCAAAACGCAACACACGGGGTTCATGCGGAAACCCACAATAAGCGACCATTCGACTCGATGCGGTAACTACCCCCGTGCGCGGCTACACGAACATGGTTGGTCAGAACTGTGGAACAAAACCCAGCATCTTGTCAGCCTTGGGTTGCATAAATACCTTGAACGCCTGGGCGCTCTTCGGAGCGGCCCGCCCAACCACGCTTACCATTCCGACATTGGCGTCGCGTCGGAATACGGCAATGATGCCGACCGGTTTGCCGGCAACAGTGACTTGAAACGCCGTTACGTCTTGCTGCCACCCCTCCAACCCGCTTAGGGGTGAGACTTGTGCCCCCGAACCCGAAGAGTTTTTCGCGCCAATCTGCGTGCCGCGTGCGACTTCGGCGAGAACCCGCTTGGCTGCGTCTGGGCCGGTTGTCACATACAGGACCGAATTCAACACCAATCCGCCATTGTGCCCGTCAATGTTGATGTATTCGTAGTCGAGAATGTAGGTCTTATCCTTGGTCGGCCAGACATCGTGGAAGTCCGAGCGCAGTACCTTCCCCTGCTGAAGTGCAGACAACGCCGACGCATCGTGCACACGGACATACTCAAATGCGTCTTCCTGGTTGGGTAGCACGGCCACTGAGGCATTCTTCGCGACTAGCTGTGCAGCCTCGCTTGTCGAATTGGCAATTACGGTCAAAGTTACGAACGTGGAAATCACCAGGCTTATTAATTTTCCAAAACGAATCATCGCTTTTCCTTACTAGGACTCGGTCATTTGTAAAGTAACTCGTGAAATTGTCGACGATTTGATCGATGTAGTCGAACGTCTCAAACTGGCCGAACCCAGGCTCATGAGCCCCAGCATTCCTCGCAAGCGCCTCTATGCAAATCCCGATCCGAGGCGAGCCCTCATGCGCACGTCATTACCTTCGCAGAGTAACCGGAGTGTGCATCAAGCGAACTACAACTATACAAATAAGGACGCCACCAGCGATGATGGCAGCCAATGCGAACCACCCTCTCTTCGATGTTGGCAGGTCTACTCCAGGCCCTGCCGCCGCTGTGGCGAGTAACAAGACAATGCTCAAGAGACCGAATATTCCGCGACCTAGGCACGAGAACAGAGTGGTCGCACGATTGACCAGCCCCCCTTCGCGATAGGGACTCGGCGGTCGGCGTCGAAATTCAGGCCTTTTGTTAAACAGCATTTTCGAGAGTGTTTTATTGACTGTCCGCGGGATGGGCCGCCTTTGTTAGCGGCAGTAAAAACTAGGCCGCTTTCTCGGATTGTTGACGATTCATGCACTCTTGTCGAACGGCCTCGGCCGTCTGATGCCGATGACGAACAGACGCGATGTATCGAACTCAATGGGGCAACGACCTGTCTTAGACAGATATTGCGCCCGCTAGCTCACGCTCCATCACGATTGCTTGGCCGGCGAAATCCATCGCTGGTTTGCGAAGCAGCTCAATGAAACCTTCGCGTTTCCAGAATTCGAACGCTCTCGGATTTGTATCGATGACGGCAATGCGTAATGCGCGACATTGCCAACCCATGCCGATTGCTTCGGCGAGACGCAGAACTTGCGGGCCAAAGCCCCGTCCCTGCGAACTTTCCCGGAACAACAACAGGCCGATGAAAGCGATGTCGACCTCTGGATAGCCACGCACCATTTCCATACATCCAACCGCCTCGACATCGTGAGAGATTTCGTAGACGACTTTGTCCGAGTGGCTCTTGCCGGGCGGCAGCGCATCAAGTACCTCGATGGCGGCGTTCGGAGAGGGCAGCATGCCTTCCACGGCAAGGCTATAGCCTGGAGCACCTTCGAGCACAGCTTGCAGACGTTCTATGTCGTTCGACGACTGGCGGTCGATTAGGCGTAGCGTGGGCATGGTCGGCTCGGGCGAGAATGTGCGATGCCGATTGTGAACGATCTGGGCGTCGAAGTCGAATGACCGCAGCTGCGGCGGATTCAACCGGTCGATGCAACACACTACAACCTGCGTGAGCAGCGGAGGTGTTGCAAATGAAGTATAGAACCCGGATCTATTACAGCGAGAGCCAGAAGGCGCTGATGTGGGAGCGCTGGCGCCACGGCGATACGCTTCACGAGATCGCCCGTTTATTTAATCGCTATCACACGTCATTGCATGGTCTTATGGCTGATCAAATCACGCTGCGCGTTGAGACCGATTTGGGAGCGCATGCAATTCAGTCAGGTCTGAGGAACGGCATTCGTCGCATCCCGGCAGAAAAGGTCGACTTTGAAGTTCTCTGCATCACCCCCTCGCCAACTTAGCCTTAATTCATGCATTTCGAATAAATATATTCGAAATGCTGATTTGAAATGAATTTGAAAGAAAATTCTTCCAAAAAATTACTAAAGAAACGGAAATAGCGTGCCGACATTGATATGAAGATTGCGGGCGCCACGCCCGAAGACTCATATCTAACCGCGTTGTAAGCTATTTGAGCTGTGATTGAATGAAGAGCAAAGCCGTCGCTCCGAGCGACACCGTTCATCTCGTAGACTGCACGTTGCGCGAGGGGGCGCAGGCGCCGGGGATTAAATTCAGTGCGGAGACCACCGTCGAGATTGCCAAGGCTCTCGACGGTGCTGGCGTTGCAATTGTCGAGGCGGGACACCCTTGCGCCTCCGATGCCGAATTCGAACGCGTCGAGCGGCTTGTCAGGCTCGGTTTGCGTGCGAAGGTCCTGGCGCACGCGCGAGCTGTCGAGCGCGACATTAGTGCCGTCGCGCGAACCGGCGCTGATGCAGTCGGGATTTTCGTCGGCGTCAATCACATCTCGCAAACGGCACGATTGCGGCGCGACGAGCGCGAGATCCTGTCGATGATCGACAGCAGTGTCCGGCTGGCACGAAGCCACGATTTAACGGTGCGACTCACGATTGAAGACGCGTCGCGAACCGAGTTTGCCATGCTGCGCCGTGCTTACGAAGTTGCGCTCAACGCCGGTGCCGATCGTCTTTGTTTCGCGGATTCGGTCGGCGTGCTTTCGCCGGTTGAAGTGGCCGCGGGCATCGGCGAATTACGCTCGGCCTTTCCGCAGACGCCGCTCGAAGTCCACTTTCACGATGATCGCGGCCTCGCAATGGCCAATACGCTCAGTGCAATTGCAGCCGGCGCAACGCACGTTTCGTGTTCAGTCAACGGAATCGGCGAGCGCTGCGGGATCACCGATACGGCTGCGCTAGCAGCGAACCTCGCTTACGAGAATATTGAGTGCGGCGTCCGGCTGTCGGCCGTCGCTTCGTTGAGCGGGCTCGTCGAGCGCGTGACCGCCTGCGGGCCGGATGCACGCCGGCCCGTGACGGGGCGCCATGCGTTCAGCCATACCGCGCGCCTCCATGTCAAAGCGGTCGAGCGCGACCCGAACGCATATCAATGGATGGACCCGGCGGACCTCGGCTATCCGGTGGCCGGTGGAGCAGGCGCATGAAGCGCGCCGTCCAATTTCATTCATATGTATTCGTGGTCTCGCGGCGCGAGTATGTCGCGACGCGCCATCGTTTGTACGCGACCAGGTAGGCGGCCGTGTTCTTCTTCTCCAGATTCACGAAACAGGTCGATCCAATCCGACGCTGGATGCTGCAACATCAAGCGAAGATGTCGCTCGATTTTGCCACCTTCATGCTCACGCTCGAATCGGGTGGCCGGTCGGTAACGCTGCATCCGCGCTTTGCCGGCGAGCACGCCGGGCGCACGGCTTACTTCGACTACTTCTCAGGCGAATCGTCGTTTGTTGGCTGGCTGCCTTATCGGCTGCGCCGCTGGGAACTGGCCACGGACAAGATCGAATTCAAGCGAATTGCGAGTGCGCGCGGCTTGCGTGTGCCGGCCGGCTGGCGTGGCGGCTCGCCCCTGGCCGACAACTACATCGTGAAGCCCGCGCGCGGCTCGTTCGGGCTGGGTATGCGCGGTCCGTTCGGTCCCCTCTATCCGTACGACAACCCGAATCCGCTAGGTCAGCCGGAGTTTTTCGAGCAGTTTATCGTCGGCTCCAGCGCCAAGGCGTGGTTCTGGAATAGCACGCTGGTTGCGCTTGAAGTACTCACCCCGCCGAAGCTATATGGCGACGGGGTACGCACGCTGCGGCAACTCGCCGAGGACAAGCGCGGTAACTTCGACCTGAAACTGGCGTTGGAGCCGAGCGCCGACATCTTTCGCTGGCAGGGGCTAACTGCCGATTCGGTCGCCGAGAAGGGCCGCGAGGTGCTGCTCGACTTCCGCTATGCGACGCCCTACGACCGCGTCACGCTGAAAAACCGCGATGTTCTCAGTCAGGTGTCGCAGTCGGTCCGGCGGCAATTTGAGGTCGCGGGCCGCATCCTGCATAACGAGATCGATGCGGAAGTCCGCGACAATACTGCCTTCACGGTTGATGCGGTGATCGATGCCGAGGACCGCGTGTGGTTCCTCGAAATGAATTCGCATCCGATGATCCACCCGGCCGTATATGGTCCAATGCTCGAGTCGCTGTTCGAAGGCGTCGCGTTGGAGTCTGCGGGAGCGCGTGCATGAACATGGATCTTGCATTGCAGCTGATGACTTCGCTGCTGACGAGCGCCGTCAAGATCAGCACGCCGATTCTGGTCGCCGTGCTGGTGGTCGGCCTCGTGGTCAGCATCTTCCAGGTGGTCACGCAGATCCAGGAAATGTCGCTCACGTACTTGCCGAAACTGTCGATTGCGGTCGTGATGCTGCTTCTGATCGGACCGTGGATGTTGCGCCAGCTAATGAGCTTCACGATTCGCTTGTGGACCAGCATTCCGCAAATGTTCTGAGCGAGCCTCCACGTGTCCATTCTTTTCCCCTTCGTCATCACGTGGGCATTGCTCGCGGTGCGGCTCGCCGTCGTTTTCGGCGCGACGCCCGTGTTCGAGCAGTTTCCGGTGCCGCCACTGGTGCGCGCGTGCTTCGTGTTTGCGATGGCTGCGGCATTGACGGCCGCGCTGCCGAAGTATTGGGTGGGTCGCGACCCCGGCGCCGGTCAACTGATCCGCTGGGTGTTCCAGGAAGCGCTCGCGGGTGGGCTGCTGGCGCTCTGCATCAACATCGGCTTCGCCGCCTTCAGCATTGGCGCGCGACTGATCGACGTGCAGATCGGCTTCGGCATCAGTCAGGTCTTCGATCCTTTCACGAGACGCGACACCCCGATCCTGTCCGCCATTTTCGCCAACTTCGCCGTGCTGGCATTTTTCGTCACTGACGGTTATCTCGTCCTGCTGCGCGCGTTCGTGTACCTGGTCGAGCTGGCTCCGCCCGGCGCGGCCGGCTTGCCGCATTTCGATCCGCAGGTGCTGCTGAACGGCGCCGGCAGGCTGTTCGTCGCGGGCCTCGCGCTCGTGGCGCCCGTGGTGCTGTGCGTGCTGATCGTGGAGGCGGCCTTGACGCTCGCCGCGCGCGGGCTGCCGCGCATGAACGTGTTCGCCGTGGGCATGCCGCTCAAGATCGTGACCGGCTTGACCGCGCTATCCCTGTGGATGCCGCGTGCGCGTGAGCCGATCGGGCGCGCGTTCGGGTCGAGCTTCGAATTGTTCTGGAGGTCGATCAACTGATGGCTGATCAGGATCTCGACAAAACGCTCGACGCATCGGCCTACAAGCTCTCGCGTGCGCGTAGCCAGGGCAAGGCGCCACGCAGTGCCGAGTTCGTCTCGGCAGCAGTGCTGTTATGTGGTGCGCTCGCGCTCTATGCCAAGTCTGACGACTTGCTGCGCCGCGCGTTCGCGTTCGACGCGCGCCTGCTGCGTGACGCGGGCAGTTATGGTGCGGCGGGCGGCAGCTTCGACACCATCTGGACGATGCTCGCCCGGATGGCGACCGACGCGACGACCTGGCTTGCACCGTTTTTCGGTGCGCTGGTGCTGGTCGCGGTGATTGCAAGCGTCGTGCAGATTGGCGTGATGACCAGCTTCGATCCGCTCAAGCCCGACTGGTCGCGCATCAATCCGGTGGCCGGCTTCAAGCGGCTCGTGTCGCTGCAGTCGCTTTACCATGCGCTGCGCACCATCGCGAAGCTGGTCGTGCTGATTGGCGTCGGATACAGCGCGGTGGTCGCCGAAATTCCCAGTTTCATGCAGCTCGCCGCATTGTCCGCGAGCGACTACCTGCAGCTTCTAATGCACAGCATCGGCGCGGTCGCGATCAAGGTCGGCGCGACCTTGCTGCTACTAGCGCTCATCGATCTCTGGTATGTGCGTTTCGATTTCGCGCGCCGTATGCGCATGAGCCGCCGCGAGATGAGGGAGGAGCACAAGCATCGGGAAGGCGATCCGCGCATCCGCGCGCGTCTGCGCGAGTTG
Source organism: Paraburkholderia sp. BR10141 (assembly GCF_056155635.1). Taxonomy (NCBI): domain Bacteria; kingdom Pseudomonadati; phylum Pseudomonadota; class Betaproteobacteria; order Burkholderiales; family Burkholderiaceae; genus Paraburkholderia; species Paraburkholderia sp. BR10141. The sequence continues at coordinate 50,081 of NZ_JBMIQH010000035.1, read as the reverse complement.
CGCATGGAAGCGTACAAGCGCAGCACTTCGTCGCGCGGCTTGCCGAAGGCCGACGTGCTGATCGTCAATCCGACGCGCGTGGCGATCGCGTTGCACTACGAACACGGTGCGATGTCCTCGCCACGCGTGGTGGCCAAAGGCGTCGGCGCGGTCGCGCGCAAGATGCGCGAATACGCGTCCCAGCGGGGCATTCCGATCGTGGAAAACCGCAAACTCGCGCGCGCGCTGCTGCGACGCGTGGACATCGACTCGGCGATTCCGGAAGATCTGTTCACGGACGTCGCCCGTATCATAGTCTGGGTGCTGGCCATGCGCCGCCGCAATACGCGCGGCACGGCGCCGAAGAAAGGCGCGGCCAGACCGAATCCCCAGGAGTCCGCTTCATGAATGCGTTTGGTCGCCTGTTCGGCGGGAGCCGCGACATCGTTCTCGTCGGCTTTGTGATTGGCGTTCTGGTCGTGCTGTTCATGCCGATCCCCGCAGTAGCGCTTGACGCGCTGATCCTGACGAATTTCAGCTTCGCTTTCCTGGTGCTGCTGCTGACCTTCTATATGGCGCGGCCGGTGGAGTTCTCGACGTTCCCGTCGCTATTGCTGGTCGCGACGCTGTTCCGTCTGTCGCTGAACGTCGCGGCAACCCGGCTGATCCTGTCGGAGGGCGATGCGGGGCGTGTGATCAGTGCGATCGGCTCGTATGTGGTGGGCGGCAACTACGTCATCGGAATCATCGTTTTCCTGATCCTGATCGTCGTGCAATACGTCGTGGTGACGAGCGGCGCGCAGCGGGTTTCGGAAGTGGCGGCGCGGTTTACCCTCGACAGCATGCCGGGCCAGCAGATGAGCATCGACGCCGACCTCAACATGGGTTTTATCGATCAAGCGGAAGCGCAGCGCCGCCGCAAGAATCTCGAGAAAGAAGCGCAGTTTTACGGCGCGATGGACGGTGCGTCGAAGTTCGTCAAGGGGGACGCGATTGCCGGCATTCTGATTCTGATGATCGATATCGTCGGCGGTCTCGTGATCGGCGTGGTGCAGCTCGGCATGCCGTGGGTCGAGGCGCTGCAGACCTATACGCTGCTCACGATCGGCGACGGCATCGTTACCCAGGCACCCGCGCTCGTGATCGCGGTCGGCACGGGGATTATCGTTACACGCTCGGGGGGCGATCAGAACCTGAGCGTGGAAGCGTTGCGCCAAGTGACCGCCTATGTGAAGCCGCTCGTCGTGGTCGGATTGGTGCTGCTCGGTTTGATGGCGTTGCCCGGGATTCCGGCGGCGCCGGCCGGCACGCTGGCCTTTGCGCTGCTGGCCGGCGCGTGGTGGATTTCCCGCCGGCGCGCGGCGCAAAGCGACGACGAGGTGGTGCCCGATGCCGAGCCAGGCGGCGCGCCGGACGATTACGCGCTGCTCACCGTCGAGCCAATCGAAGTGCAGATCGGCCTGAGCCTCGCGCCACTCGCGAACGAATGGAATGCACTCGTGGGGCAGCGGATTGCGGTGTTTCGCAAGCAGTTCACCACGGAAATGGGTCTAGTGCTGCCTGCCGTGCGCTTGAAGAGCAATCCACGGCTCAACGGTCATGCTTACACCATCGATCTGTTCGGCACGACGGTCACGCGCGGCGAAGTACTGCCCGAGCGTGTTCTCGCGATTCATCCGAGCGGAGAGGTTCCACCGCCGACAGGTGGCATCGAGACGCGCGATCCGGCGTACGGACTGCGTGCCTGGTGGATCGAGGAGTCGCAGCGCGCGAAAGCGATGGCGGCCCGCTATACGCTGATCGACGCAACTACGGTGTTCTTTACGCATCTGACCGAAACGCTGCGCCGCGAGGCCGGTACGCTCCTGACCCGCGCGGAGACGGACCGCCTGCTCGCGCGCGTGCGCCAGGCGCAACCGGGGCTCGTCGAAGAACTGATTCCCAGCGTGCTGACTGTTTCAGACGTACAGCGCATCTTGCAGAACCTGCTGCGAGAAAAGGTCAGCGTGCGAAATCTGGAAGCCATTCTCGAGACACTGGTCGACGCAGGCCGTCAGCAGCGCGACGTCGTGTTGCTGACCGAGATCGTGCGGCAGCGGCTTGGACAATCGATCTGCCAGAGTCTGATGGGCGATTCGCCCGCGCTTAACGTGTTGACGATCGAAGCGGGCATCGAGGCGCGTCTGCTGCAGGCACTCGGTGACGGCGTGGAAAAGAATCTGTCGCTCGACCCCAAACTCGCGGAAGTGGTGATGTCGAGGCTCGCACAGCAATCGGAGAAAATGCTGAAGTCGAATTTGACGCCAGTACTGCTTTGCGTGCCCGATTTGCGCCGGCATTTAAGGGCACTATCCGAGCGGCTTATTCCCCAATTACGCGTAGTCTCAATGGGCGAAATTCCGCGCACGATCGAATTAAAAGCGTTTGCTACGGTTTCGTTGAATCTATAGAATGAGCAGACAAAATAAATAAGTACAGCTTCAATGTAGCATTACTAACAATTAACAAAAATATTACAGCATACGGGGTTTCGTGAGATGCAAGACGCAATTACCATCGTGACGTCCGCGATGCAGGGCGATATTGCCGATGCCAATCGCATCAGTACCAATGTTGCCAATCTCGGCACAGTGGGATATCGCCGCACAGTCGCGGGCGCCGGCGCAACTGCATCTCACGCATCCAGCGTCGGGCGCTCGTTCGAGCGCTCGCTCAACGCCGCGGCAAACATTGCGCCCGCGGATCAGTCGGACATGGTCGATCAGCGCACCGGCGCCATGATCTCGACCAGTCATGCACTCGATCTCGCGGTGGGCGGCACAGGCTATTTCGAGGTCATGACCGCGCATGGACCAGCTTATACGCGCGCCGGCAACTTTCACGTCGACGCGCAGGGGCGCCTGGCCGATTCCACGGGCAACCCCGTGCAAGGCGTCGACGGCGATATCACGCTGTCCTCCAATGCGGTGAAGATCGATCTTGCCGGCCATGTCACGGACAACGGGCGTGCGGCCGGCCAGGTGAAGCTGGTGAGCGCCGCTGGTTCTTCTGCTGTCGATCCGATCGGCGGCGGTTTGTATTCGATTTCTTCAGTTGGCGCGGCACCTGCGGCTTCGCATGTGCTTCAGGGTTATCTGGAAAATTCCAACGTTGACCCGATGAATGAAATGACAAGCCTGATGGTCACGATGCGGCATTTCGAAAGCATGCAAAAAGCTGCTTTAGCAGACGACGAAATGATGCAGAGCGCTATTCAAAAGATCGGGGACGTATAAGTCATATGCTTAATGCACTTTATATCGCTGCCACTGGATTACAGGCAGAGCAGCAGAACGTCGAGAGTATCTCGAACAATCTGTCGAACATGAATACGCCCGTCTATAAGAAGTCGCGCGTGCAATTCAGCGATCTGGTCGGGGGCGTGCAGTCGATGCAACCCACTGCTCCGGCCGCCACAGCCGCTTCGGCGGGTTTGGGTGTTGGCGTGAGCGCCACGCAGAAAATGTTCGACGCGGGTCAGTTCCAGGAAACCGATTCGCCCTACGACCTCGCAATTCGCGGCGACGGATTCTTCGAAGTCGTGTTACCGGACGGCACTTCGGCGTATAGCCGCGGCGGTACGCTGAAGGTGAACTCGGACGGCATGCTGGCGACCCAGGACGGCTATCCGTTGAAAGCGAGCATCTCGGTGCCCGCGGATGCGCAGAGCATCTCGATCGGCAGTGACGGTACCGTGCAAATTATTTCGGCCGGCGATTCAACCCCGACCGAAGCCGGCCAGATCGAGCTCGTGCGCTTCGCGTCCGAAGGCGATTTGACGCCGTTGGGTTCGGGCCTCTATCAGCCGAACGATCAATCGGGCGACGCGCTCACGCTGCGTCCCGGTGAGAATGGCTCCGGCTTGCTGGCACAGGGCTACGTCGAGCAGTCGAACGTCAATATGGTCGACGAGATGGTCAACCTGATGGTCGCGCAGCGGGGCTACCAGGCCAATGCAAAGCTCGTGCAGGCGGCTGACGACATGCTCAGTACTGTCAACGGATTGCGCCGCTGACAGGCCCGGGGAGCTCATCTTGTTGTTCCATTCCACACCGGCCAGACTCGCGCTGATTTTATCGGCGGTGGCGCGCTGCGCAATCGCCGCGTCGCTCGACGTTGCGCCGGCTGCGACCGTCAACGGCCCGGACGTCAAGCTTGGCGAAATCGCGCACGTCGATGCGCCGGACGGCGCGCAACGCACCCTGCTGTCCGGTATCGATCTGGGGCCCGCGCCGCGGGTCGGCTTCGAGCGTCAGGTTCGCCGCAGCGACATCGAACGCGCGTTGCATGCGCAAGGCTGGAGTTCGGGCAACCCGCTTGGCCTTTCCGGCGCGCAAGTTACCGTGGTGCGGGTGGCGAGCCAGCAGGTGGGTAGCGACGAACTCTTGCATTGCGCGACGGCGTCGCTCGTCGACTCGCTCAACACCGCCTATCGCAACATCAGGCTGACCCCGCTCGACGCGCCGGCAGCGCTTGCTTTGCCGGTTGGGCGGATCGATTATCGCGCTCGTCCAATGGATGCGCCGCGACCCTTGCCGCGCCGCATGGCGCAGTGGGTGGACATCTCGGTTGACGGACGGCTATACCGGTCCGTGCCCGTCACGTTCGAGATCCACGCGCAAACCGAAGCGTTGGTCGCCGGGCGTGAGTTGACGCACGACGAGCCGCTTGCCGCTGACGCAGCTTCGGTGCACGACGTCGATGCAGCCGGCGTGAAAGACAAGCTGCTGCCCGCCGACGCACTGGCTGCCGGCCTGCATGTGCGCCGCGAATTGCCAGCCGGCACGGCGCTCACGTGGGCGGATGTCGGCACGCCGCCGGCGGTCGCGCGCGGCGATTGGGTGACGCTGCGTGTCGGCGCCGGCGCTGTACGGATCGAGGAACGCGTGCAAGCACTCGAAGACGGCCAGCTCGGTGCGGCCGTGCACGTCAAGTCCGCGGCCGGCGTTAGCTTGTCGGCGCGCGTGATCGGCTCCGGCATGGTGGAGGCGAGCGGATCATGAACCAGCTTCACTCCTTGCGCGCCCTCGCGCTCGTCTTGTCGGCACTAGCCTCTACTGTCAGCGGCACGCCTGCGCATGCCGAAAGTCTCTTCGATGCGGATACCTATCGTGCTCTCGAGAGCGACGCAAAGGCGCGCTCGGTCGGCGATGCGCTGACCGTGCAGATCGTCGAAAACTCGAGCGCGACGTCGAGCGCCGACACCGCGACGCACCGGAAATCCGATTACGATGCAACGGCCGGCAAGGTCACCGATCCGAACAGCAAGGGCGGCGGACTGCAAACCAGCAGCGATTTCGACGGCGGTGGAAAGACGCTGCGCAGCGGTCGTTTGATCGCACAGATCACCGTGGTGGTCAACAAGGTGACGCCGGTCGGCGATCTGCTTGTGTCGGGCGACCAGTTGCTGACGATCAACGGCGAAGACCAAAAGATTCACCTCGAAGGGCGAGTGCGTCCCGCGGACGTTTCGACGGCCAACACCGTGCCTTCGACGCGTCTGGCGGACGCGCGCATCACTTATGTCGGCGTCGGCGATCTGGCCGACCGCACGCGTCCGGGCTGGTGGGCCCGGTTGCTCAACTGGTTTGGACTATGAAGGCGAATCGATTCGCGCGAGTCTGGCGCGGCATTCTCTACGCGATGCTCGGTGTTGCCGTGTGCGCCGGCCTGTCCTGTTCCGCAAGCGCAGCGACGCCGGGCGCCGACGGCGTGGTGCGCCTGAAGGACCTCGGCAAGCTCAAGGGTTGGCGCGAAAACACGCTGGTCGGCTATGGCATCGTCACGGGTCTCGCCGGTTCCGGCGACTCGCCCACCAACAAGACGACGCGTCTGACCATTGCCAACGTGTTGTCGCAATTCAATGTGTCGATCACACCGGACCAGGTGCAAAGCCGCAACGTGGCGGTGGTCATGGTGAGCGCTTCGCTGCCTGCATTCGCGCGCGAAGGCGACAACGTCGACGTGCTCGTCACCTCGATGGGCGACGCCCGCAGCCTGGTCGGCGGCAGCCTGCTGGTCACGCCGTTGAAGGCGCCTAACGGCGCGGTCTACGCGCTCGCGCAAGGGCCGTTGTCGGTGGGTGGCTACCGCTACGACATGAACGGCAATGTCGTGCAGAAGAACCACCCGACCACCGGCATGATCCCTGATGGCGCGACGGTCGAAAAGGGCGTCTCCACGTCGATGATGGCCGCCGACGGCTCGGTGACCTTCGTGCTGGCCGAACCCGACTATACGACAGCCGACCGCCTGTCGACCGCTCTGAACGAGGCGTTCGGCCGCCCGCTGGCGCAGCCGAAAGACGCGGAGGGCATTCGGATCGAAGTGCCTCCCGAGAACCGCGACAACCTCGTGCGCTTTATTGCCGAAGTGGAGAACGTCTGGGTGAAGCCGGACCGCCGAGCGCGAGTCGTCATCAACGAGCGCACCGGGACGGTGGTGTCGGGCGGCGACGTGACGCTGTCGAAAGTCGCGATCGCACACGGCGACCTGAAGATTTCGATCGTTACGGACAACGAAGTGTCGCAGCCGTTCGCGATTGGCGGCTATCTGCCCGGCGCGCGCACGGCAGTCGTATCGAATTCGCGCATCTCGGTGGAGGAGCCGGCGGGTGGCACGTTCATAGCCGCCCAGCACAATACCGTGGCCGATCTCGTCGAAGCGCTCAACCGCGTAAAGACCAACACGCGCGACATCATCGCGATCCTGCAGGCCGTGAAGGCCGCGGGCGCACTGCATGCCGACCTGATCATTCAGTAACCCGTTTTCTGAAGAATTTGCCATGTTCGATTCGATCACCTTGCAGGCCGTTACTTCAGCGCTCGACGCGACCCTGCTGCGTCAGCAAGCCATCGCGACCAACGTCGCCAATGCCGGCACGCCTGGCTATAAGCCGGTGCGCGTCGAGTTCGAGTCGCGCCTGAGCGAGGCACAGGAGGCACTCGGCCAGGGCGAGCCGCTCGACGCGTCGATGCTGCGGGCGCCGGTCGTGGTCAGTTCGCTTACGCCGAACGTCGAACAGGGAGTCCGACTCGATCAGCAGATGAGCGACATGGTGACCAATTCTGTGCGCTATCAGGCACTGGTCAAGGGGCTCGGCGACGAATACAAGCTGCTGTCGGCAGCGCTTAACGAAGGGAAATGAGATGGACTACAACAGTATCCTCGGTGTCAGCGCTGCGGGCATGAGTCTGGAAAAGCTGCGCACTGACGTGACCGCGCTGAACCTGGCCAACGCCCACACGCTGATCGGCGCGCAGGGCGGCTACCAACCGTTGCGCGTCGCGGCATCGGTCGCGCCGCTGTCGAACCTTTCGGGTTCCGCGAACGGTTTCGCTGCGCTGGTCGACGCGACGCTGCGCGCGCCGTCCGAGGCTGCGGTCGTGCCGACCGGCGCCGCGCCGCTGAAGGTTTACGAGCCCACCCATCCGCTGGCGGATACCAATGGCTACGTCAGCTATCCCGGAGTCGATCAGGTTACTGAAATGACCACGATAATGGTCTCAGTGCGCGCCTATCAGGCCGACGTCGCGGCATTCAATACGTCGAAGACCCTCGCGCTCAAAGCACTCGAAATCGGAGACGGCCAGTCATGAGCAACGCCTTCACCCTCGAACCCGTGGCCGCCATCTCCGACGCCCTGTCGGCGGCTCACGCGCTGCCATCGCTGTCGCCGCGCGGCGCGGACGCGCTTGCCGTGACCGGGTCGCCCGCGCCAGCCGCACAGTTCGGCTCGATCGTTTCGCAGGGTCTCGAATCGGTCAACACGCAATTGGCCAGCGCGGAAACTTCGCTGCAATCGCTCGCGGTAGGCGGCGCGGGCAACTTGCACGAGGTCATGGTCTCGATGGAAGGCGCGAAGCTCGCTTTCCAGCTCGTCGCGCAGGTGCGCAACCAGGTCCTGAGCGCGTATCAGGACGTCGTCAAGATGCAGATCTGAGGCCTGACCGATGTTCATCGTTTCATTCTGGCGTCAGCTCGATACACGCGCCCGGGTCGTGCTGGCGGTGATCGTGAGCGCGCTCGCACTTGCCACGGTGGCCGGTATCGTGTGGGTCGTCACGCCGCGCTATCAGGTGCTGTTCTCCGACCTTGCCGCCGAAGACGCGGCGGTGATGACGGCCGAACTCGACCGCATGAAGACGCCGTACAAGCTCAACGACGACGGCACGGCAATTCTTGTTGCGCCGGAGGCGGTACACAAGACGCGCCTCAAGCTGCTGGCAAAGAATCTGCCTCTGCATGGCGCGGTCGGCTTCGAGCTGTTTAACGGTGCGGATTTCGGCATGACCGACTTCGCCCAGAAGGTCAATTATCAGCGTGCGCTGCAAGGAGAAATCACGCGCACGATCCTGTCGGTCGACGGCATTCAGTCGGCGCGCGTCATTCTCGCGCTGCCCGAGCAGCAGCTGTTCAAGAAATCCGACAGCAAGCCCAAGGCGTCGATCAACCTCGTGCTCAAGCCCGGTGAGTCGCTGTCGCACGACCAGGTGAACGGCATTGCGCGTCTGGTCTCGGCCGCTGTGCCGGACATCGCGTTGCAGGACGTCACAATCGTCGATCAGCACGGTATCACCTTGACCGGCGTGGCGTCGAATTCGGCTGATCCAGAGGCCGACGGCGCCGCGGGCGCGGCGCTCGAGCTGAAGAAATCGACCGAGACGTATCTCGCGCGCAAGCTCAACGACGTGCTGAATCAGACCTTCGGTCCCGGCAAGGCGATCGCGCGGGTCGACGTAACGCTCAATATGGACCGCGTACAACGCACGCGTGAGCAGTTGCTGCCTGCCGGCAAGGACGGTGCAACGGGCGTGCTCGTCAAGGAGCGCAGCGAAGGCGAAGGGGGCGGTGCTGCCCCGCTGCCGCCATTGCCCGGTGCCGGCGCGAGCGCAGGCCCGTCCGCGCCGGCGAGCGAGCGCCATGAGCGCGAGTACCAGGTTGGCCGCGATGTGGAGCAGAGCGTTTCGACGCCAGGCACGGTGCGTCGCATCGCAATTGCCGCCGTGGTCAACGATACGCTCGACGCCGCCCAGGTCGCTCGTCTGAAAGACATTCTGGCGGCAACAGCCGGCTATGACCCGGCCCGCGGCGACACGATCGCGCTCTATCCGTTTGCTCAGTTGGCGTCGCTGCCGCAAGGTGGCGCACCTGTTGCCGATGCGGCGAGTCCCGGTACGGGGATGCTGCCCGCGTCGTCGCCCCAGGTGCCTGTGCGGACCGCCGCCGCTGCACGGGCGCACGGGTTCGGCACGTCGCTTGGTTGGCTGCTGGGCGGGTTGGCGCTCGTGATCGGGCTCGCCGGAATTCTTGCCGTGCGGCTGTTCGGTGCGCGCAGCCATCATGCGGCGCATGCCACGCGCCCGCTCGACTCGGCGCAGCGGGCTGTGCTGCTGGCGGATATGCAGCGCTGGCTGGCGGCGGAGACACCTAAAGGGACGCCGCAATGAGCGCGCCACGCAGAGCGGCACTGGTCCTTTACGCGCTGGACACGCGTGATCGCGAGTGGCTGCTCGCGCGCCTCGCGCCGGCGCAGCGCACGACCTTGCAGGGTCTGCTCGGTGAACTCGAGGAACTCGGCGTGGTGCGCGATCCGTCGCTGGTTCGCGAACTGGTCGGGCACGGCAGCGTGCAAGCCGGTCATGATCCGCTGCCCGAAATTGCCGCGGCGTCGCCCCGCGCGGTTGCCGCCGTGCTGGGCGACGAACCGGCCGGGATGATCGAGCTGGTGCTCGCCGCTCACGAATGGCCCTGGCGCGACGCGTTGCTCGACGGCCTCGGCCGGGCGAAACGCGAGCAGGTCGAGAGCCTCGCCGCTGCGCGCATCGGTTCGCGCAAGCCCGTCGCGCGCGGCCTGCGCGATGCGCTGCTGGACGAACTCGCACAACGTCTGCGCCGCGCGGAAGCGAGCGCGCCGGCCGTGCGCCGCCGGTCGATCTGGCGCGGTTTGCTGCGTCTGCGGGGGACCACATGAGCGCGCCTAGCCGCCACGTGGCGAGCGTACTGCGGCAGCCGACGCTGCTTGCACAGGCACGGGTGCCCGGCCTTGCGACGGCACCTGCCGACCCTTTGCTTCAGCCGCAGCCGGGCGCCGAAGCCGCCGCACCGGATGCAGGCACTGCCGCCGCTGCCAACGCCGCCAACGTGGCCGCGATCGATGCCGCGGCCCGCGAAGCCGAGATCGAGCGGCGCGCCGCGCAACTCGCCGATGCATTGTTGCGCGAGCGGCGCGACGCAGTGCTGGCGGCGGCGCATGAAGAAGGTTACGCACGCGGTGCCGAAAGCGCGCGCGAGGCGGTGCAGCGTGAATGGTCGGCCCTCGCTGTGCGCGCCCAGACAACGCTCGATGAATTGCGTGCCACGATGACGCGTCAGTCCGAGGCATCGGCCGAACTTGCGCTGCAGCTGACGTTCGCCGCGCTTGGCAAACTGCTTGGCACGGCGCTGGTCTCGCGCGACGGGGTTCAAGGCGCCATCGCTCAGGCATTAGCCCAGGCGGACGCCCAGCGCGTGATCGCGATTCGCGTCGCGCCGCAGGATCTGGCGCTGCTCGGCGGGACGGCGCAAGCCTCCGGACTCCTGAGCGGTTTGCCGCGCGACGTCACGATCGAAGCGGACGAGCGTGTCACGTTGGGCGGCTGTCTTGTGGAAACGACCCACGGCACCCTCGACGCCCGCATCGAAACCCAGCTCGACATGCTGCTGCAGGTGTTGCGCGATGCTCGCGCCGTCTCGTCAGCTTCTTCTGCCACGGCAGCGGCGAGCGCGCGATGATCGGCGCGGCATGGGTCGAGGCCATCGAGCGGGCGTCGCTCGTGCGCCGTACCGGCACTGTTCGTCAGCTGGTCGGTCAGGCGATCGAAGCCGATGGCCCGGACGCAGCGGTCGGCGAACTGTGTTCGATTGCCGCGCGGCATACCGCTGAACCGATGATGGCCGAGGTGGTAGGCGTGCGCGCGGGCCGCGTCACGCTGATGCCGTATGGCTCCACCCAGGGTCTTGCGGCGGGTGCGGTGGTGCAGGCGCTCGGGCGTGTCGCCGACGCCTCGGTCGGCTACGCGTTGCTCGGCCGGGTGATCGATTGCTTCGGCCGGCCGCTGGACGGCCTCGACGCACCGGCTTGCCGCGAGACGCGGCCGCTCGCGGGCGTGCGCCAGAACCCCTTGCAGCGGCCCCCTGTCGGGCAGGTGCTCGAGACCGGCGTACGTACCATCGACGGCTTGCTGACGCTCGGGCGCGGCCAGCGGGTTGGCATTTTTGCGGGCAGCGGGGTCGGCAAGAGCACTTTGCTCGGCATGATCGCGAGGACGGTTCGTGCAGACATCAATGTCATTGCGCTGATTGGAGAACGCGGCCGCGAGGTGCGTGAATTCATCGAGCGGCAGCTTGGCGAGGAAGGTCTTGCGCGCTCGGTCGTGGTGGTGGCGACCTCCGACGAACCAGCGCTCGCGCGTGTGCGCGCGACGTATCTCGCGCTCGCCATCGCCGAATATTTCCGCGAAGCGGGCGCCGACGTTCTGTTGACGATGGACTCGATTACACGTTTTGCCATGGCGCGGCGCGAGCTCGGCCTCGCCGCCGGCGAGCCGCCTACCGCACGCGGCTACACGCCTTCCGTGTTCGCCGAGTTGCCGGAGCTGTGCGAACGGTGCGGCACTGCGCCCGGTGGCGGGTCGATTTCTGCGTTGCTCACAGTGCTGGTCGAAGGCGACGACTTCAACGAACCCGTCTCGGATGCGCTGCGCGCAACGCTCGACGGCCACCTCGTGTTGTCGCGCCAGCTTGCGCACCAGGGGCGCTTTCCCGCCATCGATGTGCTGGCGAGCGCGAGCCGTCTGCTCGGCGAACTGTGCACGCCGGCGCAGCGCGGGCTGGTGAGCGAAACGCGGCGCGTGCTGGCGATGCTCGAACGTAACCGGCAGATCGTCGAGATCGGCGCTTACCAGCATGGTTCGAATCCGCAACTCGACCGCGCGCTGCAGATCGCTCCGGCGCTCGATTCGTGGCTGCGCCAGCGCGTCGACGAAACGGCGGGACGCGATGAGGCCTATGCCGCCTTGCAGACGCTGCTGCTGGGCGCGGCCGCGGGCAGCAATGAAACACGCAAGGCGGCCTCGTGACTGCCGATCTGCGCGGCTTTCGCTACGAACTCGGGCCGCTGGCGGAGCTGGCGGCCTCGCGCCTGCAGATCGCCGAACTTGATCTGGCACGCGCGAGCGCGAGTTGCAAGCAGGCCGAACTGGCATTGCAGCAGGCACGCGAGGCAGTGCAGCGTTTTATCGCCGGGCTGGCGGCCGACCGTGCGAGCGACCGGCTTGACCCGGCGTTGAGCCAGATGACGACGCGCTACGTTACCCGGCTCAATCACGCGGTGCAGACATACGAAATGCGTTGTGCGGCGCTGGAGCGCGAGCGCGTTGCCGCGTTCGAGCATTGGGATACTTGCCGGCTGCGCGTCGAGCAGATCGATGCGCACCGTGCTGCGGCAGCGGCAGCCTATGGGCAGGAGCATGCCTCGCGCGAGTTCGCGCGCGCCGACGACGACTGGATCACCCGCCGCGGCTTAGGGGATGACGCTTATGACGATCATCGAGTTTGATCTGGTGCTGCGGCAGGTGCTGGTTCACCGTGCATCGCCGCCGACGCAGGACGAGGGGGGCGCGCTCGCAAGCGAGTCCGACGGCGCGGGCTGGTCGCGCGCTCTCGCGGATGCCGCTGGTCTGACCGACGAACAGGCGACGGCGCGGGACTTGCTGGAAGAGGTGCTGGCTGTCTCTGTCGAAAAGTCCATGCGCGCGCCCGAACTGGGCGCGGGCGCACACGATGGCGTGATGGGCATGCTTGCCCAGTCCGACACGGATGCGGCGCTGGAAGCATGGAAGGCGGTCGGTGACCGCCTCGTGTGGAAAGGGTTGGAGAACTTACCGCTGCCGTTCAGCACAGGCACCAGCACGGAACGGTCGCAGGAGCAGGAGCGTGCACTGGAGAACCCGCCCGGACTGCCGCAAGACGCGCATTCGGGTGCACCGTCGCGCACAGGATCCGCGAGCACCCGCGACCAGCCGGTGTTGTCCAACACGCCGCGACCGTCCAGCGCAGATACCGGCGTGGAGCGGCCGCACGTGAGCGCTCACCATGGCGCGATCCGATCGCACGCGGCCCCGCATGACGAACTGACCCGGCCGACGCATGGGCACCACGCGCATCGCACCACGCACGACCGTCCGGCGCAACTGTGGATGACGGGCAGCGGCGTTGCTGGCGGCGATGACGCTGGCGCGGCGACGGTCGCCGGGGTGACGGGCACGGCAGCGCGGCACGGCAGCGCCGTCGGCGATTTCATGCTTCCGGCCACCCGGCGGTCGTCAAATCAAATCGGCGTGCCACTGTTGCCGCAGCCAGGCGAGATCGTCTACCCGGCGTCGGCGCGCCTGATCGCGCGTGCAACGCTGGCCGCTCTCAAGCGTCCGCGCAGTGAGCGCGACGCCGATGCCGCCGGCCGCGACGCGTTCGCGCTGCCACGCAGTCCGGCGCGTGCCGGCCGCTGGCTGCGGCGCGTCACGCATGCCTATCTCGGCCGCGATGGGTTGACGCTGTGGGTGCGCGACGCGTCGTTCACCGACGCGAAAACCGGCCCGCTGGTCGCCGCGTTGCACCAGTGGGCGCGCGCCGCCGGCATGAAACTCGGCGCGGTGATCTGCAATGGAAGAACCGTGTTTCGCGCGGCAGGTACCTCAGTCGCGCAAGGGCAAACAGAATTCGCCACGGAAGGAGAACGATGACTACCAGTTCAGTAACGTCCGTCGGAGGCGCGTCGCCTGCGTCGACAACGCTCGGCATGCAGGACCTGCTGAAGATTCTGCTGACGCAATTGCAATACCAGGATCCGACGCAGCCGATGGACAACGCACAGTTCGTCGCGCAGATCGCGCAGTTTGCAACACTCGACCAGACCAAGCAGATGGCCGACAGCATCACGCAGTTAGTGGCCTCGGAGTCGCTGACGCAGTCGGTCGGCCTGCTGGGTCGCACGGTCGGCTACACCGTTTCGTCGACTTCGAGCGGTTCGGGCCAGGTCACGTCCATTTCGCTGTCGAACGGGACACCGACGATGACCATCACGGCCAGCGACGGCACCGTGACCAATGGAATTTCGGTATCCCAACTAACAAGCGTTAAATAAAAGGAGCACCACAATGATCGACGCGATCAACACTGCGGTATCGGGCCTGAACGGTTTCACGAAAGGGCTGCAGGTCATCAGCAACAACGTGACGAATATGGACACGCCGGGGTTCAAGGGTTCGGACATCCAGTTCGAAGACCAATTGTCGAGCCCGGACGAGCAGGCCGGCTCCAGCGACGGTGGCGGCCTGAACGCTTACGCGGTGGCGCTCGATCTGTCGTCGGGGCAGCCGGTGCAGTCGAACAATCCGCTGGCGGTGGCCGTGAACGGCAACGGCCTGTTCGTCGTGCAGGACGCGCAGGGCCACGTTCACTACACGCGCGACGGCGATTTCCAGTTCAATGCGGCCGGCTATCTGACGATGCAGGACGGCACGACGCGCGTCATGTCGCTCGGCGCGAATGGCGCGCTGTCGCCGATCACGCTCAGCTCGGTGCAGTCGAGCGCGCCGCACGCCACTTCCACGGTGAGCTTCACCGGCAATCTGTCGAGCACGGCGACCACCGATGCGATCAACTCAGTGCCGGTGTACGACGCAGGCGGCGGCGCGCACGATCTGTCGCTCGCGTTCGCGCCGGCGTCGGGCGGCGCGGCCAACACGTGGACCGTGACGGTGTCGGACGGCAGCACGACTGTGGCGACCGGCAACATTGCCTTCAGCGACGGCGAACCGGTGCCGGCCCAGTCGAAGATCAGCTTCACCTATACGCCGACCGGCGGGCAGGCGCAGAACGTGACGCTCGACTTCAGCACCAACGTCACGTCGTTTGCCGCGGGCACTTCGTCGACGCTGGCGGTCGGCCAGCAGGACGGTTACACAGCCGGGACGCTGACGAACACCACCTTCAACAACACCGGCGCGCTGTCGCTGACTTACTCGAACGGCCAGAGCAGCACCGGCCCGCAACTGGCGCTAGCCACCTACGGCTCGGCGTCGGATCTTACGGACCACGGCAACAACGAATTCGATGCGGCCAACGGCGCGCTGCTCCAGCTCGGTCACGCCGGCGACAACGGTTTCGGCTCCATTCAGGCGAATGAATACGAGGGTTCCAACGTCGATCTGTCGAGCGAATTCAGCGAACTGATCGTGATGCAGCGTGGCTACCAGGCGTCGTCGCAGTTGATTTCGACAGCTAACCAGATGCTCCAGCAGCTCTTCTCCATGGATGGCCAGGCGTGAACGTCAGCAAGTTGCGCTATCGTACGGCCGGCGAGCACGCAGCGCTATTGCAGCGTTTCGCGGCGGTGCTCGACGGCTGGCAGAGCGCATGGTCGCTCGACGCGGCTGTTCTCGAGCACAGTGCCGGGCGCGTCGGCGTGGCGCCGCGGCAGACCGCGCCAGGCACGCGTAGCACGTCACGCGCGGCTAGCGTGGCAAGCGAGCACGACGCAGGCTGGCGTACGCTCGGCCTCGATGCGAACGGAGCGCCAGCAGCGTTCTATCGGCTCGCAGGCGCCACGTCGCAAGAGTTGGCCGCCGCGTGGCTTGGCCTGCCCGCACAGGGCGTGCAACGGGCCTCTGCCGAAGCCGTGCCGTTGAGCGTTCAACTTGCGCAGCGTGCCTACGACGCGTTGCTGACCGCGGTGGCGGTCGAGATCGGTTGCGTGTCCACCGGCGATACACCTGCCGGCGACGCCTGCCGTGCTTCGCTGCGCGCATGGAACGGCGCGGTGCAACTCACATCGAGCGGCTCGGGCGTGGCGGTGCAATGGCTGCTGAGCGCCGCGACCGCCGACCGCTTGCTGCCGTCCGCGGCGGCGCGCGAGAAGTCGCGCGCTGCGGCCGTACGCGAGACGGTCGTGCCGCTGGCCGATGCGCTCGCGGGCGGCCGCCTCACGCTGGCGGTTGAAACCGAACCGGTCGCGTTGAGCCTTGGCGAACTGGCCGGCTTGCACGTCGGCGACGTCATCTCGCTCGGGCACCGGCTCGATGCGCCGCTGAACGTCATCGACGCATCCGGCAACACGCTTTTCAGCGGCTTTCTGCACGCGCGTGACGCGCGCAAGGTGCTGAAGCTTCACGCGGAATCGAACCGCTAACTCCTGCTTGTAGAACGCTATGCACGACAGTCCTTCCGCCACCGTGGCGCATCCCCTGAAGTTCGCCGAGACCGGCGACGCGCCGCAGGCGCCCTCCGAATCCGATGCGCTCGTGCGCACGCTGCATCCGCTGCGCAACGTCAAGGCGACGCTGCGGGTGTGCGTCGGCGGCATCGAATTGAGCATTGGCGAACTGCTCAACGCGCGCCGGGACGATGTCCTGACCATCGACCGGCTCGTCGACGAACCGGTCGACATCCTGCTCGAAGGGAGCGTGATCGCGCGTGGCGAACTGGTCGCCGTCGACGACGCCTATGGCGTGCGCCTCACCGAAGTGCCGGTCGGGCTCAAGCTGTGAGCACGTTGGGGGCGAGCGTGGCAAGTACCACGCAGGTTGAACTGCCGTCCGGCATCCCGCTGCAACGCGGCGACGATGCGTGGATCACGGGCCGTTCGGCGGCCGCGCTGGTGCTTCTGGCGGCGCTGCTTTGCGCGGTCCTGTATGCGGCGCGCAAGCTGCGGCGCGACGGCCCGGGCCGCCTCGGCGGGCTGGCGCGGCGCGACCGGCCGTTGCTGAAAGTGGTGGTGTCGCAGCGCCTCTCGGCGCATTCGACGCTGCACGTTATCGATTACGAGGGCAGACGGCTTCTCATTGCGGACGGATCGCAAGGCGCGACATGCCTGATCGACGAGCCGCATGCCGCTGCAGCGGCGCAGCCAGGGAGTGCGAACGATGTGGCGTAACGCATCGGGCAGCCTGCGCTGCAGTCCCCGGGCCGCGCGCATCGCATCGCTTGCCGGCCTGGGCCTGGCCGCCCTGTTCATGAGCGGTGCGTGCGTGGCGGCAAGTCACGGAGTCGGCGCGGGTCCGGCAAGCGACAGTGTCGCCGGCGCGCTCGACGCGCTCGGCAGTTCGAACGGGACAACCGGCAGCACAGCGCTGGCGTTGCGGGTGCTGATAGGCCTGACGCTGGTGAGCCTGATTCCTGCGCTGCTGGTTTCGGTGACCTCGTTTCTGCGCATCGTCATCGTACTGTCGATGCTGCGCCAGGGCCTGGGTATGCAGGAAACCCCGCCAAATTCCGTCCTGATCGGTCTTGCGCTATTCATGACGCTGTTCACGATGGCGCCGGTGCTGGAAAAGGTCGACCGCACCGCGTTCGAGCCGTTCATGGCGGGGCAGATGTCGATGCAGTCCGCTTACCAGACGGGTATGGCGCCGTTGCGCGAGTTCATGATTCGCCAGACGCGCGAGCAGGACCTTGCGTTGATGATCGAACTGGCCAAGGCACCGGTACCGGAGAAAGAGGCGGACGTGAGCAACGTCGAGCTGATTCCGGCATTCATGCTCTCGGAACTGCGCACGGCGTTCCAGATCGGGTTCGTCATTCTGCTGCCGTTTCTGCTGATCGACCTGATCGTCTCCAGCATCCTGATGGCGCTCGGCATGATGATGATGCCGCCGGCGACGATCTCACTGCCCATCAAGGTCCTGATGTTCGTGCTGGTGGACGGCTGGGAGCTGGTCGTGAAGGCGCTGGTCGGCTCCTTCCACTGACGGAGCGTGATACGTGCAAGACGCGCATCTTGAAGCGGACCGCCAGGCGCTCGAGCCCGAGCGCGAACAGGCGCTGTGGCGCGCGTTGCGTGAGCACGGCGACGCGGCGGCACGCGAGGCGCTGTTGACGCATCATATGCCGTACGCGCGCGTGATCGCGGGCAAGCTCTACGCGGGCAGGACGCACGACGAAGTCGAGTTCGACGACTATCTGCAGTTCGCTTCGATCGGCTTGCTGGAGGCGCTCGAACGCTATCAGCCCGAACGTGGCGCGCAGTTTCGCACGTATGCGAGCACCCGCATGATGGGCGCGGTGCTCGACGGCCTCGAAAAGCTGAGCGAGCGCCAGCAGCAGATCGCGCTGCGGCAGCGCATGCGCGCGCGCGATGCGCGGGCGGCGTCGCTCGCCGAAGGGCTCGGTTCGGTGCGCGATGCCGCGCTGCTCAAGGAAATGGCGGGTGTGGGCATCGGGTTGGCGCTCGGCGTGCTGCTGGAAGGCCTCGGAATGGTCGACAGCGGCGTCGAGGCGCAGGCGCCGAATCCCTACGACGGCCTCGAACTGCGTCAGATGCAGCGCCGCGTGCGCGAGCTCGCCGCCGGTCTGCCGGAACCCGAGCGCCGGATCGTCCGGCATCATTATCTGCAGGGCGTACCGTTCGACGAAATTGCCGAACAGATGGGACTGTCGAAAGGGCGGATTTCGCAATTGCACCGGCGCGCGTTGCAACGGCTGCGCGAGGCGCTGCTGGCAACGAGCGAAATAGACGCGAAATGGTAGGCACAATGGCAGGGCATAACGCAGCGTATTCCACGGAGTGCATCAGATGAACATCCCTTCCGACTCTGATCTGAGCCGGCTCGTCCGGTTCGAACAGCTTGCGGCGACCGATCCTCGCAACACCGCGCTGCTCGCGGACGCGTTCGATATTGCACTGCGTGCGCGCGCGTTCGATTTTGCGGAGCGCTTCCTCGAACGCGAGCGAGCCGTCGATGCGACGAGCCCCGGATTGCTGTTTCGCGAGGCGCGCTGGCATCTGGCAAAGGGCGAGCATGGCGAGGCGCGCGCACTGTTCGAAACCGTGCGTGCGCGAACCGGCCCGCAGTCCGGCGTCGATACCCATCTCGCGGCGGCCTGCGCGGCGCAGGGCGATCATGCGCGCTGCGTGGCGCTGCTGCAGCCTTACGCTGCGCAAGGTTCTCTGCCGCCCGGTGCGTGGTCGCTGCTGATTCGCGCGTTGCATCATGAGCGCCAGTTCGATACGGCATTGGCTCTGGTGCGCGAGCAGCACGACGCGTTCGCAGGCGACGCCGCGAGTCTCGGTGCGGCGAGCCTGCTTTGCCTCGATGCCGATGACCTTCGGTTGGCGGCTGCGCTGGCCGCGCGCGCGCTCGAACTCGAGCCGCAGCAGTGCGAGGCGTTGATCGTGAGCGGGTTTGCGGTGCTCAACGACAGTGACGGCGCGCGCGCTTGCGCGCTTTTCGAGGCGGCAGTTCAGGTGCGCGCCACGGAGCCGCGCGCGTGGTCCGGCCTCGGTTTCGCGCGCCTGCTTGGCGGCGAATCCGCCGGCGCGACACAGGCATTTGAAGCGTCGCTGAAACTCAGCGGCGATCACGTCGGCACATGGCACGGCCTCGCGTGGAGCCGCCTGGCGATGAACGATCACAAGGGGGCCGAGGCCGCGTTTGAAGCGGCGCTGCAACGCGACCGCAATTTTGCGGAAACGCATGGCGGCCTGGCGCTGACCGCGTATGCGCAGGGCCGGCGCGACGCGGCGGAGCAAGCCGTTGCGCGCGCGCTGCGGCTCGACCGGCGCAGCCCGACGGCGCGCTACGTGCAAGCGCTGATGAGCGGCACCCGTCTCGACGGCAATTCGCGCGTGACAGTCGAACACATTCTCGAAGGCGTCAGGCAGCGCAACGCGGCGCTGCCGGCCAAGGCGCTGTTCGCCCTGGCGCGTCGCGGCGAAAAGCTGGACTCTTGAAGAACGCGAAAGCCGAACGCTGAGGTGCGCAGCGCCGTCCTGCGCTGCCTAGACGGTGGCGCCGCCCAACAGCAGGTTGATGGCGCGCGAGAGCGGACCTTCCAGCGATGGCTCCGCTTCCATCTGTTCCATAACGTTGTCGACAAGCTGCTGGTAGCCCGGATCGGTAAGCGTGGTGTTGCCGAACTCCTGCGCGAGCACGCCCTCGAGAAATACGCGAAAGGCTTTGCGCGGCCGGCGCGGATCGTCCGGCGCGATTTCGCGAATCCGTTCGACGATGCTGCGGCCCAAGTCGAACTGAGGCGTACGTTGACCGTCGGTCCGCTTGCGCGCGCTCGCGCGGGCGCCGGCGTTCGGCGCGGCGTGAGACGCCTCGGACGCCTGCTGACGCGCAAGCGCGACAATCTGCGCGTACGGATCGACTTTCATCGCGGGCGCTCGACCGGCGCGCCGGGTGTGAGACTCGCGGTCACTGCCTGGGCGATCGCTTCAGCGCGCGCCCGGCAGGCTTCGACGGAATCACCCGTGACGGCGAACATCGGCCACGCGTCGCCGACATCGTAGGGGCGGCTGTCGTCGTAGTGCACCGCGTGCACGAGCGGCACGCAATCGGGGCCGTAGTCGACGCTCCGCTCGCCGTGTACGAGCGGCACCAGCACGCGGCGGATCGCAATGCAGCGCTGTGGCCACTGGAATTCGAGGCGTGCCGACAGGCCGAGCTGAAACGCAAGCGCGGCCTCGTAAAACGGCAGGCCGAGCGCATCGATCGCGTAGTCGCCCATCGTGCTGGGGCGCAAGTTGAAGTCGATTGGGTAGAGACGGCCGTTTTTCTCGACCGATTGCACGTAGACCACCGAACGCGTGAGGCCATGATGGGCCAGCGCCTCGACGAACGCGCGCGCCGGATGCGCCGGGTCGGGCCAGCCAAGCGTGTTCCACGCGCCCTTCAGTCGCCACGCCGAGTGAGCCATTTCGACCGTGCCGGATTCGTAGAACACGATGTCCTGCGGGCCGACCACGGCGGCGGTCGTGCTCAGATGGCTGTCGACGAATTCCATCACGAGGTACGCGCCGTGATGCAGCGGCGGGTCGTTCTGATAGGCGAGGAATGCTTCGAGCAGGTCCTCCTCGATCAGCGTCTCGCGAAATGCGCTCACGCTATCGAAGATGCGGTACGCCCAAGGGTGCTCGGCGAACGACCCGCTGCCGCGATCCGGCTTGACGATCACCGCGCCGCGGTGGCTTGCGCGCAGCAGGTCTTCGTCGCGGCGCGGAATGCAGAACCACAGGCTGTCGAAGCCGGCGCGCTGCATCGCCTGATAAACGAGCGACTTGCTGGTGGCAATGGTTGCCGCCAGCGGATCGGCCGAGGGAATGCCATGCGCTTGCGCGAGCCAGCTGGCTTCGGCGGCGCGAAAGTCGCTGCACGACACGATGCCGAGCGTGCGCGCATCGGGGTAATCGACGACATCGAGACCGAGGGTGGCCGCGGCGGCGGCATAGTGCCTGACCTTGGCCTTGCTTTCCCGGCCGTCGGCGCCGAGCAGAACCACGTTATGACGCATAGCCGTCAAACTCCATTTGCGGATGCAACAATCCCTGGCGCAGCAGGTCGAGCGGGTTAATTCGGCCGTAGTGCCGGTTCGGCGCCCATGCGTCGTCTTCTTCGGCGTAGTACAGCCACGGTGCAAAGCCGAGCACCAGATGCACGCGTGGCTGGTTGGAGGCCTCGCGCGCATAGACCCGATGGGGCAGATTCGTGTTGAACGAATAGGCGTAGCCGGGCTGCAGATGATATTCGCGCATCGACGTGGACCCGGCGTCCGGCTGCTCCAGCGCAGGCTCGATCTGCATGCGGTAGGCGGCATCCGACGTGAGCGGAATGTTCACGCGCAGATTTTCGAAGACGCGTTCGTCGCGGTGCCAGCCCGTCGCGAATTCGCGAGTCGCTCCCTGCTCGCCGTAAATCACCGACAGGCGCGAACGCACCAGACTCAGTCCGCACTTCGACAGGAACTCGCAGAGGCCACCGGTGCGAGCGGCCGGCGTGTGCTTGCGAAAGCCGTAGGTGTCGAAGTAGGTATGTTTGAGCGCGGTGAATTTCTGCGTGCTGCCGTAAAAGAACTCGCGGCCCGTATTGACCGAGGTGCCGAGCGTCGACTGATGAACGTTCTCTATGCCGGGATCGTGCAGGTCGGGGTTGTACGACAGCGACAGCGAGCGATAGGCGTCTTCGGCGTCTCGCCCCTCGCTCGACAGCCAGCCGAACGCGCCGAAGGTGCCGAGCGCCTGCATGGCGGCGTCGCGCAGGCCGGCGAACACGGCGTCGGGCAGTTTCAGCTGGATCAGTCCTTCGAAGGGGGCGCACGGATGCTGCGCCATTTGCGCTTCGAAATCGGAACTGGCCTTGATGTGCTGGATGATCGTGCGCTCCGGCGGCACGTCCTGCACGAGGAATCGGGGCAATGCTTGGCTCATGTGCATCAGGCCTTTTCGTAGCGCACGCTGCCGGCGATCACGCGGCGCGTTTGCGGATCGGTATTGGTGGTCGTGTAGTGCATCAGGTAGCGCGGGAAGATCAGCAGATCGCCTTCGGCGGGCCGGATCTGCGTGGTCAGCGTGTGGCGCGGCAGTACGAACGCGCCGCGTCCTACCGGGCCGCGCGGATCGATGAACACCAGCTGGCCGCTACCGTCCGAGGGGACGTTCAGGTAGTAGACGAATGCGATATCGGAGCCTTCGTGATAGTGCGCATGGATCGCTTCAGCGGCGTCGTTCGCGTGCTGCAGCACGAACCACATCTGGATGCGTTTGACATGCGGCGGCAGGTCCGTGCCGTAGCACTCGGCGACATAGCGGTCGCACAGAGCATCCATGCGGTCGCGCACCTCGATCAGCGCGGGGTCGGTCGCCTGTGAGAACACCTGGGAGCGGTAGCGCGTGTAAGCGTTCGACGACGCATTGAGCAGCGCCGGATCGTAGACGAGCTCGTTTTCGTTGTGATCGGCGAAGTGCTGCAGTGCCTCGTGAAGCGCTCGCGGCATCTGGGCGGTCTCGAGCAGATTGACGTGCAGGAGCGGAGTGGCCCATTTCCATTGCAGCGCCTTCGTCCAGAGTGTATCGACGTCCGGCTTGGCGGTTTCGGCTTGCGTTTCCACTTGAGTTGCCTAGATGAAAGGATGAGGAAAAAGAGCTTGCCGGCGGCGTTGCCCGGATGTGTCGGCCATGCCCTCGGGCTCCAGCCCGTAGCCGAACGAGAGCGGCACGCGGCCCGGCATCAGCGCGCGCACGACATGCGGTCCGGCTTCGTCCGGCTGCGACAGGTCGACAGCGACGATGCGATGGCCGAGCGCGGTAAGCGTGTCGCAGACCGCATCGGCTGCTATATGGTGCTGTTCGAGCACGCGGAAATCGATCGAGGCACCGGTGGCCGCGATAAACCAGTCGGCTCTTCTGAAGTAGCGCGGCTGCGCGTACAGGCGCGCGTGATCCTGCGAGCTTGCCACGGCGCGCGGCGCGAGCGGGGCGGGCCCGGCGAACGCGAGCGATGCCGCGACGGCCGCTTCGAGTTCCATCAACGCGCGGTCGAGCGCGGTATGGGCATCCACGGCGACGTCGCTCGCGACTCGCGTGAAATGATGTTGCACGGATTGCGCGGCGACGAACACGCCGGCGAACGGCGCCGTGTCGAGCGCACGGATCCAGACTTCCACGCCTGCGTCGTTCAGTGCCGCGAGCCGTGCTCTGAATTCGGCCGGCATTGAGGCCGGCGTGATGGCGGCCGGCGGCCGGCCGCCAAGCCACGCACGCATGAAGGCGTCGCGTTCCAGCAGTTCGAGCAAGGCGTTCTCAAGTGCTCGATGGTGTTCGTCGTGAGCGGCAACGCCGGAACTCGTAACGGCCGTCAGCTTTGTACGGCCAGGCCGCAAGGCAGGCGAGTAGTACACACAGTCGGCCGGAACGCCGACTGGTTCGCCGGTCGCGACATCGATACCGGTGACCCAGTCGTAGCGCTCCTGCGGATCGAAAGGCGCAAACGGAAAATCCGGCCGCCGGTATTGGTGCGGCGCGTAGCTCGCAAGCTCGGTGGGGTCGAGGGCGTCGGCCCAATCGCCGCGCCGCGCGTCGATGAGGTCGCCGGGGCGTATGCAGGCTTTGCGCTCGTGCGCTTCCATGATCGCCTTGAGCCAGGCTCGCGACGGGTTCCGATCGCGTCCCCATGACCATTCGGCGCCGTCTGCCCGCGCCTGGCCAATCGCGAACGGCAGGGTGTAGTCGGGCGTATTCAGGTCCAGCCATTCAAACACACAGCCCTTGGCCGGCACGGCCGGCGAGTGGTCGTCCTGCACGCCGAAGGCGATGGTGATAAGTGGCGTGCTCGCCGCCGTGAGCCCCGCGATGCGCGCCAGCTCGCTCTCGATGAAGCCGCCGAGTTCGACGGCCGCGAGCTCAAGCGCCTGAGCTTGCAGCAAGACGTTCTGCGCGGCGTGCCCGGCTTCGAGCGCGACATACGAGAGGGCGCGCGGGCCATACTTGGCGGCGCTCAGCGCGAAGTCTCCGGCAATCACGACGAGACCCTGCGCCTGATGGACCAGGGCAGGATCGCCGAACGCGCGCGCGGCTTCGTGCGCGCTTGCGTCCAGCGCATCGAGTTGCACCGAGTGATCCGGCGCGAAGCGGGCCCAATAGGCACCGGCGGCGAGGCCTTCGAGCGGACGGAGATTCACCAGATAGAGATCGAGCGGATAGAGCGCGCCGGCGGACGGCACGGTTCGCACCGGCGGCTGTTCGGCCGCATCTTCAGCGTGGCGTGCGCTCGCGCCGTAACCGGCCCACAACAACGCGGCGATCTTCTCCGGCGCGACCGGCCGGGCGCCGAAGCGCCGTTTGCTGGTGCGCGTGCTTAGTGCGCGCGTCAGCCAGGTCGCTTCGGGCGCGATGCGCAGGCTGCTTGCGTGGGTGGCATCGGCATACGCATCCGTCGCTAAAGCCGTGTGAGCGGGCGGCGCGGGTACCTCGGTGACAAGCGTGCGCAGCGCTGCGGCGGTGACGAGCCGCGCGATCTGGGTGTCGTCCGGTTGCGCGCCGAAGCGGCGCGGGTTCGACGCAAAGCGCCACAAGGCCGCCGGCAGATCGCAGCTGTCCACCAGAAAACCCTGTTCGACAAGGCTCGCGACGAACGGCTCGAGATCGGCGCGCGCCCAGTGACGCGCGATCTGGTCGAGCCAGTCGTCAGTGCGGCGGGTGCCGTCGGCGTGCTCGGTCAGCATGCGCAACAGCGGACGTGGCGCATCGATGCGGATCTCACTGCCCGCGACGGACATGCACAAGCTGTCGCCCGCGACTCGCGCGTGTGGCGACAGCATCAGGTATTCGGTCATCGGCAACAAGGTGGAACACACGGCAGCAAGCGGCGCGCGATGTGCTGCTGCGCGCCGCGTCGATTCCAGTCCTGCAACACGCGGGGCTTACTTGCCGCCGCCGCCGCTGCCGGCCGGAACCTGCTTGCCCTGCTCCTGGCGCTGTTTGAACGTCGCCGACCACGTGAAGCGCTTGGCGTCCTTGTTCGCGCCTTGCGGCGGCGTGACTTCTTTTTTCATCGCTGTTCCTTCGGAAAAGAGGGATGCAAATGCGCCTCCCAACGAGGCGGCCTCGCGTGAACGCGGCCCTGGCATGACGGCGCAGCGTTGGATCTTCTCCGCCACGTTCAATCAGGTTATCCGCGTCTGCCGGCAGCGGTTTAGGGCCACCGGCAAAAAATTTTCTCGACGTGACCCCTAAACCGCCCGCGCGGCGGCCGGATAACTTCCTCGACAGCGCCGGGTCTCGTGCCATACGGGATCCGGATAGCCAACTGATAGGGTCGGACATGGTCGCCATCGTTAGCGGAAGCACACTCGGGATTAACAATTCGTCGCTTGCGAGGCTCGGCCAGCAAGGCATATACGGTTCTGCGTCACAGGGCAGCGCCAACGAGGGCGCGTATGTCGACGTCGCCAACGGCAATCTGATCCTGCAGGACCTCGACAATCAGCTGGCTGGCATCGGCGGTGGCATCTCGACGCTGCGCACGTATAACAGCGAGGGGGCGCTTAGCTGGCGCATCGGCGCGGGCAGTCAGAGCCTGAGTCCGGTCGCGGACGGCCAGACTTACCCCGCGGTGATTCTCGTCAATAACGCCGACGGGTCGCAGCGCGCGTTCAACAACGTCGGCGGCGCTTCGTATGCGGCGGCCGACCTCAACGGCGGCGTGGCCGACACGCTGGTGCAGCAGGCCGACGGCACCTACGTGCTGACCGACGGATCGACCGGCGCGAAGCAGATTTACGCGGGATCGGGCAGCTATCACCTGCTGGCTTCGATCGACGCGAACGGCAACACGACGACCTACAGCTATGGTTCGAACGGCCTGCTGGCGTCCGTCACCGATGCGAACGGCGAAACCGTCTACTACGACTACGACGCCAGCAACAATCTGATCGACCTGCGCAGCGTGGTCGGCAACGGCACGTCGACCGTGACGAGCAAGGTGGTCAGCTACACCTATGATGCGCAGAACCGCCTGACGTCGGTCACCACCGACCTCTCGCCGCTCGACAACTCGACCGCCGACGGCAACGTCTATACGACGTCCTACACGTACGACGGCAGCAGCAACCGGGTGGCCTCGGTCACCCAGTCGGACGGCACGCATCTGTCGTTCACGTACGTTCAGATCAACGGCAACTATGAAGTGGCGAGCGTCACCGACGGCGACGGCGCGACCACCACGTTCTCGTACGATCCGAACAACCTGACGACGATCGTGACCGATGGCGCCGGCAACGTCACGACCTACCAGTACGACAACTACGGACACCTGACCAATGTGCTGGCGGACAGCTCGGCCGGCGGCACGACGATGCAGTCGACCCCGGTGTCGCGCTTCACCTATGACAACAGCGGGCGCCTGCTGCAGAGCTGGAACGCGGGCACCGTCACGCAATACACGTACAGCGGCACGAACGGACCGCTGACCGGCGTGACCCAGTGGCAGGCGGCGCTCGGCGCCACCGTGCCGGGCTCGACGCCCCTGCAATCGAACGTTAGCTACACCGTCGCGGCCAACGGCAAGGTGCTCACGAGCACCGTGTACCAGAACCCCGGCAGCGTCGACGGTAGCATCGCCGCGAGCGGGCCGCTCACGACGCGCTACGTCTACGATGCGAACGGCAACCTGCTGTTCCAGCTGAGCCCGTCAGGCGACGTGACGCAGTACGTGTATGCGGGCAACGGTCTGCTGCAAAGCAAGCTGGTCTACTCGGGCAGCGCGTTCAATACGAGCGGCTACGCATCGAACCAGGCGCCGTCGGCAGCCACGATGGCGGCATGGGTCGCCGCGCAGCCCAACCTTTCGCAGGTCGCGCGTACCGATTTCGGCTATGACGCGCGCGGCGAACTGGCCAGCACTACGACTTACGGCGTTACGCTGGCAAACGGCGCGGGCGACCCGGCGACGGCGTCGGTAACGCACTACGTCTACAGCCCGAGTGGCGAACTGCTGTCGGTCATCGCGCCGACAGGACAGCAAAGCTCGACGACCTATGACGGTCTGGGCCGCGTGCTCAGCCAGACCGACGCGGAAGGCCACGTCACGGTTATTCAATACGACGACGCGCAACGCAGCATCTCGGTGACGGCCGCCGACGGCACGCAAACCATCACGGTGCGCGACGCCGCGGGCCGCGTGGTCAGCATTGCGCAGATTTCACCGAGCGGCCAGGCGCTCGGCACGACGCTCTTCCAGTACGACGCCGACGGCCGCCTGCTGATGACGCAGGACCCGACCGGCGTGCGGACCTATTCGCTCTATGACGACCTCGGCCACAAGGTGGCCGACATCGACGGCAACGGGGTTCTGACGCAATACACGCGCGATATCGATGGCCGGGTGACGAGCCAGACCGTCTACGCCACGCCGGTCAACGTCGCGCTGCTGGTCGATGCCTCGGGCAATGCGGTGAATCCGTCGCTTGCTTCGGTCCTGCCCACGGCGACCGCGTCGGATCAGACCGGCACCTATCGCTACGATGCCGAAGGGCGTCTCGTCGAGACGGTTTCGGCGGCCGGCATCGCGACCGTGACCGTGTACGACGGCGCCTCGCGCGTTCTTTCGCAAACCACCTACGCGACGCCGGTCGGCGCGTCGGGCATTCCCGTGGCGAGCGCATCGGACCGCACGGTGCGGCACTTCTACGATGCCGACGGCAATCTGGCCGGCACGATCGACGCGACTGGCGCGCTGACCGTGTACAGCTACGACGCCGCGGACCGGCTGGTGCGCACGACCCAGTACGCGAATGCCGCGCTAAATCCTGCCGCCGGCGATCCCGTTCTGGCGGACTACATCCCCGCCGTCGATCCGCAGCACGATATTTCGACCTACACGATCTATGATGCGCGCGGTGAAGTGGTGGGCCAGATCGACGGCGACGGCTACCTGACCGAGACGGTCTACGACGCCTCCGGCAACCCGACCCGGCAGATCCGCTACGCGACTGCTGTGTCGTACACGCCGGGCGCAACGCTGGCCGCGGTCCGGCCGGCTTCGACGCCGCGCGACCAGGTCACGCAGCGCACCTACACGCCGCTCGATCAGGTGGCGACGCAGACCGCGCCGAACGGCACCGTCACGCAATATGTGTATGACTCGCTCGGCCGTCTGGTGACGACGGTGTCGGCCGCGGGCACGGCCGACGTGCGCACGCTCACTGAGCGTTACGACGCGCAGGGCCGGCTGATCGGCGAGCTGACCGGCAACGGCAGCGCGCAGCTTGCCCAGGCGACTACTCAGGCGCAGATCGATGCGGTCTGGGCGCAGTACGGCATCACCTACACGTACGATGCGGCGGGGCGGCGCACGAGTTCGACCGACGCGGACGGCCATCGGACGGTATACTTCTATGACGCCGACGGACGCCTGACCGCAAGTGTCGACGCGCTCGGCGAAGTCACGCAGACGGAATACGACGCGTTCGGCCGCGTAACCGGGACGATCCGCTACGGTACGCGTATCAACGCGAACGCGCTGAGCGGCGGGGTGATGACCGCCAGTGTCAGCGCGCAATTCGCGGCGCTGCGCAATCCGCAGCTCGACGCGACCACCACGATCACCTACAACCTCGACGGCACCGAGGCATCGTCCACCGATGCGAACGGCAACGTCACGAGCTACACCTACGACGCGTTCGGCGACCGCCTGTCGACAACGCGGCAAATCGATCCAGCTCACACGCTGGTGACCGACTACGGTTACGACGCCGACGGCCGCGTGACCAGCGAGACCGACGACGCAACCGGCCTCGCCGCGGTGACGACGATGCGCTACGACGCATTCGGCCGCGTGATCGGCACGACCGATCCGGCCGGCAACGTGCGCAGCTATCAGTACGACCGCGACGGCAACCAGATCGCGTCGACCGATGCGCTCGGCAACACGACGTCGGTGGCCTATGACGCGTTCGGCCG
The DNA here is from genome assembly GCF_056155635.1 of Paraburkholderia sp. BR10141. Lineage (NCBI taxonomy): Bacteria > Pseudomonadati > Pseudomonadota > Betaproteobacteria > Burkholderiales > Burkholderiaceae > Paraburkholderia > Paraburkholderia sp. BR10141. The sequence goes on along the minus strand of NZ_JBMIQH010000035.1, from coordinate 20,788 downwards.
CGTCGTATCGCGCACCGACGCGCTGGGTGCGACGACCACGTACTCGTACAACGACGCGACGCGCACGACCGTTGTGACGACGCCGGAAGGTATCCAGCTCAGCACGGTGGTCAACGAGTTTGGCCAGACCCAGACCGTCACCGACGGCGACGGCAACGCGACCCAGTACAGCTACGACGCGAACGGCAACCTGACGGGCGTATCGACGGCGCTCTCGCATACGAGCAGCAGCTACGATGCCGCGAACAACCTTATCTCGACCACCGACGCGAACGGTGTCCTCACGACCTACAGCTACGACGCGACGAACCGCCTGCTCGCGCGCGTGGTCGATCCCAACGGTCTGAAGCTTGCCACGCTGTACCAGTACGACGCGCTCGACCGCGAGATGTCGACGACCGACCCAACCGGCGTCGTGACGGTGACGCGCTACGATCTGGACGGCCAGACGCTGTCGCAGACGGTCGATCCGTCCGGACTGAACCTCACCACGAGCTATACCTACGACGGCCTCGGCCGCACTATCACGGTGACGAGCCCGGGCGGCACGGTCACGCAGTACCAGTACGACGGCCTCGGCCGGCGCGTCTCGCAGACGCTCAATCCGGGCGGCCTGAACCTCACGACGACCTATCGCTACGACGCGAACGGCAATCTGCTCGCGAGCACCGATCCGAATGGCCAGGTTTCGCTGTACGCGTACGATGCCGACAACCGGCAGATCTACGCTGTCGATCCAACCGGCGCGGTGACGCAGACCCGCTACGACGCGGACGGCCGCATCACCAGCACGACGACCTACGCCACGCCGATTTCAACGGCGGGCCTGACGCCGAATGCAGCGGCTATCGCCGCGCGTGTGTCCGCCAATGCCGCGCGCGACGATACGCAATACCGCGTCTACGATGCCGATGGCCGGCTGACCTGGACCGTGGACGGCAGCGGCGCAGCAACGAGCCGCACCTATGACGGCGCAGGAAATGTCGTACGTGTCGTCACCTACGCGAACCGTGTCAACGTCGCGCAGCTCGGCGCGCCGGGGGCGGTGCCGCAACCGGTGGTGGACGTCGCGCACGACCGTGTGACGCAAACCGTCTACGACGCACAGAACCGCCCCGTCTACACGCTCGACGCGACTGGAGCGGTAACCGAAACCGACTACGACGCAGCCGGTCACGTAGTGCAATCGGTCAGCTACGCGACTCGCATCTCGCCGCAAACGGCGCCAACTCAGACGGCCATTGCTGCGGCGGTTGCGGGAATCGCCAATCCGGCTGCCGACAAGCGCGTGCGCAACGTCTACGACACCGCGGGCCGCTTGACGTACAGCGCCAATGGCGTTGGCGCGGTGACGCGGTTCATCTACGACGGCGACGGCCGCGTGGTGCGCACCATCGCTTACGCAACGACGATCGCCGCCTCGGCGAGTCCGGCAAGCGTGACGGCGAGCGTCAACGACCGCACCTCCGACCGGGTCTACGATACCGCGGGCCGGCTGGAATGGACGGTCGATACGGGCGGCGACGTCACCCAGAACATCTACGACGCCAACGGCAACGTCATCCAGACGATTGCGTATGCAACACCAGTGGCGCTGTCGGCGGCACCGTACACCGCACTGACTTTGCCTGCCGCGCTGTACGGCGATACGCAGAACGACCGGGTCACCACGTTCGCGTACGACAGCGCGAATCGTCAGGTGCTGAGCATCGATGCGCTCGGCGACGTCACGCAGGTCACTTACGACGCGGCCGGCCACGTTCTGTCGAAAACGCAGTACGCGCAGCCGCTCGCGGGCGGCTCGCTCGAAGGCGCGAGCCTCGCGTCGCTCAGCCTCGCGGCGCTGAGTGCGCAGATCCATCCGAATCCGGCCGAGGACCGCACGACCCGTTACGTCTACGATGCGGACGGCCGCCAGCGCTATGCGATCGACCCGCTCGGCTATGTGACGGAAACGCGCTACGACGGTCTGGGCAACATTGTCGCGACCACGGCTTACGCGCTGGCGGTGACGCTCAACGGCAACCCCACCACGGCGCAGGTGGCCGCGGCGCTGACGGCCGATCCCGGCGCGGACCGCACTTCGACGTTTACCTATAACGCGTCCGGGGAGCTCGTCGCGAGCACTGACGGCCTCGGCTACACCGAGACGTACACCTACGACGGCACCGGCAACAAGCTCAGCAATACCAACAAGGACGGCTACACCTGGACCTACGATTACGACGCGGCCGGCGATCTGATCCGCCAGACGTCGCCGCAGGTGCTGGTGACATCGGTGCAAGCGGGCGCGGGCGGCGCGCTGTCGCTGAACTGGTCGGCCTCGGCTAACACTTCGGTCGTCACGTCGTACGCGTATAACGCGTACGGCCAGGTGGTGGCGATGACCGAGGCGCTCGGCCGCCCTGAGCAGCGTACGACGCAATACGTGTACGACGCGGCCGGCCGCCAGATCCGCACGATCTATCCGCCGGTCAACGTGTACGCCGCGCCCTATGACAACCTCGCCGCCAATGGTCAGAGCGGGTTGGCGTCGCGGGTCGAGTACACCAACGTGACGCTGAGCGACAGCGTCTACTACAACGCATTCGGCGACGCGGTCGCCAACGTCGACACCGGCGGCAACGTCAGCCTGAAGGCGTACGACAAGCTCGGCCATGTGACGTATGCCGTGGACGGCGACGGTTATGTGACGGGCTATACGCACGACGCGTTCGGCGACGTGACGCGGCTGGTGCGTTTCGCCCAGGCAACGAGCCTGCCGGGCACTCTCGCGTCGGCTTTGCAGGCCGATACGACGGGCAGCGCGTTTGCGTTCACGAGCGCCCAGGTCAGTGCGGTGGTCAACGCGGCGAGCGTCAACCACGGCGCCGACCGCGCAGTGCAGACGAGCTACGACCGCCTCGGCCGTGCCGTGCAGGTGGTCGATCCGCAAAGCTACGTCTACGATTCGGCGGCGCCGGCCGGCGCGCAGTACTTCACGGCGGGCAAAACCACGCGCACGACCTACGACGCGTTCGGCGAGGCGATCCAGACGAGCGCGCTCGTCAATCCGCTCACCAACGCATGGAACGTCACGACGCAATATTTCGACCAGGATGGCCGCAACATTGCGAGCGTCGATCCGCTCGGCTATGTGACGACCCGCTCTTTTGACGCGTCCGGCAATCTCGTGCGTCAGACCGAGTACGCGAACGCGACGAACTCGTGGAACCTGAGCGCTTACGCTACGCCTGCCGCGTCGGCGCAAGACCGCACGACCGTCTACACGTACGACGCGGACAACCGCAAGACGAGCCAGACCCAGGTCAACGCGACTTACAGCACGGCGTCCAACGGGACGAGCACAACCGGCAACCTGACCACGCGTTATACCTACGACGGCGTCGGCAACCTGACCAGCACCACGACGCCCGACGGCACCTCGACGATCAGCTATTACGACGCGCTCGGCCGCGTCACCGCGGTGGCCCAGGGCAACACGGCCGGCGCGGGCGCCGCCGCGACGCTGACAGAGTACTACCGCGACGCGTACGGCAATATTCTGGCGGAGGTGCAGCACGCGCAAGGCTCGAACTACGCGACCCTGCAAGGCTATTCGGCGATCAGTTCGGGCGCCGACCGCGTGACCTACACCGAATACAACAGCCGCGGCGATGCGATCGAAACGACCGACGCCGACGGCAATTCGATGTTCTCGTCGTACACCGCCGACGACCATCTCGCCAAGGAATGGCAGGCGGTCACCGGTGTCGACGGCAGCACGCATACGTGGTTCGAGGCGTACCAGTACGACGCCGATGGCAACCGCACCGCGGTCATCGACCCCGCGTCGACTTCAGTGCTGCAAAGCGGTGTCACGACCTCGTTTTCGTCGTCGAACCCGGTCAGCTACCCTAATCAGGCGTCCGTGCTCAACGGTACCAACAGCATCACGGTGAACTGGTCGTCGCTCGTCAATCCGACCGGCGGCGCGGTGCGTGTCGACGTCTACTACAACACCGCCTCGACGCTCACGCAGGTCACCGTGCCGGTCGGCGAAAGCGGTACGCCGGTCGGCGAGAACAGCGGACCGGTCAACGAAGACGGCGTGCCGGAAACCGTCGGCTCGGCCAGCCAGCCCGCCAGCCGCTCGCAGACCTATGCGGCTTCGCAGGCTCAGGGCGGCGTCACCATGAGCTGGAACGACCAGTACTCGTCGGTCGGCGGGATTTCCCAGCTCACCTATGTCCGCGTCTGGCAGCAGGATGCGGCCGGCAACTGGCAGGTGCTGTGGGAAGGCAGCAACGCGCAGGCGAACGGTTCGGGCATCGCGCAGGTCTCGCAGCAGCAGGCCGGCGTCGACGTGGCGCGCACGAGCTATGACGCGTTCGGCGATGTGGTCAGCAAAGGCATGGACGGCGGCGCGCAGGTCTACTACGACTACGACAACGCCGGCAACCTCTGGAAGACCAACAGCGGCAACGGCACCGACACGATCTATCTGTACGACCTCGCCGGCGATCGCACCGCTGCGATCACGAGCGCGGGCAGCGCGTCCGACAACATCAACTTGCAGACCATCGTCAGCGAGGACCAGGCCGCTGCGCTAACCGACGTGCGCCGCACCGACACCGTGTACAACGCGCTCGGCTACGCGATCAAGGTGATCCAGCCGGAACAGACCGTGGTGTACGGCGGCGCGCAGGTCGGCAATATCGAATCGCAGGCGGCAATTGCCTCGAGCGCGACGTTCGTGCCGAACGGCAACGGCGGGGGCACCTGGTACGGCAACAATCAGGTCAACGTATCGTGGCCGAGCCTTGCGGGGCTGGGCAACGGCGACATCAAGGTTCAGCTGAGCTACTACACGCAAAGCGCCAGCGCGCCGACCGGCGGCGCGGGCGAGAGCGGCGGCGTCAGCGAGAGCGGCAGCGTCGACGAGAGCGGCCAGCCCACTGCGGTGACGATTCCACAGACCCTCGAATCGGTCACCCAGATTTTTACCGCCGCCCAGGCCAACGGCGGGACCGTCCTGAACTGGTCCGATCCGTCGTCGAGTTCGGCCGGCGGTGTTTCGCAGATCGCGGGCATGACGGTCTGGAAGAAGGACGCAAACGGCCAATGGCAGCAGGTGTTCAACCAGTCGGTGCTGAACCAGAACGGCTCGTACATTGCCGTCGCCGCGCCACCCGATGCGAGCACCAACGTCGCATTGCAGATCGCGCCGGCCGGTAGCGGCCAGTGGCAAACGGTGCCGCCGTCGCAACTGGTCGATTTTGGCGACCAGTATCGCTTCGACGCGAGCAGCCTCGGTTACGGGTCCTACGACTTCCGCGTGCTGACCACGCCGGCCGGTGGGCAGGCAGCGATCACCGGGCAGGGTACGGTCACGATCGGCACGCCACAGGTGGCGCCGATCGACATTCCGATGGGCTTCAACAATCCCGGCACGCCGACCGGTATGTTCTCGTGGCCGGCACAGGCGGGCGGCACGCTGACCGTGTTCAACTACAAGGCGGCCGGGTCGAACAATTGGCAGACGCTGCCGGTGACCGACCTCGGCAACGGCATGGACGGCGTCGACATGAGCAGCCTGCCGCCGGGCCAGTATCAGTACGAGGTGCTCTACATTCACAACGGCCAGTGGCAGGCGTTCGGCCACTCCACCGGCAACGTGGCGGTCACGGCGCCGGTCGCGCCGCGCTACGTGCCGCCGGTCGGCTTGCCGGTGATTACCGCGCCGATCTCCATCGGCGCCGGGGTGACGGGCGGCGAGTGGCAGGTGGGCACCGATGAAGGCGGCGCCCCCATTTACGATGCGGCGACACCCTCCGGCGCCACCGCGACCAACGTGCTGCACTGGACCGACACCGGTGGCCAGACGGCGGTGTTCCAGTACCAGCTGGCCGGCTCTTCGACGTGGGTGACCTTGCCCGTCACGGCTGGGCTCGTGAACGACGAAAGCGGTTTGCCGACGTCGGTCGACGAAAGCGGCAATGCGGTTACCGATTACGGTGTCGATATCGGCGGCCTGCCGCCCGGCAACTATAACTACCAGGTGCTGTATTACCAGCCGGGACAAAGCTCGCCCGATGCGCACGCGACCGGCAACCTGTCGATCGGTTCGACGGTGCCGGGCCACTGGCAGACGCAGTATACGACCGTCTCCGTGCCATACACCGTGTTTCCGCCGCCGCCGTCGAACTACATCACCGGGCACGACGCGAGCGGTGCGCCCGTGTACGGCGCGCCGGTCGTGGTGGGCTACAACGGCTCGACGCCGATCTTCGGGCAAGGCTATACCGGCGGACCCGCGATCGTCGCGGTGCCCTACACCGAGATGGTTTCCGAGCAGCAACAGCAGAGCGTGTACGTCGAAGGGCATTACACGACGCAATACACGCCGGTCACGGTCACGCCGCCGGACCCGAGCAATTACATCATCGGTACCGACGAAAGCGGTGCGCCGATTTACGGGCCGCCCGTCGTGGTCGGCACGACCGAGAGCGGCTCGCCGATCTACGGACAAGGCTACGAGGTAGTCGGCGCCGGCACCAACGAAAGCGGCGCGCAGGTGGGCGGCACCGTGGTTGCCATTCCGTACACGACGCAGCAGGCGCAAAACGTATGGGTGCCGGGTTATTGGACTACCCAGACCGTGACGGTGCAGGTGCCCGTCACCGTGAACCCGCCGCCGGCCTCGAACTACATTACGGGCTACGACGAATCGGGCGCGCCCACCTACGGTCCGCCAGTTGTGACCAGCTACAACGAGGACGGCTCCGCCAACCTCGGCCAAGGCTACGTCATGTCGCCGGTCGGCAACGTGGAGGCTGTGCCTTACACGGCGTATCAGCAGGAGACGCGCGCGACCAACGTGTGGATCCCGCCGGTCACGAGCGCGCCGTCGGTGTCGGAGAACACGCCGCCGTACCAGCCGGGCTACACGATTCCCGGGCAGCCGACGCACTATTACTCGGGCGATACGACCGGTTCGACGCCGTATATCCAGAGCATGGGATCGGGCGGGGTCGGCGAGATGGTCAGCGGCTCCGCTTCGGGCGCGGTCGCCGACAGCAGCCGTCCGGTGATCAACGAAACCGTGGACCGCTGGGGCAACGTGCTCACCGAAAGCGACCCGCGTGCCGCTTCGTGGATCACGCAGTTCAGCTACAACCAGAACAACCAGCTGGTCTCGACCGTGCAGACCTCCACCGACGGCGCGGAGGGAGCCGGTGCGACGACGCAGATTTACTACGACGCGATGGGCCGCCAGGTTGCGACGCGCGACGGCAATGGCAACGTGAATGGCCTGACTTACGACGCACAAGGCGATGTCACGGCCGAACTGCACGCCGACGGCGGCGTGGTCCGCTATACCTACGACGCGCTCGGCGATAAGACCTCGATGGTCGATGCGCTCGGGCTGACCACGCTGTACAGCTACGACCACATGGGGCGCCTCATCAGCACCGAGCAGGCGAATGCGGTCGCGAGCTACAACTACAACGGTGCGGGCAGCGACATCCAGCTGGTGGGCAATGGCCCGCTGACCGAGCGTATTGCCTACGACCAGCGCGGCGACAAGATCGCGGTGACCGACGCGGCCGGCGAGACGACCGAGTACGAGTACGACATGCGCGGCGACGTGACGGAGACCATCGCGCCTGGCGGCGCCGTGACGCGCGATGCGTACGACGCCGAAGGTCACAAGATGGCGGAAGTCGATGCCGACAACAATGCGGCGACCTGGAAGTACGACTATTTCGGTGAACTGCTGAGTCACGTCGATATCGGCGGCGCGCAGTACTCGTACAACTACGACAACGCACGCCAGCTGACGTTGCAGACCAACACGCGCGGCCAGTATCTCGCCTACAACTACGACGTGGCCGGGCACGTCACGCAAATTTACGACGGCTCGCTCGGCCAGACCACGCAGTACGCGTACGACGCGTCGGGCAACCGCATTCGCGAGGTGACGAGCCAGGGCGGAGTGATCTATCAGGACAACCATCTGGCGTATGACGCGCTCGGCCGTTTGCGCGAAGTGCAGGACGGCAATGTCAATATCGTCTACACGTACGACGCGAACGGCAACCGGACGCAGATTCATACCGAGTACCTGAACACGTCCGACGGCAACGAAGGCAGCACGTTGTACTTTGCGTACGACTCGATGAATCGCGAAACGGTGGCCGATGCTTACGACGCGAACCACGACATCTCCGGGACGCAAGGGCATTACATGGCCGACGACCTGGACGGCAACCGGATCTCGGATACGTCGATCGGAGCCGTGCTCAATTCGAGCGGTGGGAAGACGACCGGCGTGGTGACACAGAAGTACACGTACGACGCGCTGAACCGTCTGGTGACGACCACCTACAACGGCACGCTGATCGACGACCGCTTCTACGACGCCGATAGCCGCGTGGTGCGCAGCGGACCGGACGGTACGCCGCAGTCGTTCTTCGATACGCTCGGACTGACCGACCAGATCCAGTTGAACCAGTACGACGGCGCGGGGCGTTTGCTGTATCAGCGCAACTACAACGCGAACATGTCGGAGCAGGACTACGTCAGCTACAACCAGTACGACAACGTCGGCAACGTTATTCAGTATCAGGAGACCAATACTCAGGGTAACCAGTACACCAACACGTATACCAACACGCTGGTGCGTTACGAGAACTACGAGATCTCATCCGAGCACGGCACGAGCACGGTGTTGCAGTCGGGCACAACGAACTACCAGTACGACGTGAACGGCAACCTGACGGGTCTTACAGACACCACGGACAGCGTGAACAACCGCAGCTTCGTGAACGACGCCTCGGGGCAAATCCTGCAGAAGACGCAGGGCAGCAGCGTCGAGCGCGAGCTGATCGCCAATGGTCAGCTGGTGGGCACGACCGGCATGGGGACGAGTCCTGATGCGCCGGGAAAGGGCAACCAGCCGAACTTTGTCGACCTGACTAATTTCGATCCGACGTATAAGCCGATTAACAGCAATTACCCGGCGCCGACGCCCGGTGCGTATACGGTGAACGCGGGTGACTCGCTGGAGAGCATCGCGCAGGGCGCGTATGGCGACAGCAAGCTGTGGTATCTGATCGCGGATGCGAACGGGCTCTCGGGCGACAAGGATCTGCGTGTCGGTCAGACGCTGAATATTCCGAATCAGGTGGGGGACGTTCACAACAGCGCGGGCGACTTCCGGCCGTATGACGCGAGCACGGTGGTTGGCGGGACGCAGCCGAACTTGCCGCAGCCGCCGGCGGATAGCGCTGGGGGTTGCGGCGCCATCCTTGGGATCATCATCCTGGTGATCGTGGTTGTGGTGACGGCGATCGCACAGCAGTACGACGCGGTGCCTGGGGAGGTAGCCGCTGAGACCGGGGCTGGCGCGGGGGTGGACGCAGGCATCGATGCGGGTGTGGGTGCCGGCATGAACGTTGGGGTCGGGGCCGGGGTGGATGCCGGACTCACAGGGGTCAACACTGTGGGCTTGGGCACTTTCGCCGCCGGCGGCGGTACCTCGCTGGGAGGAACACTTGGGGCAGCGGCTGCGATCGGAGCGGCAACCGATGCAGCAAGTCAGCTGGTGGGTGATGCGCTGGGCACGCACCAGGGCTTCGATCTACTGGAGACGCTGGAGGCGGCGGGGACTTCTATGATCTTGCCCGATGCGCCGGTGGGTTTTAACGCCTCTGCGATCGGACAGCAGGCATTGCGCGGAGCATTGGCAAACGCCGCGACTCAGGGTGTGCGTCTGGCGCTGCATCAGCAGGACAGCTTCAACTGGTCGCAAGTGGCGCTGTCGGCCGCGGCTGCGCCGCTCGCGCAAGCCGCCGGCAATGAGGTAGGCAGTGCGGTGGGCAACGCACTGGGTAATGCGGGAGCGTCGCAGCTTGTCAACAGTACATTGGACCGGTTCACGACAGGGATGGTGTCGAATACGGTGACGACGCTGGCGACTGGCGGCAAAGTCGAACTGGCCTCGATTGCGGCGGATGCGTTTGGCAACGCACTCGGCGAGGATCTGATGGGGCAGGCATTGGGTTCGGGGCAGCAGGATGCGCTGGCGCAGGCACAGACGGCGGTGATGCAGTCGAGCGATGTGGGCATGCCGGGCGATGCGGTGATGTTTGGGCCGTTGGGGGCGGGAGCGGCGCTGCCGTCGGGGGATGGTTACACCGATGCTGTGTACAACCAGATGGTCGGAGCGTTCAGCGACGCGCAGGGTAGTTACAGTAGCGCGCCGGGTGTGCTGGTGGCGTCGAATGATATCGGTGACTCTGGCCAGCTTGCGGCGACGTCCGATGCTGGTGGCGATAACAACGGCTACAACTACGAACGCAGCTTCATGGACCCCAACGGCGTGATCCAGGTGCAGGCAAGCCGCACTCCATTTGATGTGGGCGCTACGTCGTACGGGACGAACTATGATGGTGCGCTGTCCGCGTGGTCGGGTGACGACAGTACAAATGTCGATCTAAATGCAGCGGCGTTCAGGTCTGCGGCCAACGATATACCCGGTTATGACGCGGCGGGCAACTTTGGCAATGTGCCGAGCTCCGACTTTGAGTTGCAACGGACACAGCGCATTGCAGCGTTGATGACAGAAGCGCAAACACCGGCGGACGTACAGGACTCGGGGCTCAACATTCTTGTAACGGGTGTGGGACGTACATCGCCGGACGACGCTAGTGCTCTGCCAGGCTCCCTCGCAGCAGGCGGCAACTCCGTTATGAATGAAACCCCGCTTGACGCGTTTATCCGAGGAGCAACTGGAGGTGGGGGCGGCTTACTGGAGCCAAATCCATCAGTTGCTTTGACAGCGGGCCAGTACGCTGGCGAAGCGTGGCAAAGCTTGGAGAGCTTCGGTCACACAATGATCGGCGCTGGCTACCAGGACGAAGCAATCCAGCAGTTTCATGCTGGGAATTACGTCGAGGCGTTTGGCCATGAACTGCAGGCTTTCGGGCAGGCTGGTCTGACCCTGATGGGCGCCGGCGAAATGACCCAGGCGGTGGCGCCAGCGGCGCGAGCCTTCGCAGGAAGTTTCAGCGATGTCGGTGCACGGATGGTTGATAGCTATGTCGACCAGACCGGTCTGCGTTTGTCCATGGTGGATAATGGGGGTGTCCAAAACATCGGGACTGCCCCAAACAGCCTAGGTAGCGGATGGACGTTCAAGCCCTACAATGGAAGCGTAAATGGCCCGGACTTTGTTGGGCCCTACGCGGAAGGGACGGGGCCTGTCTGGGTGAAGCCTGTCCCAGGAGCGACGCCGGAAGAGATTGACCAAGTAAATGCCTACATTACTGGTAGTAATGAAGCGATCGCAGCAGGTGCCCTTTCTTCTTCGGGTCGTGTCTCGACAAGTGGAGCGCTGCGAGCGCAGGCTTCCTATCAAGCTGCCCTTGAGCGGCAGGCCGCAGCTGACGCGGGGGACCCGTATGTGGGAAATGCGGGGCACGTTCCTGATACGACTTGGACAGGAAACCCGGTGCCTCACTCTTGGCTTGATCTATCGCCGCGTGTGAACATGAGCATCGGCGGACAAGCGAACGGTTACCCACTTGGGTATAAACCAACGATTTTTCTTTATAGCTCACCCGAATGAACTGGATCCAGGAAATCGCTAAGCTTGCTTACATAAAGCAAGTACTTGCAGAGGCTGATCAGCGGAAGTTGTGGCCACATCATCTACCGGCAGTTGCAGCGACTCCTGCACAAATCGAGGCGGTGGAAGCTGCATTAGGTACCCGACTTGATAGAAATTATGCCGAGCTTCTGCTCCATGCCGATGGATGGCGCGGTTTTTATCAGACTGTTGACTTGTTCGGAACTGCTGATCTTCTCGGCAGCGAAAAGATGTCTGCCGCTCGAGAGTTACTGGGCGCAGTTGACGATGATGTGATTTCTGCGACAAGAAATCGGCGGAACGATCTGCTGCCAATCGCGGCCACCACGCAGGACCGGGACTTGTTTGTTCTTACTCTGCCAAAAGCAGAAGCACCCGGCGAAGTGTTATGGCTAGCTGGGGAATTAATAGATAGGTTTACGAATGTCGGCGAGTTCTTTTTGGCTATGATGGACTACAACCGCCTAGAGGTCGCGCGCTTCCAGAAAAAATGAATCAGCGTAGCTAGCTCAGTGGCACCGCATACCTGCGTTTGTTTTGTTTTCGAGCCTATCTGCGGCGCGTTGGGTAGGGTCGATCGCAGGGGAGATGGCATCTTCGCTGGCGCAAAAGAGCGGCGCGATTGCGTTTGCGATGCCGCCGGCGGAGCGTGGGGTGGCGGGTTCGATTGGGGAGATTGCACCAGAGAGTGACATTCCGCTTTCGGCTGCACAGTTAAGAAATGCTCCAGGCGTTTTAATTGCCAGTAACGACCTCTTGTCGGTACACGGTGTTCCTGCGAATCTTGTTGCCGTCACCGCTATTTGCGTGTTTCCCCCTAATACAGTTTCCGCTCCGGGAGGATCGACAATGGAGTATGTCGGAGCGTTCGAATACTGAAGGGCACTGTTTTCTAGAACGCACCCCTGCGATTGTAAGCACAGCGGCTCCTCAAGCGCAGGCCGCTTGATCATGCCAGACGGCTACCCTTAGGTGAGCACACCGTATCAGTTAAATGCTTCGGCGGCTGGTCGACAACATGGAAGGAAGACGGCAAGCAATTCGTCGCCGCGGCGGATCAGTCGAACTATTTCCTGATCAGCCCGAACATGACGTGTGCGAAGATCGAGCCGATCGACGCGGACAGCGGCAAGAAGCTGCTCGCATCCAGCAAGTACGTGGACCCGAAAACAGTGTCCAGCAAGTAACCGTCGGGAACTTGCGTGTGTTGCCGTGCGGCGGCGCGAGAACCAGGGAAGGACCTTGATGCAGCCTACTCATCCCCGTATATCAGAGCACGAAAACCACACGGACAACGTGCTCGAATGCATACGCTTGAGCGCGCTCGAGAGCGGTCCGCGGTTATTGGTCTTCGGTGCGGTGCACGGCAACGAGACCTGCGACACCACCGCTATCCACCGGGCTCTTGCGGATTGCCGCAGTGGCCGGCTCGCCATCCGGCGCGGCAGTGTGACACTGCACGAGTGGGTCAAGCGCGACCAGGTCGAGCACGGTGAGCGCGATGGCATGACCACCGACGAGCGCGAACGCCTTAAGGCCTTGGAGCGCGAAGTCAAGGAGTTGCGTCGTGCCAACGAGATTCTCAAGGTCGCGAGCGCGTTTTTCGCCCAGGCGGAGCTCGACCGCCGTTTCAAGTCCTGAAGGCCTTCATCGATCAGCATCGCGACACCTTCGGGGTCGAGCCGATCTGCAAGGTCTTGCGGATTGCCCCGTCGGGTTACCGACGCCATGCCGCGCAGCTTCGTGATCCGTCGCGGCGCTCTGTTCGCGCAATCCGCGATGAACGTCTGCGGCCGGAGATCAAGCGTGTGTGGCAAGCCAACATGCAGGTCTACGGCGCGGATAAAGTCTGGAAGCAGATGAACCGGGAGCGTATCGCGGTGGCGCGCTGCACGGTCGAACGGTTGATGAAGCAACTGGGTTTGCGCGGCGTGATGCGAGGCAAGCGTGTTCGCACGACTGTTCCTGATGCCATAGCCCCGCGCCCGCTGGATCGGGTCAATCGCCAGTTCAAGGCGGCACGGCCGAACCAGCTCTGGGTTTCGGATTTCACCTACGTTTCGACGTGGCAGGGCTGGCTGTATGTGGCTTTCGTGATCGATGTGTTCGCTCGCCGTATCGTCGGCTGGCGAGTCAGCAGTTCGATGACCACGGACTTCGTTCTGGATGCACTTGAGCAGGCACTTTACGCGCGGCGCCCGGGCGACGACGGAACCTTGATACATCATTCGGACAGAGGGGCCCAATACGTCAGCATTCGCTACAGCGAACGGCTGGCCGAAGCGGGCATCGAACCGTCGGTCGGTAGCCGGGGCGACAGCTATGACAACGCCCTGGCTGAAACGATCAACGGCTTGTACAAGGCTGAACTGATTCATCGCCGCACCTGGAAAACGCGGGAATCCGTTGAACTGGCAACGCTGCAGTGGGTGGCCTGGTTCAATCATCATCGGCTGATGGAACCCCTCGGCTATATCCCGCCCGCCGAAGCTGAGGCAAACTACTATCGGCAACTTGAAACAGCTGTCGCTGAACCCGCATCAACTTAAATCAACCAGCCTCCACGATTCCCGGGGCGGTTCAGGCTGCGTCACAATTGCAAACATTGTTCAACAACCAAGCCACACCCATCCCAATTACAGTGACTCATCTGCCAGTGGCGGGGGAATGATGGAAGACTTGATTTTGGAAGCCCAATTGCCTGTTACTGATGCATTACTGGCGCGGTTGGTGGAGAAATTCCCCGCCGTGCGCTGGTACGAGCTGGACGAAGACGTGAGGGACGCATACGCACGGCGGGTCGCGCTGCTTCATCGAGAACTACGTCCCGCGTTGGGCGTCGGCGACCTGTCGGAGTTGGTTGCGTTCTACAACGCGTACTATTGGGCTCTGGTGTTCGCAAAGATATACCAGGCGCGATATGGCTTCGATGCTGGCATTGAGCAAGAGGCCTTCAAGGTGTTGGAAGTTGCTCCGGCCGATGTCGATTGGCCGACGGTGGAGCGCGTCCACCAAGCTGCGCTTCGGCCGTAGTTTGATAGAGGCGATGAATCTCGGACGTGTGACGAGAGACGCAAGGGGAAGGGGGTGATTGAGCACGTTATCCAGACGTTGAAAAAGGTCCAGATCGGGTGGGGCCTGGATGCCGTGATAGTAAAGCTCCCAAGTCAAGGTTTGAACCTTGTTCAAAGCGTCGGTAACGTGCCACAGGCTGACGCTTCGAAAAAGGGGTTTACCACTGAACTGACTTTCGGGATTGCCGGCACGGTGGTGACGGATGAATATGTTTGCAAAGTCAGCTACGCTGAACCAGGCCACGATCTCGTCACCAAAGAAGTGCACCACGCGATCTATAGCACGATCGGAAACGCATCCGCGCCTGTGGGTGTTGGGCCCATGGCTCCTCGGGATGCAATCCAGATAGTCATCCGGCAGGTCATCGGCAAGAGCCTGGAAGAAATCGATGAGGCGTCGGATCTCGCCCAATGAGTCACTTCAACGGAACGCGTAGTCCCATCTGCCGGCGAGCAGTCTTGATCTCGACGGCCGTGAGTGCCCTGATGCTCACGGGCTGCGTCACACAAGCAATGCCGCCATATCAGGCGAGCCTGACCAATCAACTGACTCTTTCACGCCTGCCTCAATTGGCAATGTACAGCGTGATATCTGAAGAAGACCATCCAGCCGATGTGCAAACCAAACTGCGTAACCTGCTTATCACGGCGCCGAAGGGAACATCGTGGTCATCGTATCTGAAAGACGCTATACAGACGGAGCTGACCAAATCGGGAAACTACAAGCCAGAGGCCACAAGGACCATAAAAGCGGAACTGCTTGAGTTCCATGTTGCGGACGGTCACGCTGACCTCGCGGCTCACTTTGTCGTCGAGTGTGACCATGTTGTCGGCTACGATAAGGTACTGCGTGCGCACTCTCGTTGGCGCACCTCGTTCCTGGCGGCTGTTGCAATGCCGAGCGCGTACAACGCGACAGGCGCGATATTTCAGGATCTTTTACGCAGTTTCTTTGAAGATCCCGACTTCGCACGGATTTCGTAGCAACAGGTAGAAATCTCAGTCCATTCCGCGGAAACGCAGTTCATCAACTAGAAAGAGACCCTCTCATGCTAAGAAAAACGACGCTTGGCGCACTTTGCGCCACCCTGGTTGGCTGTGCCAGCTCCGGACGTATCGGTGAGCTTCCCGCTGTGGCGGATGGCGCCGCCTCCTCTCAACTGGTCCTGATTCGTTCGGGCAGCCTGATTGGCGCCACGAATAGCTATTATGTCTCGCTTGACGGCAAGGACGTGTTCTCCATCCGGTCCGGCGAGAATACGAGCTTCCGTGTACCCTTGGGTGAGCACACCGTATCAGTTAAATGTTTCGGCGGCTCGTCGCCGACATGGAAAGAAGACGGCAAGCAATTCGTCGCCGCGGCGGATCAGTCGAACTATTTCCAGATCAGCCCGAACATGACGTGTGCGAAGATCGAGCCGATCGACGCGGACAGCGGCAAGAAGCTGCTCGCATCCAGCAAGTACGTGGACCCGAAAACAGTGTCCAGCAAGTAACCGTCGGGAACTTGTGTGTTGCCGTGCGGCGGCGCGAGGACCAGGGAAGAACCTTGATGCAGCCTACTCATCCCCGTATATCAGAGCACGAAAACCATACGGACAACGTGCTCGAATGCATACGCTTGAGCGCGCTCGAGAGCGGTCCGCGGTTATTGGTCTTCGGTGCGGTGCACGGCAACGAGACCTGCGGCACCACTGCCATCCACCGGGCTCTTGCGGATTGTCGCAGTGGCCGGCTCGCCATCAGGCGAGGCAGTGTGACGTTCGTTCCCGTTGCCAACCCTAAAGCGTTTCGACAACGAACACGGGAGGGTGAGCGCAATCTGAATCGCGATCTACGCGAGAGAGACGTTCCGGTGGACTACGAAGACCGCATTGGCAACCGCTTGTGCGCGCTGATGCGAGACCATGACATTCTGCTCGACCTCCACTCGTTCCACAGCAAGGGCGAACCGTTTGTCTTTCTCGGGCCGCAGAACAACGATGGCACGCTGGAACCGTTCCGCCATGCTGATGCAGAGGGCTCGTTCGCCGCAATATTGGGGCCGTCAATCGTCATTCACGGCTGGCTGGAGAATTACGCGCGCTTTCTTGAGGTGCGTGCAAATCACGGATATACACGCGGCCCTGTCTCGCAGGGCCGTGGAACGACGGAGTACATGCGTGCAGTTGGAGGATTCGGCGTGACGGTCGAGTGTGGAACGCACGACGAGCCGAAATCGATAGACGTGGCCTACGCCGCGATTGTCAACGCGCTTTCCCATCTCGGACTCGTCGATAGGCTTCGTCCCGCGCGCGCTGTTCAAAATACAATCCAGATCGTCGATGTTTTGCTGTGCATTTCGCGAGGAGACGCTCTCGCAGGAGACTGGAAGAATGGCGAGCCGGTTGCAATGGGGCAAGTTATCGCGCGTCGAGCAAATGGCACCTTACTGAAGGCGCCGAGGGATGGTTTTATCATCTTTCCGAATAGCAATCCGACTCAGGGAGATAAGCTCTGCTACTTCGGCGTTTCAAGTGACAGACGGCTTTAACCGCCGCCGCCGGGCTCTGAATGGGCCGCGGGTTGAAGCCTATTCGTTGATCAATGCGGTGAGGCTGGCCCAAATTCCGGGCCGGTCTCAGTTGGAAAATTCCGGCTCGCAGCAGCCCATGCTCTGCACCTTGACGTCGTCATTGTCCGTTAGTGAGCCGTAGAGTGCCGCGATTTCGAATGGCGGATGCGCGAGCCCTGTCAATTTGAGCCGATGGTCAGCCTTCGCTAAATAGCGCGCGGAACGACGCTATTCCGCAATGCAGTTCAGTACGCGCAGTGGGTATCGACGCGGATATATTCGGCTGGCCGGACACAGCAGCCGGCAGGACGGCTGGTTCGGAGTGATCGTCGGAAAATCACTGCACAATGACGGCGGCGGACACAACTTCGCATACGTTCATACACTCGAGCACGCGCCCGCCGATCGGATGCTGACGTTTCTCGCCCAGGAGGGTGTCGGTGCGGACCAGCCAGTAACTTTCCTGGCCGACGGCGGCGACACCGTGCGCCGCGCCCAGCTCGACTTTGGCGATTGTGGCGATAAGGTACTCGACTGCTTTCACGTCGCCATGCGAGTGCAGAATCTGGAACAGGTGATCAAGGATCGATGACATCGTGCGAGCCTTGCAAATCGGCAGCGGTATTGGGTTCAGAGGGTACGTTGGCGCATCCGCCAAGCGCGTAGACAACACCTGCTAAGGCCGTTAGGCGCAACGCAAAGCCTTTCTTCAATTCTTCCCCCGGTGATACGGCGTTCGCGCGAATGTCGAAGATTCGCGCTGGTATGTTAAATGGCCGGCTGTGGCCGTTTTGATCTTACCCACGTTCAGTGGACACCTTGAAAGGTGCATGCTAGCTCTGCGAGGTGTGTCATGGAACGCAAGCAATACAAACGGTATAGCCGTGAATTCAAGCTGAAGTCCGTTAGGCTGGCGTCACTTGGCGAGAAACCCAAAGCGCAGATTGCGCGTGAGTTGGGAATTCGTGTGAACCAGTTGCGCAACTGGCGGCTCGAGTTCGAGGAAGAGGAGCGCATCGGCGCCCCGAAACGTGCGCCGGCTCAGGAGGAAGATGTCGCAAAGTTCAGACATGAGAACGCCCGGCTCCTGGAAGAGAACGAGCTTTTGAAAAAAGCGGCCATCTACTCCGCGCGGGGATCGACGTGAAGCATCAGTTCATTGCTACGCATTTGCATAGCTACCCGGTGAAGGCGATGTGTCGGGCGCTGAACGTATCGACTAGCGGTTACTACGCCTGGCGCACCCGGGCGCCGAGCGAGCGCAGCCAGAGGCAAATGCTGCTGACTTCGAAGTTCCGCTCCATTCATGTTGCAAGCCGTCACACGTCTGGCGCGCCACGTATGCATGCCGAGCTGTGCGCACAAGGGTTGTGTGCTGCTTCAATACGGTAGCCAAATTGAGGCGACAGGCGCAGATCATGCCGAAAGCCATCCAGCGGTATCGCGTCACCACTGATTCCCGAAACACCAGAAAGGCCTCACCGGATCTCGTGAGTCGCACCTTCTCGGCAGACCGGCCGGACGCCTGCTGGCTGAGCGACGTCACCTACATCCCGACGCGTGAGGGCTGGCTCTATCTGGCCGCAATTCTGGACCTGCACTCGCGTGCTGTGGTGGGCTGGGCAATGAGCAGGACACTCGATTGCCAGCTCGCGATGGATGCTCTTCAGATGGCAATAAGCAACTGCGGACCCGCGCCAGGTATCCTGCATTCCGATCAGGGAACAACCTACTCAGCGGTCGAATACCGAGCTTTGCTCAGCAGGCACGCGATTCGCCAAAGTGTGAGCCGCAAGGGCAACTGCTGGAATAACGCACCGATGGAGAGCTTCTTCCACACATTGAAAGCAGAGCTGGTCATGCACTGTGACTTCAAGACCCGCGATCAGGCACGAGCCAGTCTGTTCGAATATATGGAGGTGTTCTACAACCGCCAGCGGCGCCACTCAACGATCGGCTACGAGGCACCGCTGCCCTTTGAAACATTGACCAAGGCCGAATTCAAGGTATCCACGGTTCGTGGGTAAGATCATTTTCGGCATGAATTGACATCCTTGCCTCGACGCCTCAGTCTCAAATATGACGGTTTCGCCGTTGGTGTACGTAAACTTCCGAATCTTGACGACAGCCCAAGTATGGACTGACGGAGACGGGAAGATGTGCGCTCACAGCGAGATCAGCGAGACTGCGGTGGAATCCGCACTGACACGCGCAAGCCGCGTTGCGTATGGGTGTCGGTGGGCGCCAGACTCACTTCGGCACCCATCCGCTCGGCAATCGTCCGGACGATTGCCAGTCCGAGCCCTGAGCCGATCTGCTCGTTACCCGGGATGCGATAAAACGGATCGAACACACGAGCACGCTCGTGCGGCGAGATGCCCGGGCCGTTGTCGGTAACGGTCAACAGCGCCTGACTTCCTGTCTCCCGGACGGCCAGATTGACTCGTCCCCTGTCTGGCGTGTAGCGAATCGCGTTGTCGACGAGATTCTTGATCAGTGTCGTCAGCTCGATGCTGTCGACGCTCACTCGCACATCCGGCCCATCTTCGACGCCGATATCAATATGCCTCGCTTCAGCAAGTGGCATCAGGTCTTCGAGCACACGCCGCCAGGTCGCGTGGACCGACACCGGTTCCATGGGCCGCGCTGTCTTCGCCTGTATCCGTGCGAGTGCGAGCAACTGCTCGATCAGATTGCGGCTGCGCTCAAGGCCGCCGCGCAGCGTGGTCAGGCGCGTGCGTGCGTCGACCGGCAGATCCGTTTCGCCGAGCCGCTCCGCCTGCAGCGACATCGCCGTGAGTGGTGAGCGAAGCTCGTGCGCCGCGTCGGCGACGAAGCGGCGCTGCGCATCGACCGACTGCGCCACACGTCCGAGCATCCGGTTGATCGCCACGACGAACGGCCGCACCTCGACCGGCAGATGATCGGTCTCGACTGGCTGCAGGTCGTGCTCGCTGCGCGCGTCGATTTCGGCCGACAGCGACGCGACCGGCCGCAGCATCTTGCGTACGAGATCGGCGACGACCAGCAGCAGAATCGGCAGCAGGATGATGAGCGGCATCGCCGTCCGCCATGCGCCTTCTCGCGCGGTGTCATCCCGCACGCCCGCATCCTGGGCAACCGCGATGCGCTCGCCGTTCGCGAGCGTGTAAATCAGCACGCGCAGCGCCCGTCCGTCCGCATCGAGCGTATGGAAACCGTCCGGCAGCGTCGCCGCACCGGCGAGTCGCCGGTCGCCGGCAACAAGCGGCGCCCCGTCGCGTTTCAGCGGTTCGACGATCACGCGTGGTGCTTCGTCGCTTTCGGGCGTGTGTGTGGCGCTGCCGGTCGGCGAAGCAGACATCGGCGCGCTTTGACGATCGAGCAGCGTCGCGATCTGACGCAGCACGTCGTCCTGGAATTCATGCGCCTCGAAGTACGCCGACGAGAACGAAAAGGCCGCCGCTGCGGTCGCGACGACCAGGATCGCGACCGAGAGCGCGACTGACAGACGGAACTGGATCGATTCTTTCAGCCGTTTCTTGA
>NZ_JBMIQH010000034.1:0-76702 GCF_056155635.1 Paraburkholderia sp. BR10141 | reverse complement strand
GCAGCAAGTCCAGAACCCCGGTGTCTCCGAAAGAGAACCGGGGTTCTGGCGTTTGGGCGCGGGGAAAATAGAAGGCTATCTGGTCGTTCACTGAACGACGCAGCAAAGCCACCTCACGGCCAGCTCGACTGGCCGCGGTGAGAATGAGGCAAGGGGCGCGCCGACGCAGTGCCGGCGCTGGGTTCAGTGCCTGCGGCGAACCCGGTCGAGCACGTGATGCTCGGCCAGCCAGTGATGCATCATGCCTTCGCCGTCGTGCTCTTTCCGGTAGGCGCGCGATTCGAAAATCGATAGCCCGAGCAGAACCAGCAGACCTACAGCAAGACCGATAAGACCCGCAATAGTTTCGGCATCCATGGCAGCCTCCTGTCGATTGCAGCCATGTCCGTATCTTAGAACAGTGTCGCAACGGAAAAAATAGCGAATTCAGCCGCTTCGCTACTGGCCGGGGCGCCGCTGGATCACCATTCAGAAAGGATTTGAGGCGATGTACCGTGTTTATCTGGCCCTTGCAATGGCCGCTTTGCTCTCGGCGTGTGCCGACAACGCACCGACTCACCGCCACGGCACCCCGCCGCAGGATCCGCCCGACTACCACGGTGTACCGACCGACGACCGGCCGCCGATGATGATCGACAACCCGCCGCCTGCACAGTAAGAGCCGACGCCTGGCGCGAGCGCCGTCAGTGCAACTGCACAGCCACAGGTACGATCGCGCCGCTGATGCGCGGTAGCAACGGCGAGAGCGTCAGCCCGCGCGCGGCCATGAAGACGAGCAGAGCGATCCACAACCCATGATTGCCGAGCGGCCCGACCAGCGCCCATGACGCGCACAAAAACACAGCCAGCGACACCGCCATGGCTTGCATGAGTTCGCGTGTGCGCGTCGCGCCGATGAATACGCCGTCCAGCAAAAAGCCCCAGACGGAGATGAGCGGCGAAAGCGCGGCCCATGGGAGGAATGCCTGGGCAGCGGCACGCACGGCCGGCTGGTTGGTAAGCTTCTCGATGATCCAGGGGCCGCAGGCCCAATAAACCAACGAAAAACCGAAGGCACCCACCGCTGCCCAGAACAGGTTGACCTTCACGGCCTGGCGGAACGCATCGCGATTACCCGCGCCGATCGCCGCGCCTACCAGCGCTTCGGCCGCATGGGCGAACCCGTCGAGACCGTAGGCCATGAAGGTCTGGAAGTTGAGGAGCAGGGCGTTCGCGGCAAGGATCGCGTCGCCTTGCTTCGCGCCCAGATGCGCGAACCACCCAAACGAGCCCAGCAGGCAAAGCGTACGCAAAAAGATATCGCGATTGATCGCGACGAGGCGTTTGAGCGTTGCCGGCTCGAGTACAGTTTGTAACGCGAGCGGCGCGAGCCCGCGAGGACGAAGCCTCCACAGTACGCCGGCACCGAAGACAAAACCGAGCGTATCGGCCGTAGCCGTCGCCGCACCGATTCCGGCGATGCCCCACTGAAGCCCGTACACATAGGCGAGCACCGCAACGACGTTCGTCAGATTGATAAAGATCTGCGAAAGCAGCGCAATGCGCACGCGCTGAGTGCCGAGCAGATATCCGAGCACGACGTAATTCGCCAAAGCGAAAGGCGCAGAGCCGATACGCGCAAGACAATAGACCCCAGCGTTGTGTTGCACGTCTGCGCTGCCGCCGATGGCCGTGAGCGTGTACCGGATCAAAGGCGATTGAATCAGCAGGATCGCGGCGCCAATAGCGAATGCCAGTAGCAGGGCGCGCACGACATTCGCGCGCAATGCGGGGAGGTCGCGCGCGCCGTAGGCTTGCGCGACGAGCCCCGTCGTCCCCATGCGCAGGAAGCCGAAACCCCAAAACACGAAGTTGAAGAACAGGCCGCCTAGCGCGACGCCGCCAAGATCGGCCGCGCTGCCGAGGTGGCCTGCTACTGCCGTGTCGACGGCGCCGAGGATCGGCTGGGTGAGATTGGCGAGGACGATGGGGAACGCGAGCGTCAGCACGCGTCGATGCCAGCCTCGCTGGTCAGGCAGGGCCTCAGCGCCGCTCAAGCGCGTTCCTGCACGCACACCCACGGCGAGACGACGACCGCCCACAACTCCGGCTTGCGCGCCGAGTAATCGGCTGCGGTTTCTGCCGGCATACGTGCGACGAGGCCCGACGACAGCCATTGCATGACGACCGCCCTGTCGTCGTTGGCGATCGCCTCCGCCACGCTGACGAGGTCGAGGTCACGCGCCACACTCAGCAACTTGCCTTGCGCGAAGAAACGTTCGAGATCCTGCCAGTCGATTTTGGCGGTTTCGCCGAGCAGCTTGGCGTACGTCGAACTGGGGTTGGCGTCTTCGATAGTCATGATGATTGGAAATTCGTTGCGGCAGATACTATAAACGATAGTCTGCCAGCAGACCGGTGGTCGGTTAGCGAACGCCGGATCCGCGGTATTAATCACATTAATAAGTTGATATCCAGGCTCGTGGCGCCAAAACGTAGACAATAAGCTACATTAAATCAGCAAACATCTGATCTAAGCGTGCGGCGCATTTGTGTTTCAAATCTGTACGTCACATCGAATAAATGCATTGTTGCGTGCGTTTGCACACTAAAGCCGGCGGCTCCGAAAATGCGAAAAGCGCCGTGCTTTAAACCGACGATCGAGGCTCGCAAAACCCCTCGACAGGACCTTGTTGTTCAGCCTGAACGTCCCGCCCAGCAAGCCTTTGCGCTGGTTGGTGACTTGTCGTTGCGTGTCATTGAAACATGCGATCTTATGAGCAGCCGCAGATGATTCGGCATCCTCATTCGGTGCTGAAAAGTGATGCGACACATAATCCGTGCGCCGTAGCACATTTTCGCGCTAATTAAGTGATTGCGCCGCCGGAAGCCCGTTGATAGATTGCGATTCGGCGCATGGTAAACCGGTCCTTTGCCGATATGCGCCAAACCCCCGTTAGCCCGGCGCCATGCCGGGCTTTTTTTCGTCCATTGATTTGGCTGGCCGTAGCGGCCTGTCTCAACGTGCGGGAAGTTCTCGAGTCGGATCGATCGAGCGCCCCTGGTACCGCAGCTCGAAATGCAGCATCACGCGATCGTTGTCGGTGCTGCCCATTTCCGCGATCTTCTGCCCTTGCGCGACGCTCTGACCTTCCTTCACGAACAATGCCTGATTGTGCGCATAGGCCGTCAGGTAATCGCCGTTGTGCTTGATGATCAGCAAGTTACCGTAGCCACGCAGACCATTACCGGCATAGACCACGGTGCCGGGCGCCGCGGCGACGACGGGCGTGCCGGCCGCATTGGCGATGTCGATGCCTTTCGAGTTACGGCCGTCAAAGTTGCGGATGACCTGGCCGCTGGTCGGCCAGACGAGCGAAATCGACGGCGCAGCCGCCGCCGAAGGTGCGGATGAAGGCGCGGATGCGGTATCGGTTGTTTCGGCGCTCTCGCGCGGGGCAGTTGCTGCGCTACGCGGCGGCGCGGTGCGGGTGCTCGCTGTGCCGGCGGGCGGTTCGACGCGCAGGACCTGGCCGACTTCGATGGCGTCGGGGTTCGACAGATTGTTCCAGCGCACGATGTTCTGCACGGACTGGCGAGTGCTGCGCGCGATCTTGTACACGGTGTCGCCGCGTTCGACGCGATAAAAGCCGGGGCCGACCGGAGCCGATCCGCACGCCGCGAGCAGCGCAACGAGCGCTGCACATGCAATCCGTCTGATTCCTGGTGCCAACATTGAACCTCGCATGACCTTGCCTCGACGGACCACGGTCCGCCGCGCTGGCAAAACGCCTGATTTTAGCGGGTTTGCCAGCGCAACTGGGGTTTTGCCTGACGAATGACTGACGAAGTCGGCAGCATCCATACCGGCGCCGGCCCAGCACGGCGCCGCCGGTGCGCGCGATTAGCCGCCGAGCGCCTCGACGCCGATACGCAGCGTCGCCGTCTCCGTTTGACCCGGTGCGAGCCAGCGCAGGCCGAGGCCGTTGTGGATCGCGTCGGGCAGACCCAGCCAGGGTTCGACGCAGTAGAAGTCGGAGTCCGCGGCTTCCGTCCACGTCGTGACGGCGTACCAGGGAAGCGAGCCGGGCCGGTTCAGGTCGATCGTCACCGCGCGGCCGAGTCCTGGCGCCACGAGGTGCACCGGCGAGGCGGGCGGCGTTGGCTCGAGCACATGGAAGCGGTCGATGATGCTTGCGTCGTCGAGCCTGTATTGCGCTTTGCCGGGTTCGGGCGCACTGATCGAACCGTCCGCGAGCTGATGGCGGCGCTGGCTAGCCGGCAGGTCGAGCGTCGTCTGCGCGCGCTGGGCGTGGGGCAAGGCGAAGTAGAAGTGATGGCCCGCGTACCAGGGGAGCTGATTCGGGCCGGTATTAGTCGCGGCGAGCGTCACGTCGAGCGTATGCGCGTCGGCCAGCCGGTAGACCGCTTCGAAGCGAAAGGCGAACGGGTAGCCGGTGCGGGTGGCGTCGGAGTCGACGAGCGTCATCTGCAGGCCGTGCCCGTCGTCGTCGACTTGCGCCGCGAACGGCAGGTCGCGCGCGAAGCCGTGCATCGGCAGATCGCGGACGACGCCTTGAGCGTCGCGCCAACGCCCGATCTGGCCGTCGACACGATGGCGGCCAAGGAAGGGGAAGAGCAGCGGATTGCCGCCGCGCACACGTGCCGGCTCCGCCCAGTTCGCATTTTCCGGCCATACGATGACCGGCTGGCCGCCGACGTGCCACGAGAGCAAACGGCCGCCGGCCCACGGCGCGAAGCGCAGCGTCGAGGCACCGCGGCTGAGGGTGAGGATGTCCTGCTCTGGATGTGCGTTCATGGGCGGGCCTGGCGTGGGTGGAAGAAGGGTGGCGCGGATGCGCCGGACAGAGGCGGATTTTGCGCCGCTTTCTCATGCGTGAAAACCCTTGTCGGGAAAGCGTGGGTGTCGTTGGCGGACAAGAGTCAGCATAATCCGCATGACCGTGCGTTAGCGCACAGAGCATTTTCGCAGGAGACCTCCCCATGGACCTCGCAATGGCAATGAGCATGGCTCTGTTCAGCCTCTTTGTCGGTAGCAGCGCCTATTTCTTCTACAAGATGGCGCGCTGATCGCGCCGCGTTCCGTCCCCCTCGACCGGATTCCCGAGAGCGCGACACGCAGTTTCGCGCCAGGATCCCTGCATCCGCAGCCAACTTTGTTGCGACGCAGTAACTTTTCTGACAAATCCATCTCCAAGCTTGGCGCTGCAATACGGCCCAGGCATAATCGGTGCGCTTTGCCGCACCGGCTCCGCAACGGTCCGGCCCCTTACACCACCATTACGAGGATCCGCGCGTGAGTCTCTGGTTTCTATTCTTCCTGAGCGTGTTGCAAGGCGTCACCGAACTGTTCCCCGTGAGCAGCCTCGGCCATACACTGCTCGTGCCGGCACTGTTCGGCATGCACATCGACAAGCACGCGCCGCAATTGCTGCCGTTCCTCGTCGCATTGCACCTGGGGACCGCAGTTGCGCTGCTCTGGTATTTCCGCGAGCGCTGGGTCGCGTTGATCAGGGGCTTCTTTGCCTCGCTGGGCGGTCGCAAGAACGACGACGGGCACATGATGTGGGCGCTCATCATCGGTACGATTCCGACGGGTATCGTCGGCCTCGTGCTCGAAAAGCGCATCGAAGCCATCTTTCACGATCTGCGCATCGTCGCGGCTGCGTTGATGGTCAATGGCGTGCTGCTCTGGTTCGGCGATCGCCTCCAGCGTGCCCGTGCGCATCGTCCGCCGGAGAAACTCACGTTCCGCCAGGCCTTTCTCGTCGGCCTCGCGCAGATCGGCGCGCTCATTCCCGGCTTTTCGCGCAGCGGCCTCACGATGATCGCCGGCAATGCAGCGGGCCTCACGGCAGAAAAGGCTGCGGAGTTCTCGTTCCTGCTCGGCACGCCGATCATCTTCGCGGCTGGCGTGCTCGAACTGCCCAAGCTGTTTCACGCGCGAGATCAGCTGATGACTGCGGTCGTTGGCGGCGTGCTCACGGGTATTGCGGCCTGGCTGAGCGTGAAGTTCCTGATGAGCTATTTCGAGGGACGCGGGCGCCTCGCATCGTTCGGTGCGTACTGCCTGATCGCGGGCGCGATTTTCCTTGGCTGGTTCGCGTTGCATCAGCAGCCGGCTTGATTTGGGCGCGAAGGCCCTTGGCAAGCGCGATGAGCGAGGCGCGACCGCGTGAGACGATCGCGGTATAATCCAGCCCCGTCTTCGCGAGGCCCGCTTGCGGCCTTGCGCACGTTCACGCGACAGTAGCTCAGCTGGATAGAGCATCGGCCTTCTAAGCCGAGGGTCGGGGGTTCGAGCCCCTCCTGTCGCGCCATAGACTACAGGCTGGAAGCCACGCCAGATAAGGGAATGCCCCGTCCGGTAAGGTTCTCCGGCCTGTTTTGTTTTCAGCGTGTGTCAGCGAAGTGTGTCAATTAGCCGTGGGATAATCCTTGGAATGGATATGCCCGCTTCGCTTCCTTCTGGAGTCCGCCTTCGCGGCTCTACCTACCAACTCCGCATTGGAGTTCCTGACGACATCCGGCATCTCTGGCCGCGCCGCGCTGATGGATCACTAGCCATCGACGCATACCGCGCGAGTCTCAAGACATCCAATCGCAACGAAGCCGCCGCACGCGCTCACGCCATCATTGCGGACTATCATCGCCAGTTCGAAGACATCCGCGCTCGCAATGCCCCGGCTCCCTTCGTGACGATCACGGCACCGCTTGCCGATCAATTCGCCGCTGAGGCTCGCCGTCTGGTTCTCCAGGCCGAGGAGAGCAACACGTTCTACACCACACCTGTGGAGAAGCGACCCGCTGGGTACGTGCGCTACTTCATTCCCGACACGAAGCAGGAAATCCGTGACGATTTCGCAAGCGCAGGACTCGAAGCGGTCTCTGCGATGCGCGAGGGCAGTACAGACCTGGCCCAGCGATACGGCGAGATCGTTGCGCACGCATGGGGGCTACGAGTGGACTGGGCCGCTCCCGATGGTCGATCTTGTCTGATCCGCATCACCAGGGCGCTTGTCGGCGCATGGAAGGATGTCGAGCGCCGGGAGCAGGGCGACCCCATCGAGACGCCGGAACCCGCAGCGCCGCCCGTGCCGTCCCAAGCGGTCACGAAGCCGCCGAAGCTGTCCGACGTCATCCCATCGTGGATCAATCGCAACTCCCCCAAGCAGGACGCCATAGGGCGAACGAGACGGGCGGTGGCGCTGTTCGAGCAGGTCACCCAGGGCATACCCTTACCTGAGCTTCGGAAGGCGCACGGGGCCGCATTTGTCGCCTGGTTGCTTGATCCGTCCCGAGAGTTCGGCAGGAAGACCGCCGGGAACATCGCCGCCGCTGTAACGGCTGTGGTGAATGTGGCCGTCAAGGATGACTTGATCGACCGGAACCCGCTGGACCTGAGTTTCGACAAGACCATTGGGAGCGAGCGCCGGGAGCCGTGGACCGATGAGGAATTGAAGCTGATGCTAGGTAGTCCGCTGTTCTCCGACCAGATGGCAACCGTGCCACGCTGGGCCAACGTGGACCCCGAGGACGGCAGGGCGCTTCTGTCGATCCTGATGCACACAGGGGCGAGACTGGGCGAGGTCGGGCAGCTACGCTGCGAAGACTTCGCGACGCGCTCCGGGCTGCTGTGCATCCGATTCACCGCCGAGGCAGGCACGCTCAAGACTGCCGAATCTGAGCGGACTGTGCCGCTTCCGTCGCATCTCCTGGACGATCCGTGGTTCGCTGGCTGGCTCCAGGGAGTACAGGGGCGCACGGGTCAGGCTCTGCCGTCGCTGAATGGCCGAGTGAAGGGTGTATCAGATGTCGGCGCACGTTGGTTCGCGCAGTTTCGCGAGGCCACTGGATTGCCCGCTGGAAAGCTGAAAGGCTCCCATCGGTTCCGGCATTGGCTGCGCACTGCGCTGGCTGAGGTCGGAGTGAACACCGAGACGGCGGATGCGATCACGGGCCATGCTGCGAACGGTTCTAGTGGCCGAAGGGTCTACACGGCGGCAGCGAGTCTGCCGACGATGAAGGCCGCATTGGACGCCGTGAAGTGGCCGCTGGCGAAGACCAGGGTGTAGAAGGAATGGATACCCTCAGAGTTTCTGAGGGTATTCCGAGGGTGTGAACTCAATTCACTCCGCCAATTTGGCGATTTTAAATGGGTGTAAGAAAAGCTTACGCCCCGCGAGGGTACTCGAATTGTGTGTACCCCGCCCGCCAATGGGGTCGAGGATTTGTGTCTCCTTCGAGGTCGTGCGAATAGCTCCGATTGTTTAGATATTGAAGAACAATACCAATATTTTCGCTTCATTGTATTAAACCCCCATAGGGGGAAGGACCACGCCGAAGCTGGCGACCGGTTCCGACACCTTCCAACCTGCCGTTCAATTGGCGGGCTGGTTTTGAGCGCGTATGTCCCAAGGGGGGCGACATACAAAATGCCCTCAAAACTGGCTGGTTTGGGGGGTAAGGGGGGCACCTAGGATTCCTAGTGTCTCTCTGAGACTCTAAGAGACGTCCTTAAGACTCTAAGGATCGTCGCTTCGCTCCTCTTTGTTTCTGTAGAAGTTCTTCCCTAAGACTTCACCGTGATTCACTGGACTCCAGGACTTCACGGGCGAACCGTCCCTGGCTACCGCCACTCCAATCCCAATCTTGTCCGTCTCTGAGACGGCACGGGCCGAACCTTGAGCAGACAACGTGTATCCGCGAGGATCACGGGCGAACCGTCATTGATCGCTGTTGACGTCTGCACGAGGTTCGACCTGTGCCGCCTGGCACACGCCCCGGCAATCCTGCCGAGGTGACATAACAAGGCACCTCCCCCGCCGTCGCGAAGATTCGAGACGCGCGAGGTACGGCCCTTGTGTTGGGAAGAGGTCTCGCGCCCAGTCGGACTATCCAACCGTCTCGCGAACCGGCGAACCGTGCGGCCTGAGAATCGCACACCACGCGGCAACGTCGAGAGACGCCCCGCACCCTCCTACCCATTCCCAGAAGCTACCGGACAGCGCACCGGCCCCGTGAGATGCGCGTGTACCGCGAGGACCGCGAGGCGTTCATGGTTCCGCCCGTCAACATCTCGCCGCGCCTGTGTGCGCTGCCCGATAGCTTTCCTGGCTGTCCTATCCAATTCCCTTTTGACGAGGAAAAATCATGCAAGAATTCGAGATCAAGAACACGAGCCCTGAACTCTTGGCCCTGGCTCGCGCGAAGCGAGCGAAGGTCTGTAGCTGCTGCCATACGCTGAAGCCGCTTGAGGAGTTCGGCATCGAGCCGAACGGGTTCCTGGGGACCGTCGCGAAGTGCCGCACATGCGTCGATACCCGCGAGGCAGAACGCGCCGCCGCGCTGGCCCTGGACCCCGATGCGCCCCGCAAGATGAGCAAGGGGTCTCCGATCAAGGTCGCACAACTACAGATGCGCGTGGGCGTCGTCTCCAGCTACCCGGAATACAAGGCGCTGCGAGGCGTGGCCGTGGATGTCCCATGCGAATTCCCGGCACCGGCTCCCGTGGACATCGAGACGAATGCACAGGCCGTCCTGGAGGTCACGAAGACCGCCGAGGCGGCCCCGATGTTTGCCCGTGGTCCTGGTTCGTTCGGACGCACGCATACGGCTCCTGCTGCCGCTATCGACCTGGCGGCGGGACTGATGCGCCAGGGGTTCGCACCGGCTGACGTAGCGACGTTCCTGGCGGAATACGAGCGAGCGCGGGCCGCGTAAAGGTTGCGGTGGAGGAGGAGCCTGCCGTGTGTCTCTGAGACGCACGCACTCCCCAGAGGAGGCCCGTGGATCACTGCGGGTTCTCCTCCCCCTTGGGGGTCGCCATGAGGCCCGAGCGGCCTAGAAAACCATCCGAAAATCCGTGACACCTTTTCGGGTTCCGCGCGACGCCAATTTCCCCCGTGTCTCCCGCCAAGCCGTCCAGGCGGGCAAGTGAGAATCCCTGCCATGAATGAATCTACCTGGGCCACGCGCTGGCCCGTGCGCTGCCGTCGCTGGATCGCTGCCCGTCTCGCTGCTGCCGTCCTGTACGGCGCGAGCGCGGCGCGTGCTGTCGTCTGGATCGCGCGGCTGTAAGTGGTGTCACTGGGGTATACCGGCGTGACACCTTAGCCTGGTATCAAATAAAGGTGTCTTTTGAGTTGACCGTATTTTGACACCCTGGTAGAGTTCGACACCTGAACTCACTGACACCAAGGCGACACTATGCGGAATCTCTACTACGGACGTATCTCCACCGTTGACGGTCAATCGAGCGCGAGCCAATACGCTGACGCTGAGAAGCAAGGCGTGGCCCAGGTGGACACGTTCATTGATGAAGGTGTGAGCGGGTATCACGTAGCGCCTGCCGACCGTGCCGAGTGGCAGAAGGTTGAGCATGACTTGCGGCATGGTGGCGTGCTGTATGTGCGCTGGCTGGATCGCATCTCGCGCCGGTACGATGAACTGCATTCGACCATGCAACGTCTGATGTCGCGAGGCGTCAAGGTGGTCTGCACGATGAACGGCATGACGTTCGATGGCGCGGACACCAACCCCATGACTAAGGCCGCGCGTGACGCCGTTCTAGCGTTCATGTGCGCCCAGGGCGAGGCGGATTACAAGAACCGTCGCGAGATGGCAGACCGTGGAATCGAGATCGCCAAGGCCGCAGGGAAGTACAAGGGCCGCGCGAAGTCCATCAACGATGCAGAGATCGCCCAGGCCGTGGCCGATGGCGCGAAGTGGGCGGATGTCATGGAACGCTACGGCGTGAGTAAGTCCGCAGTAGCGCGAGCCGTCCGGGCCGCCAGGGCCGCCGCAGAATCAGCCTGATCCCGAACACCAACCAATCCCCCGAGGGCCGCCATGCGCGGCTCTTGTCGTTTCTGAGGTCGCACACGCCCGCACCTGGTCGCGTGGATGCACCAACGTTTTTTGCGAAAGGACATCCCATGCCGATCTATCCGCCCGCGAGGCCCGTGGACCCCCTGGAGACCGTCCTGTGTCTCCGCTGCATGTCCTGGCTCCCGCCTTCGCTGTTCTACCGTGACCGATCCCGCGCACCCTGGACCCGTGGCGCTTATTCGTCCTGCTGCAAGGCATGCACGAAGCTGGAGAGGCGCGAGCGATACCAGGCCGATCCCGTGGCCGCTGCTGCCGCCCACAAGCGCCGCCGCCAGGCCCGCCGATCCCGTGAGCCGTCCGAAGCCGCCGAGGCTGTCCTGGGCCGTCTCCGCAAGCGCCAGGGACTCCCAGGTAAGTTTGAGCGCCAACGCATCAAGCGGACATCACCGAGACCCCGCGTGACGTTCGAGGAGCTTCTACAGTCCCGCCGTGACGCTCGCGCACTCCGCGCCAAGCTGGAGCAGCAACGCCGCGTCAATCGGCTCCAGGCAGAGCGAGACGCCGCCCAGGCTCGCGCCGAGCGTGCGCAAGACATCGAGCGGGCCAGAGACGCCGAGTGCGTGGCTCGTGTTCTCCGTGGCCGCGACGCCGAGCGCATGACCGCTGCCGAGTGCATGGCCGCCCTGATCGAGCTTCAGCAATCCCGGAATACCTGACTAGATCGAAAGGTTTTGTAAGTGTGCGCTGAATTCGTTTTGCCTGGAGAATCCAGGACTTACGAACGACCGTTCTAATCACCCAGGTTCGAGACCGCCTGTCAAGACTTGTACGGCCCGTGAGGTCTCCGGCATCCTGGCGGCTCGCTGGACATCACGAAGCGGCCCCGGCTCCTGTGCGAGCAATGCCGGTACTGGCTGCGCAAGCTTAGATGCACCGCCTCTGCTGTCCGCTTTTCCACACTCTGACGAGACCAATCATGACGAAATCCCGCACCCTCCCGAAGCGGCCCCGTAAGTCCTCCGACCTGATCGCCTGGGAGGAGCAACGCGACGCCCTGACGCGTGTCACTGCCGACCTGAGCGCCGCCCTGATGATTCCGAAGCCTGCCGAGCGTAAGCAGTGGCTGGACTCCGCGTTTACTGCCGCCGACCTGTTCCCGTCTGATGACCTGGCCGAGCGTATCGCGAAGATCGGCAACGCCAAGCGTGTTAGCGTCGAGAAGCTGGCCGCGCTGCGCGACGAATGCGCCCAGGCGCTGGCGCTGGTCGATAGCAAGCTGGTCCCCATGCTGTACGAGCACATCAAGCTGGTCGAGGCATACCGCGCCGCCAAGGGCGCATGATCCCCCCGCTACTGGTCGAAGTCCTGTTCGACCTGGTTCTAACCGCCGTGCCCATCCTGCTGCTGTGCGGGTTCACGGCGATCCTTTACCACGTCTGGGATTGATCCCAGGCGACTCCCGGACCTGACGCCGAACCATCCCGCCACGTCTCCGCGCGTGGCGCTTCAATCAATCAGTTCTACCAGGTACACCATGCACACCAATCTCCTCAAACACGCCGCCGATCAACGCTACGCCCGAGCACTCGCCATCGCAGAAGGCGCACCGCGCACCCGCGCAGCAAGCGACCGTATCAACAAGCTTACGCGCCTTTCCGCTGACGATCTGCCCGCAGCACTCCGCGCCGAGGCCGCGACGCTGGCCGCCGACAAGGGGCACCCGCGAGCCGTGAAGCTACTGGGCGACATCGCTGGAATGCTCGAAGCCAATCACACGGACAGCAACGCCTGGGCCGCGCTGGACGAATACCGCCGAGACACGAGCCGCCGCGCCAGTCAAGCTGAAGGCGTCGATCCCGAACGCGAGCGCCCGAATCCGGCACCGGTCCCCGTGAATGGCTACGGTAAGACCCTGCCGACCAAGATTCTTTACCAGGGCGAGCCGAGCGCCGCTGCCGCCCAGGAGGCCGCAGAGTGATTCGACTCATCGACACCCGCACCGGCCAAGCTGTGGCCGCAAGTGAAGTCCAACGACTGGCCGAGGCTCGCGCCGCTGGCGCACTGCATTACGTCCAATGCGATCACGAAGGGTTCCCGATCCGCAACGCGAAAGGCATGTTCGAGGCCGTGACCGATCCGGGCCGCCTGAGTATCGAGGCACAGCGCGAAGTCCTGGAGGATGTGCGCAAGTCGCCGCAGCGCAGCTACTTCAACACCGCCGAGCAGACCGCCGAGAGCGTGGCCGCCAACCGGGCCGCGATGATCGAACGCTTTGGCTCGCAGTCCGTCGCGCCGTCGCATGCCGGTCCGAAGGTCGGCGACATCGTAGAGACTCCACATGACTCGCTGCCGAGCTATGAGGGCGTCACGATCACCCGCGTAAAGCATCCGATGGCCGCGAGCTAACGCCGTGGCATTCCTGCACCGGGTCCGCTCCTTTCCGAAGGATGCGGATTCGCGCAACCCCTGGCGCTACGTGGGGCCGTCCGGCGAGACGCTTGGCTACTCCCTGCCGCGCGACGACCGCGAGGCCGTCTATCGGTTCGAGAAGTTCGGCGGCCCTGGCGTCTTTGTGAAGTACGAGGAGCCGCGCCACGGCGAGCTAGGACGATCGGACTGGGTTCGATGGCATCGCAAGCAAGCTGCCGCCCCGGCTGACACGAGACCCCCCGCGCCGTTCCAGGAGCCGCCAGAGACGCCCGCGCCGGTCGAGCGATATGCGACCCGCGAGGTATCCGCAACCCTGCCACGGGCCGCTTATGGCCTGCAATCGAGATTTCAGAGATGACCCAGACCCCCGAAGATATCCGCGCCGATCAACTGGCATACGGCAAGGAGCAATCCCAGGCCGCCCGCGAGCGCCGCGACGCTTTCCGCAGTCCGCTGTATCACGCGCTGAAGGGTGCGAAGCTGGCGCCGCGCCGGTTCTCCGACCTGGCCCAGTTCCACGAGGATGAATCGTGAGCCGCCGCCGTGAGCCTGAAGTCCTGCCGGTTACGGGCAAGCCGAGGGGCGGCCTGTTGACTGTCACCGAGCGGGCCGAGCGTGACCCGCACTACGCCGCCCAGGTCAAGGCGACTGCCGAGCGCATGACGCGCGAGCATCAAGCGGCCCAGGACCGCGAGCGCCAACGCGTGGCCGACATGCGAGCGACCAAGCGCCGAGGCGCGGAGATCGGATTTACCGTCCTGGACATCCTGGAGGGCCGCGCATGACGATCCACGCCCAGACGTTCGAGTGCATCACCTGTCACGAGTCGAAGCCGTTCGAGGCATTCTATGCTGATCGGTCACGCAGGGACGGCAAGCGCCGCGCGTGCAAACTCTGTGACCATGCGGCCCGCGCCGAGCGCAAACGCAACGTGACGGCTACCCGTGAGATCGCCAAGCATCTCGCGATGCACGCGGCCCGCAAGAGGTTGCGCGAGCAACTGGCCGCGACCCGTGATAACATCGCCGCTCCTGTGTCAATTTCCACGGCGGAATGATGACGCACACTTCAGCTAAATCATTGATATTGCTGGGTGTAGTGTGCGAGGGCTTGGGAGTTCGAGCCCCTCCTGTCGCGCCAGATCAAATAAACAAAAAGCCCGGCCTTCACTGCCGGGCTTTTTGCTTTATCACACACCACGAATCCAGGCCGATTCAAACTCTCACGCCACGAGCCGCAACGGCACCGGCTCCTCGGCCGCCTGCGCGAGAAACACCATACGGCGGAACTCGTTCGGATTCGAAATGCCGGGAATCGGCGTAGCGATCAAGCCACCGCCGCCCACGACGAGCGAGCCATAGTCGAATATCCGGCCGATCAGGCTTTGCTCGATCCGCACGCTCTCTATCTTCGCTAGCGTCAACTCCACCGTGTGACGACGGACCGCACCGAACCTGGCCACCACGCGCTTGTTGGTCACGGCGAATTCTGTCGTCCACCAGGCGAGTAGCGATGCACCGAACAGTCCCAACCCTGCGGCAAAAAAACTCACCGCTGCGAGCGGCGACGTCCCCATGGTGCCGACGAGCACGCCCCAAACCATGAGCAGAAGGCTGAATGTGATACGCGGCCCCATCGCCCAGAAGCAGGGGTGTCCCTCGCAGACGATCCTTTCGCCTGGTAAGAGAGTCGATTCGACGTATTTCACAATGACCTCCGTCAAGATTTGTGCAGTAATTAAGTTGTAAGGTAGTGCATCCTGCGGCGTAGGATCCGTGGTCAAACGTCGCGGCTCGACGCCCGGCGGACGCGCGGAGCGGGCAGGGGCGACGAATTCGCGGCGCAATAAAAAAGGGCAGCCCGAGGGCTGCCCTTCAAACCGGATGAGCAACATCCGGCAATCGATGGTCCGATGGCTTGTCGCGCTTAGAGCTTGACGTCGAGCGCGTTGGTCAGATCGCCCATCGGCTGGGCGCCGTTGCTCTTGAGCGCGGCGTCGCGGTTGGCAAGTCCCGGCAATGTGGGCAGCGAGAAGCGGCGCGTGATGAGGCGCAGGATCGAGGTCGTGTCGTACTGCGTGTGGTCGACGTAGCCCTTCTTCGCGTACGGCGAAATGACGAGCGCCGGAATGCGCGAGCCCGGACCCCAGCGGTCGCCCTTGGGCGGCGCAACGTGATCCCAGAAGCCGCCGTTTTCGTCGTAGGTGATGACCACGACCATGTTGTTCCACTGCGGGCTCTTCTGCAGATGCGCGATGACGTCCGCGATGTGCTGGTCGCCGCTCGCCACGTCCGTGTAGCCCGCGTGCTCATTCAGGTTGCCCTGCGGCTTGTAGAACGCCACGGCAGGCAGCGCGCCTGCATCGATCGCCTTGATGAACTCGGTGCCGTCCATGCCGCCGTCGAGCAGGTGCTTCGCACGTGCGTCGGTGCCCGGCGCGTAGTTCGCGAAATAGTTGAACGGCTGGTGGTGCGGCTGGAAGTTCGGCGCCGTCATGTTCGCGCCGTAGATGACGCCCGACGTGCTGTTCTGCGCCGCGCTCACGGCCGCGCCCCACGCGCCGCCGTACCACGCCCACGTCACGCCCGCGTTCGAAAGCAGATCGCCGATGTTCTGCGCCGTTTGCGCGGGCAGTGTGGAGGCGTTCGACGGGTCGGCCAGGTTCGTGTCACTGCCCGAAGCCGCTGCGTTACCGCTCGGCTGATACGGCGGCTGCATTGTGTTGACCGCATAGAAGTCCGGCGTCAGATTGCCCGACTTCACGAATTTCGGCGCGCCATCGAGCGCGGACTTCGGCGAGTTCGATGCGAGCGTGAGCGAGACGCCGTCGGCGTCCACGGTCGAGATCGTCGGCTTGGCCGGGTTCGTGTCCGCGTTCGCGTAGTACGGCGTGCACGCGCAGATGAGCCACTGGTGGTTCAGGAACGAGCCGCCGAACGCGCCCATGAAGAAGTTGTCGGCGAGCGTGTATTGCTGGGCGATCTTCCAGAGCGGGAGCTTTTCGGCGCTCGTCGTGTAATGCCCCATCACGAGACCGCCGGAGTCGCCGTAGGCCGCGAACATGTCGTTCTTGCCGCCGTGGATCTGCATCTGGTTCTCGTAAAAGCGGTGATACAGGTCGCGCGTCGTGACTGAGAGCGGCACGTTGTAGCCCTTCGCGTCGTCGATGGCGAACGGCGCATTCGGCATGTTCTCCGTCATCGCCGCGGTCACGACGGGCGTGACGCCCGTTTGCGTGAGACCGTTCCAGACGGTCGGCAGCGTGGCCAGCACGGAGCCGTCGCGATCGAGCTGCTGCGCGCTTTGCGCGCTCACGTTCTGCAGGCCGTTGGCGTTCGGGAAGCTGCCGTACAGGTTGTCGAAGCTGCGGTTTTCCGCGTAGATCACGACGATATTCTTCACCGACGAAAGGCCGGGCTTGCTGCTGTCGTTGCCGCCGCAAGCCGCGACGGCCAATACCGACGCCGCTATCGCGATCGGCGTGGCATAGAACCATTTTCTGTTGATCATTTTTCTCTCTCGCGTTGGGGGCCCGCATGGAGGCCGGCGCGAATGACACCGGCCTTCGGGCGAGGCGCAGTGTCGCAACGGAATTTGACAGCGATATGTAAAAAATTACATTTAGCTTTTTCGCGGCCTTTGTTTGTATGACATCTGTCTTACGACATGTCATTGGAGCGTCACATCCCCGACATACGCTTTCGCGACTTCGATGCGCGGCTGAGCGCATCGGTATTCGCACTGCAGCGGCGCGCCGCCACGCGCGCCGCGCTCAAGCTTCGGGGACCAGGCATGTTGCGTAGATTGGCGCGTCATTCGGCGCGAACGGAAGGTGAGACGCGGGCTCGAGCGCTCGGCGGCGCACGCCGCAACGCGGGCCTCCTCCTCGTGATGGCGGCGGGGCTGTCATTGCTGCTGACGGCATGCGACGGCAGCACGCCCGCTTCCGCAGACGCCGATACGACGACAGGTGCATCCGGCAGCGCCTCGCGTGCGAACGACGCCAATGCGAACGCACGCGCCGTGCAGGGCGTGAAGCTCATGAAGATTGCGACGCCTGCACAAGGCGGCCAGACGCGTGCCGAGGTCTATGCGGAGGTGCGCCGCATGACGGCGCTCGGCAAGCAGATGTTCTTCGATCCGTCGCTCTCGGGTTCGGGCAAGATGGCATGCGCGTCGTGCCACAGCCCGGACCACGCGTTCACGCCGCCCAACTCGCTCGACGTGCAGATCGGCGGCCCCGACATGCGACGCCAGGGCATGCGCGCCGTGCCGACGCTCAAGTATCTGCAGGCGGTGCCGGCGTTCGCCGAGCACTATCACGACTCCGATGACGAAGGCGATGAAAGCGTCGATGCCGGTCCGACTGGCGGCCTCACGTGGGACGGCCGCGTCGATCGGGGCTCGGACCAGGCGCGCATCCCGTTGCTCTCGACGTTCGAGATGGCGAGTTCGCCGAAGAAGGTCGCCGAAGCCGTGCGCGCGGCACCCTACGCAGGGGCGTTCAGGGAGGCCTTCGGCGCGCGCGTCCTCGCCGACGACGACGCGACTTTCAAGGCCGTACTGAAGTCACTGGAGACATTCGAGCAGTCACCCGAGGTGTTCTATCCGTACACGAGCAAGTACGACGCGTACCTGGCCGGCAAGGCCACGCTCAGCGCCGCCGAACTGCGCGGGCTGCAGCTTTTCAACGACGAGAAGAAAGGCAATTGCGCGAGCTGCCATATCAGCCAGCGTGCAAAGGACGGCTCGCCGCCACAGTTCAGCGACTTCGGTCTGATCGCCGTGGGCGTGCCGCGCAACCGCACACTTGCCGTGAATCGCGACCGCAAGTTTTTCGATCTCGGCGCATGCGGTCCGGAGCGCACGGACCTCGACCATCGCGCGGAATTTTGCGGGCTCTTCCGCACGCCGACGCTGCGCAACATAGCGCTCAAGAAGTCGTTCTTCCACAACGGCATCTACCATTCGCTGGAAGACGTGCTGCGTTTCTACGCACGGCGCGACACGAATCCGGAAGCGTTCTATCCGGTGGTGAAGGGCCGGGTGCAGAAGTTCGACGACTTGCCGCGACAGTATTGGGTGAATCTCAACACGGATCCGCCGTTCGATCGCAAGCCGGGCGACGAGCCGGTGTTCAGCGACGCCGAAATCAAGGATGTGATTGCGTTTCTCGACACGCTCACCGACGGCTGGCAGCCGGGCGCGCACTGAGCGTGGACTGGGCGCAGCGTCAGATGCCTGCGATCAACAGGCAGGCGCCGGTGAGCACGAGGAAGGACGCGAGCAAGCCGACCGTGCCGATGCGCACTGTGGCGTCCGGCCAGCGCGGCGCGTGCTCGGGATGGAGCGTGAAGTTCGGGCCGCGCGCCTGATGTTTCGGCGTGTGCGTGTAGTGCGCGACGAAAGACATCAAGCCGACGCAGATGAGGGCCAGCAGGACCGCAAAGACCCTCAATGCGATGGCGTAGGTCATGTCAGATAAACCGCATGGGCTGTAAGTGGGCGAGGAAGCTATCGTATTGATCGGCCCTCTCCCTCACCATCGGATCAATCCGAAAAGGACTCGCCCGCCCGCGCCCGTTCGGCCTTGCTGAACGAGCCAAAAAAAGGGCGCGTGTTATGCTTTTCGTCGATGCTTTCAGTCCGCCGAGGAGAACACATAATGTCCAGAATGCCCCGAACCCTTCACTCGCTGAGCGCCCTGGGCGCGGCGCTCATTGTCGCCGTTGGCACGGGTAGCGCGCATGCCGCCAACCTGGGCTTCCTGAACAACACACCCATGTCGTTCATGACCCAGGCGGACTACAACTCGCTCCAGAATGCCGTGCGCGATGCCGTCGAGCACAAGGCCGATGGCGAGAGCGCGTCATGGTCGAACGAAGGCTCGCGCAACGGCACACGCATCACATCGACCATCACGCCGTCGAATACGCAAAAGGAAGGCGCCAAGACGTGCCGCGATACGGAAGTCGTCATCAACGCGAAGGGCCAGTCGATGACACTGCGTCCGCACTTCTGCCGCACGGGCGAAGGTGCCTGGGTTTTCCAGAAGCAGCACTGAGCGCGCGGTGAACGGCAAGATCGTTTCGTGCGGCATTGTGCTGCTCGATCCTGAAGGCCGCGTGCTGCTTGCGCACGCTACCGGCACGAATCACTGGGACATTCCGAAGGGGCAGGGCGACCCCGGCGAGACCGAATCGCAGAGCGCGTGCCGCGAGATGGTCGAGGAGACCGGCATCGAAATCGCGGCGTCGCGCCTCGTCGATCTCGGGCGCTACCTGTACCGGCGCGACAAGGATCTGCATCTCTTTGCCGCGCGCGCGAGCGCCGATGAACTCGATCTTTCGCGTTGCGTTTGCGTATCGCTCTTTCCGCGACGCGAGGACGGCGTGATGATTCCGGAAATGGACGCCTGGCGCTGGACCGTACCCGTTGAAGTGGATCGCTACGCGAGCCGCAGTCTCGCGCGGCTCTTTAGCACGTCGCTCTCGCTCGCGGATCTGCATCGCAGACTTTGAGCCGCTCTCGCCAGCCGCCGCCAAAATGAGAAAAGCCCGCACGAATCCGCGCGGGCTTTCTGTTTGCGGGCAGGCGCGGCGCGAGCCTTACTTGCCCCAGCTGTCGCGCAAACCGACGATGCGGTTGAATACCGGCGCACCCGGCTTCGAATCGTAGCGGTCGGCGACGAAGTAGCCATGGCGCTCGAACTGATAGCGGTCTTCCGGCGCGGCGTCGCGTGCGCCCGGTTCCAGATACGCTTGCACCACGCGCTTCGAATCCGGATTGAGCGCTTCGAGGAAGTCGCGGCCGCCCGCGTCGGGCTGCTCTTCGCGGAACAGTCGATCGTAGAGGCGCACTTCCGCCGGGCACGCATGCGCTGCGCTGACCCAGTGAATGTTGCCCTTGACCTTGTAGTTGTTCGCGCCTTCCGTGCCCGACTTGCTGTCCGGGAAGTAGTTGCAGTGCACGGCGATCACGTTGCCGTTCTCGTCCTTGTCCGCGCCCGTGCATTCGATCACGAAGCCATAGCGCAGACGCACCTTGTTGCCCGGGAACAGGCGGAAATAGCCCTTCGGCGGCGTTTCGTTGAAGTCTTCGCGCTCGATCCACAACTCGCGCGAGATCGGGAACGTGCGCAGGCCGCGCTCCGGATGATGCGGATGCACGGGGGCCGTGCAGTCTTCGCTCTGGCCTTCCGGATAGTTGTCGATGATGAGCTTGAGCGGGTCGAGCACGGCGGCGGTGCGCGGCGCCTTGTCGTCGAGGTCGTCGCGCAGCGCGCCTTCGAACACGCTCATGTCGATCCACGAATCGACCTTCGTCACGCCGATGCGCTCGCAGAACAGCTGGATCGCTTCGGGCGTGAAGCCGCGGCGGCGCACGCCGACGATGGTCGGCATACGCGGGTCGTCCCAGCCTTCCACGTGGCCTTCGGTCACCAGTTGCAGCAGCTTGCGCTTGCTCGTGATCGCGTAGGTGAGGTTCAGGCGCGAAAACTCGATTTGCTGCGGCAGCGGGCGCGTGAACACGCCGGCGTCGGCCAGTTCATTGAGCACCCAGTCATACAGCGGGCGATGGTCTTCGAACTCGAGCGTGCACAGCGAATGCGTGATGTTTTCCAACGCGTCCGAAATGCAGTGCGTGTAGTCGTACATCGGGTACACGCACCACTTGTCGCCGGTGCGGTAGTGATGCGCGAAGCGGATGCGGTAGATCACCGGATCGCGCATATTGAAGTTCGGCGACGCCATGTCGATCTTCGCGCGCAGCACATGGGCGCCTTCCTCGAATTCGCCCGCCTTCATGCGGCGGAAGAGGTCGAGGTTTTCGTCGACGGAGCGATCGCGGAATGGCGAGTTCTTGCCGGCTTCGGTGGCGGAGCCGCGGTTCGCGCGCATCTCTTCCGGCGACTGGCTGTCCACGTACGCCTTGCCGCGCTGGATCAGCAGTTCGGCGAACTCGTAAAGCTTGTCGTAGTAGTCGCTCGCGTAGAAGAGGTATTCCTGATCTTCTTTCTTCCACTCGAAGCCGAGCCATTCGACGGCGTCGATGATCGAGTTGACGTATTCGACATCTTCCTTCTCCGGGTTCGTGTCGTCGAAGCGCAGGTGGCACACGCCGCCGTAGCTTTTCGCGACGCCGAAGTTCAGGCAGATGCTCTTCGCGTGGCCGATGTGAAGGTAGCCATTCGGCTCCGGCGGGAAGCGCGTTTCGACGCGCTGCGCCCACTTGCCCGAGCGGTTGTCGTCGTCGATGATGTTGCGGATGAAATTGGATGCCGCAGGCGCGTCCGTGCGGTCGGCGTCTTTACGTTCGGTATTCATGCGAAAAGGGAGTCGTTCGAGGGCGCCCGTCAAAAGGATCAAAGCGCGTAACTGGGCACCCGATGGTGTCTTCCATTCTACCTGACGCGACCCGCCGTGCCAGTCCCGGTGCCGGATCGTCGCGCGGACTACAACAAGCGAGGGGAAAACGTGACGATGAGCGAAACGGCTGTGCTGGTGCTGCCGGGCTACATGGATTCGGGGCCGGGGCACTGGCAGACGCGCTGGGAAGCCGCGCACGCGGGCTTTGCACGGGTGCAGATGCCCGACTGGATGCACCCGGACTGCGAGGCGTGGTGC
Organism: Paraburkholderia sp. BR10141; assembly: GCF_056155635.1. Taxonomy (NCBI): domain Bacteria; kingdom Pseudomonadati; phylum Pseudomonadota; class Betaproteobacteria; order Burkholderiales; family Burkholderiaceae; genus Paraburkholderia; species Paraburkholderia sp. BR10141. Next base: position 54,815 of record NZ_JBMIQH010000034.1, on the reverse strand, counting down.
GCGGCGCTGGAGGCTGCCGTACAGGGCGCGCCCGCTGGCGTGCGCTTCGCCGCTCACAGCCTCGGCTGCCTGACCGTGGCGCACTGGGCCGCGCATCACGCGAGCGCGGCGACGCGCGCGAAGGTGGCCGGCGCGCTGCTGGTGGCGCTCCCCGATCCGCACGGTCCCGAATTTCCGCGCGACGCGCGGGGCTTCGATCCGGTTCCGCCGGCGGCGCTGCCGTTTGCGAGCGTCGTCGTCGCCAGCAGCGACGATCCGTATGGCGGCGTGGCGTTTTCGCAGCGCTGCGCGCAGGCGTGGGGCAGCCGCTGGATCGAGATCGGCGCGCGCGGGCACATCAATGCGGACAGCGGGCTCGACGACTGGCCGCAAGGGCTGGCGTGGCTGATGTCGATGGGGAAAGAGGGCGGCTGAGCGGTCGCCCCGGGGGCCTTGCGGTTACACCACGCCCTTGCCGCGCAGCGCCGCCACGTGTTCCTCGCCGTAGCCGAGCACTTCGCGCAGTACCGCATCGGTATGCTCGCCGAGCGTGGGAGGATGGCTCGCCACGCGCGGTGGCGTTTCGCTCATGCGGATGGGGTTGCCGACCAGCCGCGCCGTGCCGCCCGAAGGGTGGGGCACGTCCACCTGCAGCCCGCGCGCGATCACCTGCTCGTTCTCGAACACTTCCGCGAGGTTGTTGATCGGCCCGCACGGCACGCCTGCCGCTTCGAGCGCGCCGATCCAGTCGGCTTTCGTGCGCGTGCGGATCAGGTCGGCGACGATCGGCACGAGCGTGTCGCGATGGCGCACGCGCGCCGGATTGGTCGCGAAGCGCTCGTCGTCGGCCAGCGCGGGCTGGCCCGCCACCTCGACGAACTTGCGGAACTGCCCGTCGTTGCCGACGGCGAGGATGATCCAGCTATCGGCCGTCTGGAAGGCCTGATAGGGCACGATGTTGGGATGCGCGTTGCCCCAGCGCGCGGGCGGATTGCCGCTCGCCAGGTAGTTCGAATTCATGTTCGCGAGCATCGCCACTTGCACGTCGAGCAGCGCCATGTCGATGTACTGGCCCACGCCCGTGCGGTCGCGGTGCGCGAGTGCCGTGAGCACGGCAATGGTCGAATACATGCCGGTCATGAGGTCGGCGATCGCGACGCCGGCCTTTTGGGGGCCACCGCCCGGCAGCGCGTCACGCTCGCCGGTGATGCTCATGAAGCCGCCCATGCCCTGCACGATGAAGTCGTAGCCCGCGCGCGAGGCGTAGGGCCCGGTCTGGCCGAAGCCGGTGACCGAGCAGTAGACAAGGTCGGGCTTGACCTCGCGTAGCGACGCGTAGTCGAGGCCGTATTTCTTCAACTGGCCCGCCTTGTAGTTCTCCAGCACGACATCGCTTTGTGCAGCCAGCTCGCGCACGATGCGCTGCCCCTCGGGCGTGGCGATATCCACCGTGACCGAGCGCTTGTTGCGGTTCGCGGCGAGGTAGTAGGCGGCCTCGGCGGTGTCCGCGCCATCGGGCGTCTTCAGGTACGGAGGGCCCCAGTGGCGGGTGTCGTCGCCGGCGCCGGGGCGCTCCACCTTGATCACGTCGGCGCCGAAGTCGGCGAGAGTCTGTGCACACCACGGTCCGGCAAGGACGCGGGTGAGATCGAGTACGCGGATATGGCTGAGTGCGCCCATGCTGTGTCTTCCAATGTCGTTCTAAGGCGGGCCGCGAGCGCGCGTGGTGCGCTGGCCGATGCCGCCCATAGTAAGCGAAAAGGGGCGGCGTACGCCAATATTCGGTACAAGGTTCCGCAGTGCGGAACAAAATCGCTCGACGCATCGTGCTGCCTCGGGCCCTGTCGCGCCCATGCAAACCACGCCGGACGCGCCGCCGCGAGCGCGCGACGATCCCGTATAATCGTTCGATTCAGCACCGGGGTTTTCGCGAGTAATGTGGGCTCCGGGCGCGACCACGACAAAGATTCAGCACCGTACGCCCCAGGAAGGACCCAACGCACGCCATGAAAGCCGCCGACATCCGCGAGAAATTCCTCAAGTTCTTCGAATCGAAGGGCCACACGATCGTGCGCTCGTCGAGCCTCGTGCCGGGCAACGACCCCACACTGCTCTTCACCAACTCGGGCATGGTGCAGTTCAAGGACGTGTTCCTCGGCACCGAAAAGCGCCCGTACTCGCGCGCCACGACCGCGCAGCGCAGCGTGCGCGCAGGCGGCAAGCACAACGACCTCGAGAACGTCGGCTACACGGCGCGTCACCACACGTTCTTCGAGATGCTCGGCAACTTCTCGTTCGGCGACTACTTCAAGCGCGACGCGATCCACTACTGCTGGGAGCTACTGACCAAGGTCTACGCGCTGCCGGCGGACAAGCTCACGGTCACCGTGTACAAGGAAGACGACGAAGCCTTCGACATCTGGGCGAAGGAAATCGGCGTGCCGGTGGAGCGCATCATCCGCATCGGCGACAACAAGGGCGCGCGCTACGCCTCAGACAACTTCTGGCAGATGGCCGACACCGGCCCCTGCGGCCCGTGCTCGGAAGTGTTCTACGACCACGGCCCGGAAATCTGGGGCGGCCCCCCAGGATCGCCTGAAGAAGACGGCGACCGCTTCATCGAGATCTGGAATCTCGTGTTCATGCAGTTCAACCGCGATGCCCAGGGCAACATGACGCCGCTGCCCAAGCAGTGCGTCGACACGGGTATGGGCCTCGAACGTCTCGCCGCGGTGCTGCAGCACGTGCACAGCAACTACGAGATCGACCTGTTCCAGAATCTCATCAAGGCGGCTTCGCGCGAAACGAACACGCCCGACCTCACGAACAACTCGCTGAAGGTCATTGCCGACCATATCCGCGCGTGCTCGTTCCTGATCGTCGACGGCGTGATTCCCGGCAACGAAGGCCGCGGCTACGTGCTGCGCCGTATCGTGCGCCGCGCGATCCGCCACGGCTACAAACTCGGCCAGAAGAGCGCGTTCTTCCACAAGCTGGTGGCGGATCTCGTCGCGGAAATGGGCGCTGCCTACCCGGAACTCGCCGAAGCGCAGCAGCGCGTGACGGACGTGCTGCGCCAGGAAGAAGAGCGCTTCTTCGAGACCATCGAGCACGGCATGTCGATTCTCGAAGCCGAACTCGCCGACCTCGAAGCCAAGGGCGGCAAGACGCTCTCGGGCGAACTCGCATTCAAGCTGCACGACACCTACGGCTTTCCGCTCGACCTCACGGCCGACGTTTGCCGCGAGCGCAACGTCACGGTCGACGAACCGGCGTTCGACGAAGCGATGGCGCGTCAGCGCGAGCAGGCGCGCGCGGCAGGCAAGTTCAAGATGACGCAGGGCCTCGAATACTCGGGCGCGAAGACGACGTTCCACGGCTACGAGGAAATCGCGTTCGACGACGCGAAGGTCGTCGCGCTCTATGTGGACGGCGCATCGGTCACCGAAGTGAAGACGGGCCAGGACGCCGTGGTCGTGCTCGACCACACGCCGTTCTACGCGGAATCGGGCGGCCAGGTGGGCGACCAGGGCGTGATCTCGAACGCGAGCATCCGTTTCGCCGTGGCCGACACGCTGAAGGTTCAGGCCGACGTGAGCGGCCACCACGGCACGTTGGAACAGGGCACGCTCAAGGTTGGCGACGTCGTGAAGGCGGAAATCGACGCCATCCTGCGCGCCCGCACGGCGCGCAACCACTCGGCCACGCACCTGATGCACAAGGCGCTGCGCGAAGTGCTCGGTTCGCACGTGCAGCAGAAGGGCTCGCTCGTCGATGCGGATAAAACCCGCTTCGACTTCGCGCACAATGCGCCGATGACGGACGACGAAATCCGCCGTGTCGAGCAGATCGTCAACGCGGAAGTGCTCGCGAACGCGCCCGGCATCGTGCGCGTGATGTCCTACGACGACGCAGTGAAGGGCGGCGCGATGGCGCTGTTCGGCGAGAAGTACGGCGACGAAGTGCGCGTGCTCGACCTCGGGTTCTCGCGCGAGCTGTGCGGCGGCACGCACGTCACGCGCAGCGGCGACATCGGCTTCTTCAAGATCGTGATGGAAGGCGGCGTGGCCGCGGGCATCCGCCGCGTGGAAGCGATCACGGGCGACAACGCCGTGCGCTTCGTGCAGGAGCTCGACGCGCGCGTGAATGCGGCAGCGGCGGCGCTCAAGGCGCAACCTTCGGAACTGACGCAGCGTATCGCGCAGGTGCAGGACCAGGTGAAGTCGCTCGAAAAGGAACTGGGCGCGCTGAAGTCGAAGCTCGCTTCGAGCCAGGGCGACGAACTCGTGGGGCAGGCCATCGAAGTGAACGGTGTGCACGTGCTGGCCGCAACGCTCGATGGCGCCGATTCGAAGACGCTGCGCGAGACCGTGGACAAGCTCAAGGACAAGCTCAAGAGCGCAGCCATCGTGCTGGCGGCTGTCGAGGGCGGCAAGGTCAGCCTGATCGCGGGCGTGACCGCCGAGGCGAGCAAGAAGGTCAAGGCCGGCGAGCTCGTGAACTTCGTTGCCCAGCAGGTCGGCGGCAAGGGCGGCGGCCGTCCCGACATGGCGCAGGCAGGCGGTACCGAGCCGGCCAATCTGCCGGCCGCGCTCGCGGGCGTGAAGGGCTGGGTCGAAGCGAAGCTGTAATACGACGCGTCGCGGCGTGAACGCCGCTTTGCGACGAAGAAGGGCCGTCCGTGAGGGCAGCCCTTTTTGTTTCCGCGCGGCTTATACGTGAAGGCCTGCGGGCGTAACTGCCGCTTCGGCTGCCAATGGCGCCGCCATGCTGCCCGTGCGTTGCGCATCCTCCAGCAGCGCTTCCTTCAACGCACCAAGCGCAGGCGAATAGTGGCCACGCCGCCAGGCGAGCAGCGTCTCGATCTGACCGAGCTTGCCAAGCGAATGAATCGTGACGTCGTCGGCGCTGCGTGGCAGTTCGAGCACCGAGCGCGGCGCGACGGCCACACCCGCGCCTGCCGCCACGCACGCAATGATCGCGTGATACGAGCCCAACTCCAGCACGCGGGACGGCCGGATGCCATGCTCCACATACCAGCGCTCGACATAGGCCCGATACGCGCAGCTGCGTTCGAACGCGACGAGCGTGGAGAGCGCGATATCGCCGGGCTGTCGGATCGGCCGGTGGCCGCGCGGCGTGATCATCACGAGTTCCTCGCGATAGACCGGCACGTGCTCGAATACCTCGGGGTCCGGCACCCCGTCGAGCGGCGTGGCGATCAGCGCCGCATCGATTGCGTATTCGCGCAGGCGCTCGATCATCGTGCCGGTCGTGCCCGTTTCCAGTTCGAGCGTGACCTCGGGCCACGTCTGGTGATAGCGCGCGAGCAGGCCGGGCAGACGGCTTGCTGCAGCGCTCTCCATGGTGCCCAGCCGCAGGCGTCCCGCCGGGCGACCGGCCTTGAGCGCATGGCGCGCCTCGTCCGCGAGCGCGAGCAGGCGCTCGGCGTAGGGCAGCAGGGTTTCGCCAGCGGGCGTGAGAATGAGGCGGCGGCCCTCGCGCGTGAAGAGCGGCGTGCCGAGTTGATCTTCGAGCTGCTTGATGCGCGTGGTCACGTTGGACTGCACGCGGTTGAGCTTGGCGGCGGCCCGCGTCACGCCGTTTTCCCGCACCACCGCCCGGAAAATCGCCAGTTCGGCGAGGTCCATAGTTCTCTCCTTGGAATGCATCGATTCATGATAATTCATTTTTCGTGAACGGTAGAATCGCCTACGATGGTAGGCAGTTGCTTAATCTGCTGATCTCATGAACGACTACGTCCCCGGCACCGTCCACGTTTCCGAAGCCCGCCCGCATGCCGGTCGGCGCGCGGCGTTGGCCTGCATGGTGAGCCTCGCCGTCGCGCTGGGTGTCGGGCGCTTCGCCTTCACGCCGCTCCTGCCGCTGATGCTGCACGGCGGCGCGCTCGACCTGCGTCACGGCGGCTGGCTCGCGTCGCTGAACTACGCGGGCTACTTCGTGGGCGCGATCAGCTGCGTCGCGCTGCGCATGGCGCCCGCGAAGATCGTGCGCGCGGGCCTCGTGGTCACGGTGCTCCTCACGCTCGCGATGGGCCTCACGCAGCAGTTCTGGATCTGGGCCGTGGTGCGCTTCGTAGCGGGCGCGGTGAGCGCGTGGACCTTCGTATTCGCCTCGCAGTGGGGCCTGCGGCGGCTCGCGCAGCTCGGTGCGAACGAGTGGGGCGGTGTGATCTACACCGGTCCCGGCGTTGGCATCATTGCGACCGGGCTGTTCGTGAGCGCGGCCGGCGGTCTCGGCGCGCGCACGGGCTGGATCGGCTTCGGGCTGATCAGCGCGCTCCTCGCCGCCGTCGTCTGGTCGACGTTTGGAGCAGACATGCGCGCGCTGGCGCCGCGTCCCGCCGCGCGTGCCTCGGCAAGCGTCGCGCACGCGCAGCGCGAAGGGCGCCGTGCCGACGCCTTCTGGCTCGTGCTGCTCTACGGCGTGCCGGGTTTCGGCTACATCATCACGGCGACGTTCCTGCCCGTGATCGCGCGCCACGCGCTGCCCGGGTCGGCCTGGCCCGACCTGTTCTGGCCGATGCTCGGCGCCGCGCTGATCGCCGGCGCGCTGCTGGCTGCGCGCCTCCCGCTCCACTGGGACAACCGCCTGATGCTGGCGGGCGCCTACGTGCTGCAGGCCGTGGGCATCGCGCTCGGCATCGTCTGGCCCAACGCCGCGGGCTTCTCGTTCGGCAGCGTGTTGATCGGGCTGCCGTTCACGGCGATCACGCTCTTCGCGATGCGCGAGGCGCGTCTGCTGCGCGGCGAGCATGCCGCCGCGCTGATGGGCTATGCGACGGCCGCCTATGGCGTCGGGCAGATCGCGGGGCCGCTCGTGGCCGCGCCGCTCGCGGCGTCGACGGGCTCGTTCTCGCCTTCGCTGTGGCTCGCGGCGGGTGCGCTCGTGGCCGGCGCAATCGGGCTCGTCTGGCGGGCGTGGCACACGCGCGAGGCCGCACGCGGACGCTGATAGCACACTAGAATGGACGCTTTCGCGGGCGCCGCGAGCGTGTCCACCGGGCCGCGCGGCTGGTTCCCAGCGCCATCGACCCTGCCTTTTCCCCATGAGCGAATACCAGTTTTGCCCGCGCTGCGCCACGCGTCTGACCGAGCGCGCCGATCCCGCCCACGAAGGCGGCCGCGTGCGTCTCGCTTGCCCGGACCACGCCTGCGGCTACGTCCACTGGAACAATCCGCTGCCCGTCGTGGCGGCGATCGTCGAGTATGAGGGCCGCATTTTGCTGGCCCGTAACGCGGCCTGGCCCGAAGGCATGTTCGCGCTCATCACCGGCTTTCTCGAAAACGGCGAGACGCCCGAGGAGGGCATCGCGCGCGAAGTGCACGAGGAAACCGCGCTGCGTGCAGAGAGTGTCGAACTCGTTGGCGTCTACGAGTTCATCCGCAAGAACGAGCTCATCATCGCGTATCACGTGAAGGCGTCGGGCACGATCGCGCTCTCGCCGGAACTGCTCGAATACCGCCTCGTCGAGCCCGCGAAGCTGCGGCCGTGGCGCGCGGGCACGGGCCAGGCGCTCGGCGAATGGATGCGCCGGCGCGGCTTGCCGTTCGAGTTCGTCGAGCGTCCCGGCCAGTGATGGCCGCGCGCCGAGCGACGCTTTCCCGCCCCGCCTTCCCTGGATCTCTTCGATGAACCGACCCGTTACCGTCGCCCGCTCCGGGTATCGTCATTTCCTGCCGATCGGCACGCGCTGGATGGACAACGATGTCTACGGCCACGTGAACAACGTCGTCTACTACAGCTACTTCGACACCGTGGTGAACGAGTATCTGATTCGCGCGGGCGCGCTCGACATCGAGCACGGCACGACCATCGGGCTCGTCATCGAAACACAGTGCAATTACTTCGCGCCGCTCGTGTTCCCGGAGCGCGTGGAAGCGGGGCTGCGCGTTGCGCGCCTCGGGTCGTCGAGCGTGCGCTACGAGGTCGGGCTCTTTCGCGAAGGCGAGGACGCGCCCGCGGCGCAGGGGCATTTCGTGCACGTCTACGTCGATCGCGCGACGCGCCGGCCCGTGAGCGCGTTGCCCGATGCGCTGCGCGCGGCGCTCGAGCCGCTCGTCGTCGGCTAGACGCGGTCGGCTAGACGCGGTCGGCTAGACGCGGTCGGCTAGACGCGGTCGGCCAGACGCGGTCGGCTAGACGCGCCTCGGCGCCTCAACGCGCCACGCTTACGCGTTCGAGCGCCGTCATCGGGCCGAGCTGTGCGAGCGTTTGCAACTGCGCCGCATTGCGCACGAAGAACGAGCCGGCAAAGCCGAGCGAGTTGACCGAAATCCCTTCGACACATTCCGTCGTGCGGGGCACCACCAGCATCCACCGGCGTGTAACGAGCAGGTTGTACGGCGCGCCCTGATGCGCGACGCCGCCCACGTCGATCGTGGGCACGCCCGCCGCGTCCAGCAGCGCGCGATAGCAGCCGAGTGCGACTTGCGCGGCATCTTCCGCCGTGCCGATACTCGGGCCGAGATCGAGGCGCGCGAACGCATGGCGAAACGCGAGCCCCGGCACGATCGCGATGGGACGCGCCCCGTGGACCGCCTGCGCGCCGCCGAGCAGCGCTTCGAGCGGCGCGGCGTGAGGCCCATCGCCTGCGAGCGGCAGCGGCACCATCTGCAAATGCTTGTGCGGCTGGCTCGCACCCGCTACCGCACCACCGTTGTAGAACCCGAGTCCGTCGATCTCGCGCAGCACCGCGATCAGCGCGGTGAAGTCCGCCGCGTCGAGCAGCGCTTCCTGTGGCTCGTAGCGGCGCGTCACGATCAGCAGATGCCGGTCGATCACATTGAACTTGTTGAGCAGCGCGATATGGGTGGGCGAGAGGTCGCCGACGAACAGATCGGACTCGTAAGGCAGGAACGGATTGCGCGGGGGCTGCGGAGCGGACGCAATCGAAGTCTGCGGCGTGAGCCGCGCCGCCTCCTTGCGCGCGAGGTTCTCGGCCACGCGCACGGAGAAACGCATGCCGCCATCGTCGATGAAGGTATGCGCCGTCTCGATGGGATGGAGCGCGCCGCACGCGAGCGCGTGTGCCGTCTGCCGCTCGATCGCCGCGCGCAGCGTCGTCATCGGCGCTCAGGCCTTGTAGCCGATGGCGCGCAACAGGTCCTTGCGCCAGCGCACGTCGTCCTCGGCCTCGACGCCCAGCGGCGGCATGCCGTCCACCACGCCGACGATGCCGCGTCCCTGATCCGTTTCGGCGATCAGCACCTGCGTGGGGTTCGCCGTGGCGCAGAAGATGCGGCAGACCTCGGGCACGGCCTTGATCGTATTGAGCACGTTGACAGGGAAGAAGCCGTCGCCGAGAAAGACGATGAAGCAATGCCCTGCGGCAATGCGCAGCGCGTTCTGCGTCGCCATCTCGATGAGTGCGTCCTGCGTGCCCGAACGCCGCACGAGCCGCTTGCCCGACGCCTCGCAGAACGCGAGGCCGAACTGGATGCCCGGCACCGTGCCGTAGAGCGCCTCGTGCAGATCCTCGACGGATTTGATGAAGTGGGTCTGGCCAAGGATGAAGTTGGTGGCTTCAGGTTTTTCGATCTCTACCGTGGACAGTTGCATGGCGAACCTCGTGCGCGGGCGTCTCGAAAGCGCCGCCTTGCGCCGGGCCCCAGGGGCTGGCTGGCGGACGGGAGGCGGCGGCCAACCACAAGCCTAGTACGAAGTCGCGGCGAGGCAAAGCGTGTGCAGACGCACAACGAACAACGGCCGGAGCCTCGAGGGGCGTCCGGCCGTTTTGCCGAGCGGCAAAGTGATGCCGCTGCGCCGCTGCGCTTAGGCGGTTTTCTTCGCGCGCTTGCCTTCCACGTCGGGCAGCAACACGGTGAGGATGCCGATGAGCGGCAGGAACGAGCAAACCTTGTAGACGAAGCCGATGCTCGTCGCATCCGCCAACTGGCCGAGCACCGCCGCGCCGATGCCGCCCAAGCCGAACGCGAAGCCGAAGAAGAGACCCGCGACCATGCCCACCTTGCCCGGAATCAGCTCCTGCGCATAGACGAGGATGGCCGAGAACGCCGAGGCCAGCACCACGCCGATGATCACCGTGAGCACGCCGGTCCAGAACAGGTTGGCGTAGGGCAGCAGCAGCGTGAACGGCGCCACGCCGAGAATCGAGACCCAGATCACGTACTTGCGGCCGATGCGGTCACCCACCGGGCCGCCAATGATCGTGCCGGCGGCCACGGCGGCGAGGAACACGAACAGATGGATCTGCGCGGCCTGCACGGAGAGGTGGAAGCGGTCGATCAGATAGAACGTGAAGTAGCTGTTGATGCTCGCGAGATAGAAGTACTTCGAGAACACGAGCAGCACGAGCACGCCGATGGCGCCCGCGACGCGTCCACGCGAGAGCGCGACGTGCGGCACCTCGGCGCGCTTTTTCTTCATCGCGGGATGGGCTTTATACCAGCGGCCGATCTGCGTGAGCACGACCATACCGACGAGCGCCGCCGCCGAGAACCACGCAATGCTGCGCTGGCCGTGCGGAATGACGATCGCGGCGGCGAGCAGCGGCCCGAGCGACGTGCCCGCGTTGCCGCCCACCTGGAAGAGCGACTGCGCGAGACCGTGACGCCCGCCCGACGCCATGCGCGCCACGCGCGACGATTCCGGATGGAACACCGACGAGCCGCAGCCCACCAGCGCGGCCGCCACGAGCAGCACGCCGAAGGTCGGCGCGACCGACATCAGCAGCAGGCCGCACAGCGTGAAGCCCATGCCGACGGGCAGCGAATACGGCAGGGGCCGCTTGTCGGTGAAGAAGCCCACTAGCGGCTGCAGCATCGACGCCGTGATCTGGTAAGTGAGGGTGATGAGGCCGATCTGCGTGAACGACAGCGAGAAGTTGTCCTTGAGCATCGGGTAGATGGCGAGGATCAACGACTGGATCATGTCGTTGAGCAGGTGCGAGAAGCTGATCGCACCCAGCACCGAGTAGACGGTGCGTTGCACCGCGGCCGCGGCGGCGGGGGCGGAAGCGGCCGCGGACGGACCCGCGGCAGCGCCCGGCAGGGCGCGCTTGTCGAGACTGGTTTCCATGTTGTCGGTAGCAGCAGAGAGTATTCAGCGGGCACCACGCCAGACGGGCAGCGGCGACGGCATGAAACGACATGTATAAGAGTTATGAGCGCAGTGTAATGTGTCTTGCTCGAACTGTACGGACAAGATTTGTCGAGAATCGGACATCGGCGGCGCACCGTTACCCTGCGGCCCAATGCCGCAAGAGGCTGTTACGAATACTCGAAATTAATGCGGGATTTTTGGCATCTCATTTTGGCCGTGTATAAACCGCCGATATGCGCGCCCACGAGGTGCGCAAAACGGGGCTGGAGTACGGGCCGCACCGCGCGCGCGAAGGCGTTAAAGAATGCGCGGTGGTGTGCCGTAGACCGGGGTTGAGGCGTAGCGCAAATCAGGAACGATGGCGCTGAGCCTGACAACAATGCTGGGGACCAAAATGAAAGCAGTATCGCAAGGCGGCGGGCACGCAGGGTTCGTGCCGCAGGATCCGGCAGGCAGCGCGGCGCACGCGCAGCAACGCAAAACGGGACGCGCCGGCGCGGCGACGCGCCGCTCGCGGCTTTCCGTGAAGGCCACACTGCGTCTCGCCTTCGCGCTGGTGCTGATCGGCACGCTCGCCATCGGCGCCATTTCGCTCGCGCAAATCAGCCGCCTGAACGGCTCGACGCAATCGATCTACGAACAGGGCTACGTCGCGAGCCGCGCGGCCGAGGAAGCGCGCGGCCACGTGCTGCGCGCGAGCCGCGCGCAGAAGATGCTGCTCACCGCGACCACGGCGCGCGAGCGCGACGAACTAGGCCAGGACATCGACAAGGATCTCGGTGCGCTGGAGCGCGGCATAAGCCAGCTGCAGCAGTACGCGCAGGAGCAGGGCGGCGACGCGCTCGCCCTGCAAAAGAAGCTCGCCGATGCGACCACGGCGTGGAGCGGCCATCTGCGCGACTTCGTGACGCTCGTGAAGCAGCAGCCGCTCGATCTCTCGCAGATGAGCTGGCAGGTGGGCACGCAGGACGTCTCGCTGCTCGTGGAGACCGGCAAGCTCGAAACGCTCGTCAACGACCTCGTCGCGCAGCGCGGGACGGCCGCGAAGGCGACCATCGAAAAGGCCGAGTTCATCTTCAAGTCGTCGTTCGTGATGATGGCCGTGGCGACGGTGGCCATGTTCGTGCTCGCGTTCTTCGTGAGCGAATGGGTCGTGCGCCGCATCGCGCGGCAACTGGGCGGCGAGCCCGCGCACGCCAAGGCCATCGCGGCCCGGATCGCGGCCGGCGATCTCGCACAGCCCGTCACGGTTCACGCCCGCGACGCGGCGAGCATGCTGGGCGCGCTGCGCGACATGCAGAAGGGTCTCTCGACCACGGTGGCCGAGATCGCCGCGAGCGCCGAGGCGATCGCCTCCGCCTCGGGCGAAATCTCGACCGGCAATCTCGATCTGTCGCGCCGCACCGAAGAACAGGCCATGGCGCTCGAGCGCACGGCGAGCAGCATGGAGCAGCTCACGTCCACGGTGCGTCTGAATGCCGAAAACGCCGAACAGGCCAGCACGCTCGCGGGCAATGCCTCGGCAATCGCGGAGAAGGGCGGCTCGGTGGTCGGGCGCGTGGTCGCGACGATGCAGGAGATCAACGACAGCGCGAAGAGTATCGCGGACATCATTGGCGTGATCGAGGGCATTGCGTTCCAGACCAACATCCTCGCGCTCAACGCCGCCGTGGAAGCGGCGCGCGCGGGCGAGGAAGGGCGCGGCTTCGCCGTGGTGGCGGGCGAGGTGCGCAGCCTCGCGCAGCGCAGCGCGGCGGCGGCCAAGGAGATCAAGACGCTGATCGGCGCATCGGTCGAGCGCGTATCGAATGGCTCGACGCTGGCGCAGGACGCGGGCTCGACGATGGACGAAGTCGTGAAGGCCGTGCGGCGCGTGAACGACATCATCGGCGAAATTTCGGCGGCGTCGCGCGAGCAGCGCTCGGGCATCGAGGAAATCAGCCGCGCGGTCACGCAGATGGACGCCGGCACGCAGCAGAACGCGGCGCTCGTTGAAGAGGCGACCGCGGCGGCGCAATCGCTCGACGATCAAGCCAAGGTGCTCAAGCGGCTGGTGGGGAAATTCCGGCTGGCTTGACGCTCCTGCAGTTCGTTGCGGTCACAACGAAAAACGCCGCGTGGTCCGACACGCGGCGTTTTTTTATGGACGCGTCACTTCGCGTCGCGCTCGATGATCCACGCGTGCGCCGGGTCGTTGTGGAAGTGCCATTCGCGCGTGGGGCCCGCCATCACATTCAGGTAGTACGAGTCATAGCCATACGGGACGACGACCGGGTGATAGCCGCGCGGCACCATCACGACGTCGTGATTTTCCACGGCCATCGTTTCGTCCAGATCGCGCGCGTCAGTGTACACGCGCTGGAACGCGAAACCCTGCTGCGGATTGAGCCGGTGATAGTAGGTTTCTTCGAGCGCGCTTTCGTGCGGCAAGCGGTCGGCGTCGTGCTTGTGCGGCGGGTAGCTCGACGAATGGCCCGAAGGCGTGCGCACCTCGACCACGAGCAGCGATTCCGCGGGCGCGTCTTGCGGCAGGATATCGCATACGTAGCGCGTATTCGCTCCCTTGCCGCGCGTGGAGCGCTTCATCTGCGCGGGCTCGATGAGGCGAGCGGGCAGCGTGCCTTTGGCGGGCGCGCTCGCCACGCCCACTTCGGCATTGCGCTTGGCGCGCACCGTCGCTTTCACGCCGGGCGGCACATAAACGGCATAAGGCGCGGCGTCTTCGAAGACGCTGTCGCGCGAGCCGAGGCTCGACCAGCGCTCGCCGCCCGCCTCGATATCCACCGAGCCCGAGAGCACGACGATGCAGCTCTCGCGATCGGGCTCACTGACATAGACGAGTTCATCCACTTCGAGCCGGTATGCGGCGAAGCCGACATAGCGCCAGCCCGCGGTGTCGGGCGTGACGCGCGCGATCGTCTGACCTTCGCGCGCGGCCTTGACCAGCAGAGTCATGCTGCCTCCTTCGATGGGGTGTCCGTCGCATCGACGAGCGTGCGCAGCGTACGGTAACCCTTTTGCGCATATTCGTACGACGGTGCGATTACGGGGTCCTGCTCGGCTTCGACGACGAGCCAGCCGCGATAGCCGTGACGCTTCAGGCGCGCGATGATCGCGGGAAAATCGATGGCGCCGTCGCCCGGTACGGTGAACGCGCCTGCGAGCACGGCGTCGAGAAAGCTCCAGTTGCGGTTGCGTGCGAGTTTCATGACTGCCGGGCGCACGTCCTTGCAGTGCACATGACATACGCGTGCAATGTGCTTGTCGAGTTCGGCGACGGGGTCGCCGCCTGCAAACGTCATATGGCCTGCGTCGAACAGCAGGCCCACGGCGTCGCTCGTGCGCGCCATGAGCTTGTCGACGTCGGCGGGCGTTTCGACATAGGCGCCCATGTGATGGTGGTACGCGAGCCGCACGCCGCGCGAGAGCGTATGGCGCGCGAAGGCGTCCACGCGCGCGGCGTATTCGTCCCACTGCTTGTCGCTGAAAAAGCGCGGGCGCTGGTAGAGCGGACGCGGCGCGCCCTGGATCGAATCGGCGACCTCGCCGTAGACCATCACGGTCGCGCCGTTCTCTGCGAGCAGGTCCAGATGCTTCTCGACCGCGGCGATCTCTTCTTCCACGCTGCGTCGCGCGAGCATGCCCGAATACCAGCCGGAGACGAGCGATAGATCGTGTTGCGCGAGGAGCGACCTGAGCGCCTGCGGCTCGCGCGGAAACTTGTTGCCTAGCTCGAAGCCCTCGTAACCGATCTCGCGGCCCTCGGTCAGCGCCTGCGATAGCGGCGTCTCGCCGCCGAGCGAGGGCAGGTCGTCGTTCATCCACGACAGCGGGTTGATGCCGATGCGTACTTCAAATGCGCTCATGTGCGCTCCTCGATGTCTGTGTCGTCAGAGCCGTTATGCGTTGCCGGATTCGTCGTCGCTGGATTGCGCGCGTCCGCTGCGCTGCGCGACCTGCTCTTCATAGCGCTCGCGCGCCTCGCGCACGGTGGCGCGCGTGGACACCTCGGGCACGGCGACCTCCCACCACCAGCCGCCTTCCTCCGTCGTGCGCGCGGGGTCGGTGTCGATGGAGACCACGTAAGTGCGCGACGAAGCGCGCGCGCGTTGCATCGCCGCTTCGAGTTCCGCGACGTTCGCCACGTGCTCGGCCTGCGCGCCGAGCGAGCGCGCATGCGAGGCGAAATCGATGCGAGGGGCGCCGAGCGGCCCTTGCGCGCAATCGTCGAACAGGTTGTTGAACGGCGCGCCGCCGCAAGCCTGCTGCAACCGGTTGATGCAGCCGTAGCCGCGGTTGTCGAGCACGACGATGATGAGCTTCGCGCCCAGCATGACCGAGGTGGCGATCTCGCTGTTCATCATCAGATAGCTGCCGTCGCCCACCATGACGATGACCTCGCGATCGGGCCGCGCAAGCTTCGCGCCCAGGCCGCCCGCGATCTCGTAGCCCATGCACGAGTAGCCGTATTCGACGTGATAGGCGCCGGGCTGGCCCGCGCGCCAGAGCTTGTGCAGCTCGGCGGGCAGCGTGCCGGCCGCGCAGACGACGATGTCTTCGGTGTACGAACGACTCGACGAGCGCTGCACGGCGCCGATCACATCGGCGTCGTAGGGCAGGCGGTTGCGTTCCTGCGGCGCGTGCGTGATGCGCTCGATGCTCGCGCGCCAGTCGCCCGCGAGGCGCTGGGCGCGGGCGGTCCAGTTCGCGTCGGCGCGCCAGTTGATCAGTTCGTCGTTGAGCGCAGCGAGCGCCTGGCGCGCGTCGGCCTGCACGGCGAGGCCGTCGTGCTTGAGCGCGTCGAAGCCGTTGGCGTTCACGCCGATCACATGCGCGTTCGCAAAGAGCGAGTTCGAGCCGGTCGTGAAGTCCTGCAAACGCGTGCCCACGGCGAGCACGCAGTCGGCGTCGCGCGCCAGTTCGTTGGCGGCGGGCGAGCCTGTCACACCGAGCGCGCCGACGTTGAGCGGATCGTCCCACGCGAGCGAGCCTTTGCCCGCCTGCGTTTCGGCCACGGGTATGCCGCGCGAGGCCGCAAGCGTCTGCAAGGCCTGCGAGGCGCGCGAATAGAGCACGCCGCCGCCCGCGACGATGAGCGGGCGCTTCGCGCGATGCAACTGCATAAGCGCCGCATCGATCTCGGTCTGAATAGGCGCTGGGGCGTGGAATGTCACGAGGCGCGGCGTGAAGAAGCTCGCCGGATAGTCCCATGCCATGGCCTGCACGTCCTGCGGCAGCGCGAGCGTGACGGGGCCGCAGAGCGCGGCGTCGGTGAGCACGCGCAGCGCGCGCGGCAGCGCCGTGAGCAGCTGCGCGGGATGCACGATGCGGTCGAAGTAGCGCGAGACGGGGCGCAGCGCGTCGTTAGCGGAGAGGCCGCCGTCATGCAGATCCTCGATCTGCTGCAGCACCGGATCGGGTTCGCGCGACACGAAAATGTCGCCGGGCAACAGCAGCACCGGCAAGCGGTTCACGTGCGCAAGCGCGGCCGCCGTGACGAGATTCGTCGCGCCGGGGCCAATCGAGGTCGTCACCGCCATCATGCGGCGGCGAAAATGCGCCTTGGCATAGGCGATCGCGCTGTGCGCCATGGCCTGCTCGTTGTGCGCGCGCAGCGTGGGCAGTTCGTGCCGATACTGATAAAGCGCTTCCCCGATGCCAGCCACGTTGCCGTGACCGAAGATCGCGAACACGCCGCCGAATAGCGGCTCCGTACGGCCTGAGCCGTCCTCGCTCGCCACGCGCTGCGCAGCGAGATAGCGCACGAGCGCCTGCGCCGCCGTAAGCCGCACGGTGCTCGTGTGTGCCGCGGGTACTGCGTTCTGTGCGCTTTCCTGCGCGGCGTAGTCGCCAGGAGCAATGCGTTGATTCATGCCGCCTTCTCCTCATGGTTGTCGTGCGCACCTCGAGCGTCGGTGCGCGCGGCGCGCCACGCGCCGATCAGCGTTTCGAAGGCGCGGCGCGCGCGGGCGATCACCTCGTCGTCGCCGATTTCGCCTGCGAGCCAGGCGAGGCTCGGTTCATAGAAGATCGAGCGGCCCACTGTGAAGCCCCGGCACGTATTCGAGACGGCCGCCGCGCGAAAGCCCTCCACGAGCTGGTCGATCGGCGCGGAGAGCCCGAGCAGCACGACGCCGCGGCAATACGGGTCGCGCTCGGCGATCAGTGCGTCGATCTCGCGCCATTGCGCGGCGCCCGTCGGTTCGAGCTTCCACCACTCCGGATAGAGGCCGATGTTGTAGAGCCGCTTGAGCGCGCGATAGACCGTATCGGGCGCGTTCGGCTCGCCGTTAAGCTTCGGCGGGATCACTTCGAGCAGCAGTTCGTGGCCGCTCGCCTGGGTGGCGTCGTAGAGCGCGCGCAGTTGCGCTTCCTGTTCGAGACGCTGTTCGATGGGCTCGTCGGGGTGGAACTGCACGAGACACTTCACCGTGTGATCAATGGGCCAGGACGCGAGCGTCGTGCCGATCGAGCGGCCATGGTCGAACACGAGCGGCACGGAGCCCGGCAGCTCGACCGGACGGCCGATCCACCAGCCGCGGCCGGTTGCGGCGTTGAGCGCATCCTGGCCGTAGCGGTCATCGATCAGGACACCGATGCGTCCCTGCAAGCCGAGCGTGCGTTCGGTCTGCGCGACCGCCTCGACGAAGAGATTCTTCAGATACGAAATGCGCGCTTCGCTTGCGCCGGTGTGCTGCGCGAGATCGAAGAACTGGTTGCGATGATCGAACGCGAAGCCGAGCACTTCGTCGTGCCGCTTGCGCGCGGGTGTCACGCGATGCAGGCGCGCGAGCGTCGCGTCACGGTCGGGGCGGCGCATGCGTACGGGGTCGGCGACCGCTTCGCGCAGGAAGTAGTCGAGTTCCACGGGCGTCGGCATGGCGGGCGCGCAGCCGTGCCGCGAGACGACGAGGGCGCCGCACGCGTTGGCCGAGCGCGCGCAGTCTTCGAGCGAGGCGTCGCGCAGCCAGCCCGAAAGAAAGCCGGAGGCGAAAGCGTCACCCGCCCCGAGCACGTTGAGTACTTCGACTTCCACGCCGCGCTGCATGGGCAAATCGTCCATCGAGACGGGCACCGCACCTTCCACGATCTGGCAGCCGAGCGGCCCGCGTTTGACGAGCAGCGTCGCTTCCGTGACTTCGCGCACGCGCTTGAGCGCATCGACGAGCGATTCCTTGCCGCCTGCAATGCGGAACTCTTCCTCGGTGCCGATCACGAGATCGAAATGCGGCAGGATGCGCTGCAAATGCGCGCTCACCCCTTCGCTCGCGACGAAGCGCGTCTCGCCGTCCGCCTTGCCGGTGAGGCCCCAGAGCACGGGACGGTAGTCGATGTCGAGCACGGTGCGCACGTTGTTGCGGCGCGCGTAGTCGAGCGCGGTGAGGCTCGTGCGATTCACCTGTTCGGTCGAGAAGTGCGTGCCGGTAATGAGCAGCGCTTTCGAGGAGGCGATGAAGGCTTCGTCGAAGTCGCCCGCATCGACGGCCATGTCGGCACAGTTCTCGCGGTAGAAAATCAGCGGGAATGTGTCGCGGTCTTTCAGGCCCAGCAGCACGAGCGCCGTGAGGCGTTCATGGTCCACGCGCACATGGCTCGTGTCGCAGCCTTCCTTCGTGAGCGTTTCGACGAGGAAGCGCCCCATATGGTCGTCGCCCACGCGCGTGAGCATGGCCGACCTCAGGCCAAGGCGCGCGCAGCCGAAGGCGATGTTCGCCGAGGAGCCGCCCAGATACTTCGCGAAGGTGGAGACGTCTTCGAGCCGCGCGCCCACCTGTTGAGCGTAGAGATCGACGCCCAGACGTCCGAGGCAGACGATGTCGCGGCTGCGTCCGGCGGCGAAACGGCCCGGAGTGGAACGGGGCGGGGTTGAATGAGTCAGGGCCATGTGTATTCCTGTTGGGAGCTGTGCCGTGCGCTCGTGCTCAGATGGTCGCGCCGTCGAGTTCGGCGATCATCTTCTGCATCTCCGCACCGCCCGCCATCATGTCGAGCACTTCGTTCTTGCTAATCGTGTCCTTCGTGTAGGTCCCGAGCGAGCGACCGCGATTGAGCAGCGTGAACGAGTCGCCGATGGGGTAGGCGTGGTGCACGTTGTGGGTGATGAAGATCACCGAAATGCCCTTTGCGCGTGCGGCGTGAATCAGCTTGAGCACGTTGAAGCTCTGTTTCACGCCGAGCGCGGCGGTCGGCTCGTCGAGAATCAGCACGCGTGCGCCGAAGTGAATGGCGCGTGCGATCGCGAGACACTGCTTCTCGCCGCCCGACATCGTGCCGATGGCCTGATGCGGGTCGCGCACGTTGATGCCCATTCCGGCGAGGCGGTCCTTCGCGATCGCGGCGCTCGAATCGAGATCCATCACGTTGATGAAGCCGAACAGCTTCTTTTGCGGCTCGCGGCCCATGAAGAAGTTGCGCGCGACCGAGAGCAGCGGCACGAGCGCGAGATCCTGGTAGACGGTGGCGATGCCGAGATCGAGCGCGTCTTTCGGCGAATCGAACATTACGGGTTTGCCGTCCACGAAGTACTGGCCAGAGGTCGGCTGGTGCACGCCGGCGAGTGTCTTGATGAGCGTGGACTTGCCCGCGCCGTTGTCGCCGAGCAGGCAGTGCACCTCGCCGCGTTTCAAGCGCAATGTGACGCCGTTCAGTGCGATGACCTTGCCGAAGTACTTGCTGACATTCTCGAGCGCGAGAATCGTGTCGCCGTCTGCGGTGTTTTGAGTGTCGGACATTTGAGCCTCCGGCTTACGATTGCGCGACGCGGCGGCGCACATAGTGATTGAAGAGCACGGCAATGAGCAGCATCACGCCGAGGAACACGCGGAACCAGTCCGAATCGATGTTCGTGTAAGTGATGCCGATCTGCACGACGCCGAAGATGAGTGCGCCGAATGCTGCGCCGATCACCGAGCCGTAGCCGCCCGTGAGCAGCGTGCCGCCGATCACCGCGGCGATGATCGCTTCGAATTCTTTCTGCAGCCCGCGATCGGCAGCGGCCGAACCGATGTCGCACACCTGCAGCACGGCGAACAGGCACGAGCAGAACGCGGTGAGCATGAAGAGCGAAATCTTCACGCGCTTCACGGGCACGCCCACGTTCTTCGCGGCGTTGGCGTCGCCGCCCACGGCGAGAATCCAGTTGCCGTAGCGCGTCTTGGCGAGCACGAATGCGCCGATCGCCACGAGCGCGAACCACCAGAGAATCACCTTGGGCACGCCGGGCACGAGCGGCTGACCGTTTTCGAGCATCCTGCCGATGCCGATATGCGCAAGCGCGACGAACAGGCCCTTGAACGCCGTGCCATGAAAAAGCAGGTTGGTCACGAAGTCGGCTTTGGCCACATCGCCCACGCCCGAGACGATCGTGCGGTCGGCGAACATGATCGAGAGCGCAAGCGTCAGGCCGCGCAGGATGAAGAGGAACGCGAGCGTGACGATGAAAGAAGGCAGCCGCGTGCGCATCACGAGGTAGCCGTTGAGCGCGCCGAGCGCGGTGCAGCCCACGAACGCGAACAGAATGGAAAGCGCGATGGGCCAGTGGAAGTACATCGTGGGGATCGCCACCATCATGCCGGCGAAGCCGATCATCGAGCCGATGGAGAGGTCGAACTCGCCGGCGATCATCAGCAGGCACGCGCCGACGCTCAGGATGCCGAGGTAGGCGGCGACCTGGGACCAGTTCATCACGCCGTCGAGATCGAACATGCCCGAGCCGCCCGCGCCGATCGCGAAGACGGCGAAGACCAGCACGGTGCCGGAAATCGCGGCGAATTCGGGGCGGCCGAGCAGATGGCCGAACCACGATTCGCGGCGCACGCGTTCGTCGCTGGCGCCTGGCTGCGGCGCGGGCGCGTCTTGCGCGCCGTCTTCCTGAGCGTGCGAGGGGAAGTGTTTGCCGGCTACACCCATGATGTCTCCTGTATCGACCAGAGTTGGTGCTTTAGCGCCTTACGCTGGTCTCGTGCAAGGCGATCGGCCGTGGCAGACGCATTCGCGTCTGCGTTGGCTCAAATACCCGAGCGCATTCCCCACAAGCGACTGCCTTGCAGTAGAAGCAACACGGTGAATGGCGCGCGGCGAGGCTGGCGAGAGGCGATGGGCATCGGAAGATGCTAGCCACCGCCGCGCGTGGCTGACAAAAAATGCTTAGCGATACTGACCTGCGTACTTCACGACCTTGTCGAGATTCTCCTTGGTGATGAAGCCCGGACCCGAGCGGATGTTCTTCGGACCGTACGAGGGCTGCAGGCCATAGGTTTCAAGGCGCTGCTTGAACTTCGGATTCGCTTCGAGGATCTGGCGGATCTTCTGCGGGTCCGTGGTGTGCTCCTTCTTCACGATCGCGAGAACGGCCACGGGGATGTAGCCCTGCAGGTACGGCTGCTGGTCGATCGCGAACTGGATGGTGCCTGCGCGGATCGCCTTGGCAATGTCATCCGAGAAGTCGAACGTGCAGAAGTAGATCTTGCCCGCGAGGCCCATCTGGTCGATCGCCTTGAGCGTGGCGGCCGCCGGCACCGGGCCGAGCGTGAGGATCGCGCCCGTGTTCGGATGGTTGCGCAGATACGCGCTCACCTTCGACTGGATTTCCGTCGGGTCCTGGCCGGAGTCGATTGTCGAGCTCTTGTAGTCCACGCCGAGCGCATCGGCAAATCCGCGGCAGCGTTCGAACGACACGGCGTTGGTCGCGAAGTGATTCACGCACAGGAACGACTTCACGCCCGCGGCCTTGGCCTTTTCGCCGGCTGCGTGGCCCGCCACGTATTCGGGCTGACCCACGTGCATGATCGCGCCGAGCTTCTCGCTCTGTTCCTCGGTGCCCGAGTTGATCGTCACGAGCGGAATCTTCTTTTGCGTGACCTTGCCGATCGAGCTCTTGAGCACGTCGTAGTCGGCGATGGTCACGATCACGCCGTCGTAGTTACGCGCGGCGGCCTGTTCGATCAGGCGCGACATGTCGGCGATGTCGCCGTTGGGTGGATTGCGGTAGTCGGTCTCGACGTTCCAGTCTTCGTCGGCCTGCTTGATGGCGTTCTTGATCGTGTTCCACCACGAGTCGGAATCGGGCGCGTGGCTGATCAGCACGAAATGGCCGTCGGCGGCTTGCGCCGTTTGCGCGCTGAGCACGCTCGCACCTGTGACGCCCGCTGCCAGCGCGAGCACTGCGGCCAACCTCCGGAGCATGGTCTTGCCCTTGCGTTGAGTCATTGTCTCCACCTTTCTCGGTCTGTCGTTCGTTCTTGGGGTGAATGCCGCAGCCGCGCTTTTGACATGCCGCTTGTTACCTGCACCAGCTGCCGCGCTCATCGACAAGAGTAGGACATCGCCTCGCGACTTGCAACGAAAATTTCATTGCAAATAAAAATGGAAAATCTGTTCCATTCGTGTGACGCGCTGCCTATAATCGGCTCCGTCGGCATGCCGTGGAATCGAAGCCTGGTAAGGCTTTGCGGCAGTGCGGCAACCAGCCGAGGAAAACAATCATGGCGGATGACACAACCGACGCCGTAGCAGGCGTAGACGAATTGATGCAGCGCATCGCCCACGATTACGAGGCGCTGCCGCGTCAGCTGAAAAGCATCGCGACCTACATCGAGCAGCACCGCGCGAGCGTGATGATGGACCGTACGAGCGACATTGCCGCGAGCTGCGGCGTGCATCCTTCGGCGGTGGTGCGCTTTGCGCAGCGCTTCGGCTTCTCGGGCTTCTCCGACCTCCAGGCCGTGTTCCGTCAGGCCTATGCGGGGCAAGGCGCCTCGGCCACGAGCTATCAGCAGCGCATTCGCCAACTGATCGACGCCAAGGAAGGCGAAGCGAGCCCGGACATGGGCGGCGCCGTGGCACGCGAGTTCATCGGCGCGTGCCGCAGCGGGCTCGACGAACTCGAAGCCGGCCTGGACGGCGCGCAGTTCGACGAAGCCGTGAAGATGCTCGAGCAGGCGGACAACATCTACGTGATCGGCGTGCGCCGCTCGTTTCCAGTGGCGAGCTACATCGTCTATGCCTTGCAGCACACGCGCAAGCGCGTGCACCTCGTCTCGGGGCTCGGCGGCATGTACCACGAACAGATTCGCGGCGTGAAGAAGGGCGACGTGGTGATCGCCATCAGCTTCGCGCCCTACGGCAAAGAAACGCAGTACTGCCTGCGGGTGGCGCAGCAGCACCACGCCAGGACGCTCGTCATCACCGACAGCCAGCTTTCGCCGCTCGCGCGCCACGCGAACGCGCAGCTCTATGTGAAGGAAGGGAGCGCGTTCGCGTTCCGCTCGCTCACCAGCACCTTCTGCCTGTGCCAGGCGCTCTTCATTGCGCTTGCGTACCGGCTCGAACTCAACGTGGAAGAATCGACCGACACCGGAGGATACGATGACTAGTGCAGCAAGCGGCGCAGCGACAACGCTGGATGTGGCGGTATTCGGCGCGGGGCGCATTGGCCGCATTCATGCGGGCAATCTCGCGCGCCAGCCGGGCGTGCGTCTGAAGTACGTGATCGATGTCAATCGCGAAGCCGCCGCCGCGCTCGCCGCACAGCACGGCGCGCAGGTCGTGGATGTGGACGCCGCGTTCGGCGACGCTTCGATCGGCGCCACGGTAATTTGCTCGAGCACCGATACGCACTCCGAACTGATCCTCAAGTCGGCGGCAGCGGGCAAGCATATCTTCTGCGAAAAGCCCGTCGATCTGACCATCGAGCGCGCGCGCGCCTGCGCAGAAGCCGTTCAGCGCGCGGGCGTCGTGGCCATGATCGGCTTCCAGCGCCGCTACGATCCCACGTTCGCCGCGCTCAAGACGCGCCTCGATGCAGGCGAGATCGGCACGCCGGAAATGCTGATCATCACGAGCCGCGACCCGGGCGCGCCGCCCGTCGAATACATCAAGCACTCGGGCGGCATCTTCAAGGACATGCTGATCCACGACTTCGACATCTTCCGCTGGATCCTCGACGACGAGGCGGTGAGCGTGCATGCCACAGGCAGCTGCCTGTCCGACCCGGCGATTGCCGACGCGGGCGACATCGATTCGACGGCGGTGACGATTCGCACGAAGCGCGGGCGTCTTTGCCAGATCAACACGGCGCGGCGCGCGGCCTATGGTTACGACCAGCGCTTCGAGGTGCTCGGCAGCGAGGGCATGCTGCAGGCGGGCAACATGAAGCCGACCGAGGTGGTCGCGTGGTCGAAGACCGCTGTCGCGCAGGACGTGCCCGAGGCGTTCTTCCTCGAACGCTATCGCGCGGCCTATGCGCGCGAAATGGCGCACTTTCACGAAGCCGTGACGCAGGGCGTGCCGGTGCGCACCTCGGTCGCCGACGGCCTGAAAGCGCTGGAGTTGGCCGAAGCTGCCTCGCTGTCGTGGCGCGAGGGCCGTGTCGTGACGCTGGGCGATTGAAGCGAGCGCAGATCAAGCGAGGAGAGCAAGGATGCAGGCAATCGATCGTGCCCAGACGTTGCGCGTGGGCGTGGCGGGACTTGGGCGGTTGGGGCGGCGGCACGCGCAGAACCTGGCGTATCGCGTGCCGGGTGCAACGCTCGCGGCCGCGTGCAGTCCGCTGGAAGCGGATCTCGCGTGGGCGCGCGAGGCGCTGCCCGCCGCGCGGCTGTATGGCAAGTACGCCGATTTGCTGGCCGATCAAGCGGTCGATGCGGTGTGGCTCGTCACGCCTTCAGCATTGCACGCCGAGCAGATCGTGCAGGCGCTCGAAGCGGGCAAGCACGTGTTCTGCGAGAAGCCGCTCTCGCTCGACGTGGCCGAATGCGAGCGGGTGGTGAACGTGTCGCGTCGTCATGCCGACCGGCAGGTGACCATCGGCTTCATGCGCCGCTTCGATCCAAGTTATCAGGATGCCTACGCAAGCGTGCAGGCGGGGGCGATCGGCAAGCCTTTTCTGGTGCGCTCGCAGACCTGCGATCTGAACGATCCCGAAGGCTTTTTCGTGCGCTTCGCGCCGACTTCGGGCGGCATTTTCCTCGACTGCACGGTTCACGACATCGACGTTGCGCGCTGGCTGCTCGGCAAGCCGCGCGCCACACGCGTGTACGCCGCAGGCGCAATCGCGCTGCACGAAGGGCTGCGCGAATCGGGCGACGTGGACAACGGCGTGGCGATCTGCGAGTTCGAGGGCGGCCGTCTCGCGATGTTTTACGCCTCGCGCACGATGGCGCACGGCAACGACACGTCGAGCGAGGTGATCGGCACGGCGGGGGCGCTCGCGATCGGCCGCATCCCGCGCGCGAATCGCGTCGATGTCTACGATTCGACCGGCGTGCGCAGCGTTTGCACGCCCACGTTCTTCGACCGTTTCGAAGAGGCGTTCCTGAACGAAGCGCAGGCGTTCGTCGCCGAAGTGGCGGCACGCAAGGCGGGGCGGACGCAGGCGGGGAGCCTCGGCGCGACGCTCGAAGACGCCCTGGAGGCCACGCGCATCGGCCAGGCGCTGCGCGAATCGCTGCATACGGGGGCGGCGGTCACGCTGTCAGCCGTGCCGTGATCGGGACGCAAGCGGCGGCTGGCGTGGCTGCGGTAAAATCGACGCTATTGCCAGCGCCGTCTCACGCCGTGACGGTGCGCCACCGAAGGATCCAACCCCGATGCAGATTCAGGTTCACAAGGAAGTGGATGCGCGCGGGCTGAACTGCCCGCTACCGATCCTGCGCGCCAAGAAGGCGCTCGCCGACATGGAAAGCGGCCAGATCCTCAAGGTTCTCGCGACCGATCCCGGCTCGCAGCGCGATTTCGCCGCTTTCGCCAAGCAAACCGGCAACGAGATCGTGGAAAGCTCGCAGCAGGACAAGACGTTCGTGTTCCTGATGCGCCGGCGCTAGGCGCATCGGTAGATAAAAAAATGGCCCGCATGAGAATGCGGGCCATTTTCATTTGCCTGAGCGGGAGTCTCAGCGGGGGCGCCTAGCCTTCCAGCACCGGCTTGCGCGTACGCAGATACTCGTCGAAATCCGCGCCGACTTCCGGGTGGCGCAGCGCGAACTCGACCGTCGCCTTCAGGTAGCCGAGCTTGCTGCCGCAGTCGAAGCGCGTGCCGTGGTATTTGTAGGCGAGCACTTGCTCGTCGGCGAGCAGCGACTGGATCGCGTCGGTGAGCTGCAGCTCGCCGCCCGCGCCCGGCTTGATCGACTTCAGATGCTCGAAAATACGCGGCTTGAGCACGTAGCGGCCGACCACGCCGAGGTTCGACGGTGCGACTTCCGGCGCCGGCTTCTCGACGATGCCCGAGAGCTTGACGATCGAGTCTTCCCACTCCTTGCCGTCGACGATGCCGTACGAGCGCGTTTCCGAGGGCGGGATCTCTTCCACGCCGAGCACCGAGCTATGGTAGTGGTCGAACACCTCGACCATCTGCTGCATGACGGGCGGCGTGCCGTAGAGCAAGTCGTCCGCGAGAATCACGGCGAACGGGTTGTCGCCCACGAGCTTTTCCGCGCACAGCACGGCGTGGCCAAGGCCGAGCGCCTCGGGCTGACGCACGTAGAAGCAGTCGACGTTGTTCGGCTTGATGTTGCGCACCAGTTCGAGCAGCTTGGCTTTGCCGCGCGCTTCGAGTTCGGCCTCGATCTCATACGACTTGTCGAAATGGTCCTCGATCGCGCGCTTGCTGCGCCCGGTCACGAAGATCATTTCAGTGATGCCCGCAGCCACGGCTTCTTCGACCGCGTACTGGATGAGCGGCTTGTCGACCACGGGCAGCATTTCCTTCGGGCTGGCTTTCGTGGCCGGAAGGAAGCGCGTGCCGAGGCCCGCTACCGGGAATACCGCTTTTGTCACTTTCAGCATGTCTTTGTCCCTGTCCTGGTGCTCGTGTGACGCCGCGGGTGCGGCGCGACGCGTTACAGCCTTTGGCCGATATGGCGCTCAGGCCGGCAACCGCGTGAGTTGCGCGGTCAGCTTGTCCAGCGTTGCCTGGTATTCTGCCAGTCTTTTCTGCTCCTGCTCAACGACTGCGGGCGGTGCTTTCGCTACAAAACTCTCGTTTCCGAGCTTGGCCGTGCACTTCGTTACCTCGTTGCCGAGGCGGGCGATTTCCTTCGACAGGCGTTCGCGTTCGGCGGCGACGTCGATCTCCACCTTCAGCACGAGTTTGTCCGTCCCTACGATAGCAACTGGCGCGCCTGCCGAGGCCGCGTCGAGCGTTGCTTCGTCGGCGATGATCTGGACCTCCGAAAGCTTTGCAAGCGCCTGCGCATAGGGCGCGAACGTCGCGAGCCGCTCGGCGTTGCCCGTGGCGAGCAGCGGCACCTTCGTGGCGGGCGAGAGGCCCATTTCGCCACGCAGATTGCGGCACGCGTCGATCACGGCCTTCAGGTCGGCGGCCCACTGTTCCGCGGCTTCATCGATCTTCTTTGCTTCTGCCACCGGGTAACGCTGCACCATGATCGATGCTGCGCCTTCGGCGGCACCCTCGGGGTACGCGTCGGTGAGCGGCGCCACCTTCTGCCACAGCGCTTCGGTGATGAACGGAATCACCGGGTGCGCGAGGCGCAGCACCGTTTCCAGCACGCGCAGCAGCGTGCGGCGCGTGGCGCGCTGCTGCTCGGGCGTACCCGTCTGGATCTGCACCTTGGCCAGTTCCAGGTACCAGTCACAGTATTCGTCCCAGACGAACTTGTATATGGCGTTGGCCACGTTGTCGAAGCGATAGTCCGCGAAGCCCTTCGCGACTTCGGCTTCCACGCGCTGCAGGAGCGAGACGATCCAGCGATCGGCCTGCGAGAAGTCCGTGTAGCCGCCGGGGCCGCAATCGCCCGGCTGGCATGCGCCCGGCTTGCTGAAACCGCAGTCGTGGCCTTCGCAGTTCATCAGCACGAAGCGCGTGGCGTTCCAGAGCTTGTTGCAGAAGTTGCGATAGCCTTCACAGCGCGCGAGGTCGAAGTTCACGTTGCGGCCGAGCGTGGCCATGGAAGCCATCGTGAAGCGCAGCGCGTCGGTGCCGAACGCGGGAATGCCCTCCGGGAACTCCTTGCGCGTCTTCTTTTCGATGGTCGCGGCCTGCTTGGGATTCATGAGGCCGGTGGTGCGCTTGGCGACCAGCGCTTCGAGGTCGATGCCATCGACGATATCGATCGGGTCGAGCGTGTTGCCCTTGCTCTTCGACATCTTCTGGCCTTCGGCGTCGCGCACGAGGCCGTGCACGTACACCGTATCGAACGGCACCTTGCCGGTGAAGTGCGTGGTCATCATGACCATGCGCGCTACCCAGAAGAAGATGATGTCGAAGCCCGTGACCAGCACGGAAGAGGGCAGGAAGGCCTTCAGTTCGGGCGTATCCGCAGGCCAGCCGAGCGACGAGAACGGCACGAGCGCCGACGAGAACCACGTGTCGAGCACGTCTTCGTCGCGCTTCAGTGCGCCCGTGTAGCCCTTGGCTTCGGCCTGCGCGCGCGCCTCTTCCTCGCTCTTCGCGACGAAGATCTCGCCGTTCTCGCCGTACCACGCCGGGATCTGGTGGCCCCACCAGAGCTGGCGCGAAATGCACCAGTCCTGGATGTTCTCGAGCCACTGGTAGTAGGTCGTGGTCCAGTTTTCCGGCACGAACTTGATCTGGCCGCTGCGCACCACGTCGAGCGAGGTTTCGGTGATCGACTTGCCGGGATTGAAGGTGCCCTCGGGCGCGGGCTTCGTCATCGCGACGAACCATTGGTCCGTGAGCATCGGCTCGATCACCACGCCCGTGCGGTCGCCGCGCGGCACCATCAGCTTGTGCGGCTGGACCGAGTCGAGCAGGCCGAGTGCCTCGAAGTCGGCCACGACCTGCTTGCGCGCCTCGAAACGGTCGAGGCCGCGGTATTTGGCGGGCGCGTTGTCGTTGACCTTCGCGTCGAGCGTGAGAATCTCGATCATCGGCAGACCGTGGCGCAGGCCCACCTGGTAGTCGTTGAAGTCGTGCGCGGGCGTGACCTTCACGACGCCCGTGCCGAACTCGCGGTCCACGTATTCGTCGGCGATGATGGGGATCTCGCGATCGGCCAGCGGCAGCGTCACGGTCTTGCCGATCAGGTGCGCGTAGCGCTCGTCTTCCGGATGGACCATCACGGCCGTGTCGCCGAGCATGGTTTCCGGGCGCGTGGTCGCAACCGTGAGGTGGCCCGAACCGTCCGTGAGCGGATAGCGCAGGTGCCACAGGTTGCCGTTTTCCTCTTCGCTCACGACTTCGAGGTCCGAAACGGCGGTGCCCAGCACCGGGTCCCAGTTCACGAGGCGCTTGCCGCGGTAGATCAGGCCCTGTTCATAGAGGCGCACGAACACGTCGCGCACGGCGGTCGACATCTTGTCGTCCATCGTGAAGTACTCGCGCGACCAGTCGATCGACGCCCCCAGGCGCCGCACCTGGCCCGTGATGGTCGAACCCGACTGCTGCTTCCATTCCCACACGCGCTCGACGAACTTCTCGCGGCCCAGGTCGTGGCGCGAAATCTTCTGCGCGTCGAGCTGGCGCTCGACCACGATCTGCGTGGCGATGCCCGCGTGGTCCGTACCCGGCACCCACAGCGTGTTGTCGCCGAGCATGCGGTGGTAGCGCGTGAGGCCGTCCATGATCGTCTGGTTGAACGCGTGCCCCATGTGCAGCGTGCCGGTGACGTTGGGCGGCGGCAACTGGATCGAGAAATTGTTGCGGCCGGGCTCGAAGGTCGCGGCGGCGTAGCCTCGACGCTCCCATTCGGGGCCCCATTGGGCCTCGATCGTCTGGGGCTCGAAGCTTTTCGCTAGCGTGCTGTCGCTCATGGGTGGAATCTGCCGAAAAAAGGATGCGGAAACCTTCGATTATAAGGGGAAGTCCTGCCGGAGCCGACGCGCCAGCCGGGCTGGGGCACTGGGCGGACCATGGTGCGGGCCGTCGTGCGGGCGTTCTGCGCGCGAGGCGTGCCGCTTGGGTCACCCAAGCCGCAGCGTGCGTGCGCACTTATAATGGCGGTCTGCCATTCAACGACGGCGCGCCTGTGCCGCGCGCCACGTCCCCGGGGTCCCGCCCTGGGGTCACGCTCCTTTTCAGCCCATGCCCGAACTGCTCGCGAACCTGAACCCCGAACAACTCGCCGCCGTCACGTTGCCCAACGAACCGGCGCTCATTCTGGCCGGGGCCGGCAGCGGCAAGACGCGCGTGCTGATCACGCGCATTGCGTGGCTGATCCAACAGGGCATGGCCTCGCCCTCGACCATCCTGGCCGTGACCTTCACGAACAAGGCCGCGCGCGAAATGGTCGGGCGCCTCCAGGCGCTTTTGCCCATCGACACGCGCGGCATGTGGATCGGCACGTTCCACGGCCTGTGCAACCGCATGCTGCGCGCGCATTTCCGCGACGCCGGTCTGCCGCAGACCTTCCAGATCCTCGATACCGCCGACCAGCTTTCGGCCATCAAGCGTCTGATGAAGGGCCTGAACGTCGACGACGAGAAGTACCCGCCCAAGAACCTGCAGTATTTCATCAACAACGCGAAGGAGCAGGGCCTGCGTCCGAAAGACGTGGACGTGAGCGACGATTTCAACCGCAAGTTCGTCGAACTCTACGAGGCCTACGACCAGCAGTGCCAGCGCGAAGGCGTGGTCGATTTCGCGGAGCTGCTGCTGCGCTGCTACGAACTGCTCGCGTACAACCCGCCGCTGCGCGCGCACTATCAGAGTCGCTTTCGCGACATCCTGGTGGACGAGTTCCAGGACACCAACAAGCTCCAGTACGCGTGGCTCAAGCTGCTCGCGGGGCCGGGCAATGCGATCTTCGCGGTGGGCGACGACGACCAGTCGATCTACGCGTTCCGCGGCGCGAACATCGGCAACATGCGCGACTTCGAGAACGAGTTCCGCGTGAAGCACATGATCAAGCTGGAGCAGAACTACCGTTCGCACGGCCATATTCTCGATGCGGCCAACTATCTGATCGCGCATAACTCGCGGCGTCTGGGCAAGAACCTGCGCACCGATGCGGGCCACGGCGAGCCGGTGCGCGTGTACGAGGCGGCCACCGACTCGCAGGAAGCCGGCTGGATCGTCGAGGAGATTCGCGCGCTGATCAACCAGGGGCTCGCGCGCAACGAGATCGCCATCCTTTATCGCAGCAACGCGCAGTCGCGCACGATCGAGCACACGCTCGTGAACGCGGGCGTGCCTTACAAGGTGTATGGCGGCTTGCGCTTCTTCGAGCGTCAGGAAGTGAAGCATGCGCTCGCGTATCTGCGTCTGATCGACAATCCGAACGACGACACGGCGTTCGCGCGCGTGGTGAATTTCCCCACGCGCGGCATTGGCGCGCGCTCGATCGAGCAGCTGGCGGATGCCGCGCGCCTCTACAACTGCTCGATGGCCGCGGCCATTCCGTACGTCACGGGCAAGGCGGGCTCGAGCCTGGGTTCGTTCGCCAATCTGGTCGCGAAGATGCGCGCCGAAACCGCGCAGATGAGCCTGCCGGAAACGGTCGAGTACACGGTGCGCATGAGCGGTCTCGCCGAGTTTTATCAGAACGAGCGTGAAGGTCAGGATCGCCTCGAGAACTTGCAGGAACTCGTGACCGCGGCCACGGCGTTCGTGAGCGAAGAGGGCTATGGCCTCGACACGCCCGCGCGCTCGATCCCGCTGCGCCCGGGTGCGAGCGCGGTGCCCGAGATCGTCTCGCAGGACGGCGAGATCGAAGTGCTCGATGCGCCCACGATCACCGACCCCGCGCAGAACCCCGACGTCATGACGCCGCTCGCGGGCTTCCTCTCGCACGCGTCGCTCGAAGCCGGCGACAACCAGGCGCAGGCAGGCCAGGACGCCGTGCAGTTGATGACGGTGCACGCGGCGAAGGGCCTCGAATTCACGGCGGTCTTCATCACCGGTCTCGAAGAGGGCTTGTTCCCGCACGAGAACAGCGCGATGGAAGCTGACGGCCTCGAAGAAGAACGCCGCCTGATGTACGTGGCGATCACGCGTGCGAAGGAGCGGCTCTATATCTCGTTCGCGCAGAGCCGCTTGTTGCACGGCCAGACGCGCTACAACGTGCGTTCGCGCTTTTTCGACGAACTGCCGCAGGAATCGCTCAAGTGGCTCACGCCCAAGGTCGAGGCGGGTTCGCGCTGGGGCGGGCGTTCCGACAACGCCGGCTGGGGCCGCGACTGGTTCGCGCGTCCGGGCGGCGGCAGTGGCGGCAGCAGCGAAGGCGGCCGTCGCGAGCGCGACGCCTATATCGCCGACAAGAGCCCGGCGCCCGCGTTCGCCAACGAGCAGCGCGCCGCCGAGACGGGCTTCCGTGTGGGCCAGGGCGTGTTCCACACGAAGTTCGGCGAAGGCACGATCACGGCGCTCGAAGGCAGCGGCACCGACGCCAAGGCGCAGGTGCGCTTCAAGCGTCACGGCGAGAAATGGCTCGCGCTGGCGGTGGCCAAGCTGCAGCCGGTGGAGTGAGCGCGCGCAAGCCTCAAACGACTCAGACGGAAATCATTCGAAGATGAACCTCTCGACTCACGCGGGCGGCAGTGCCGCCCGTCCGCTCGGCGTGCTCGCCGCGCTGCCCCAGGAACTCGGCGATCTGATCGCGGCCATGCAGGCCGAATCGGGGGTCGTCACGCGCACGTTCGGCCGGCGTGACTATCACCTGGGCACCGTGCACGGCGCGCCGTGCGTGGTGACGCTCGCGCGCGTCGGCAAGGTGGCGGCGGCCGCCACGGCCAGCGCGCTGATCCATGCGTTCGATGTGGAAGCGATCGTCTTTACGGGCGTGGCCGGCGGCGTGGGTGCGGGCGTCCACGTGGGCGACGTGGTGGTGGGCGAAACGCTGCTCCAGCACGACATGAACGCCGAGCCGCTGTTCCCGCGTCACGAAATCCCGCTGCTCGCGCGCTCGCGTTTCGATGCCGACCACGCGTTGGCTCAGGCGCTCGCCGCCGCATGCGAGCGTTTCATCGCGGAGGAGGGGCCGGAGTTGACGGCGCGCTTCAAGGCCGCGCTGCCGCGCCTGGAAACCGCGTTGCCGCAGGTGCATCGCGGGCTCGTGATCAGCGGTGACCAGTTCGTGGCGAGCGCCGCGGCCGTGGGCGCGCTGCGCGCGCTGTTGCCCGATGCGCTCGCCGTCGAGATGGAAGGCGCCGCGATCGCCCAGGTCTGCCACGAGTACGACGTGCCGTGCGCGATCGTGCGCACGATCTCCGATACCGCCGACGAGCACGCGAGCACCTCGTTCTCGAGCTTCCTCGCCGATATCGCGGGCACTTACTCGACGGGCATCCTCAAGCGCTTCCTGGCCGCTTACCGCCCGCTCGCACGCTGAGCGTACGCACGCGCAGGCCTCAGCTTTCGCCTGCGCTCACCGCCTCGCGAATCGACTGCAGCGCCGAGGCATCCTCGATGGTCGGCAGATCGCCCGGGTCGCGCCCTTCGGCGAGCGCCGCGATCGCGCGGCGCAATAGCTTGCCGGAGCGCGTCTTGGGCAGCATCGGCACGAAGTGCACGCCCGCGGGCCGGCCGATCGCGCCGAGCTGGCGGTCCACCGTCGCGGCGAGCGAAGCCGCGAGCTTCTGTGCATCGGCGGGATTCGCTGCCGCATTCGCGTCGCGCAGCACGACGAACGCCAGCGCCGCCTGACCCTTCACCGCGTCGTTCACCCCCACCACGGCCACTTCCGCGACGGCCGCGTGCGACGAGATCGCCTCTTCGATCTCGCGCGTGCCGAGACGATGGCCCGCCACATTGATCACGTCGTCGGTGCGGCCGAGGATCGTCACGTAACCGTCGCTGTCCTGCACGCCCCAGTCGAAGGTCGAATACACCTGCTGGCCCGGCACGCTTTCCCAGTACGTGTTCACGAAGCGCGCGTCGTCGCCCCACACGGTCTGCATACAGCCTGGCGGCAACGGGTAGCCGAGCGTGATCACGCCTTTCTCGCCTTGTGCGCAGGGCTCGCCCGTATGTTCGTTGCGCAGCACGAGGTCGTAGCCGTAGCAGGGCACGCCCGGCGAGCCGAGCTTTTGCGGCAGCGGATCGACGCCGCGCTGGATCGCCAGCATCGGCCAGCCGGTCTCGGTCTGCCAGTAGTTGTCGACGACGGGTTTGGCGAGTGCATCCGAGATCCATTCGGCCGTGGGCTCGTCGAGCGGTTCGCCCGCGAGAAAGAGCGTGCGCAGGCTCGACAGATCGGCGCAGTGCAGCAGCGCCGGGTCCTGCTTCTTGAGCACGCGAATGGCCGTCGGCGCCGTGAACATCAGGTTGATGCGGTGCTGCTCGACGAGGCGCCACCAGATGCCGCCATCGGGGCGCACCGGCGTGCCTTCGTACATCACCGTGGTCATGCCCGCGAGCAGCGGCGCGTAGATGATGTAGCTATGGCCCACCACCCAGCCGATGTCCGACGCCGTGAACATGGTGTCGCCGGCGTGTCCTTCGAAGATGTATTCCATCGATGCGGCGAGCGCCACCGCGTAGCCGCCCACGTCGCGCTGCACGCCCTTGGGCTTGCCCGTCGTGCCCGAGGTGTAGAGGATGTACGAAGGCTCGTTCGATTCGAGCCATTCGCAGGGAATCTGCACATCGTAGTGTTGCTCGCGCAGCGGCTCGTAGTCGACGAGATACGGCGCGTTCAGCCGCTCGGGCGCGAGCTGGCGGTCGATCAGCAGCACCTTGGGCGGCGCGTACTCGGCGCGCGCCATGGCTTCGTCCACGAGCGGCGTGTAGTCGATCACCTTGCCGCCGCGTGCCCCGGCGTCGGCGCTCA
This sequence comes from Paraburkholderia sp. BR10141, assembly GCF_056155635.1. Classification (NCBI taxonomy): domain Bacteria; kingdom Pseudomonadati; phylum Pseudomonadota; class Betaproteobacteria; order Burkholderiales; family Burkholderiaceae; genus Paraburkholderia; species Paraburkholderia sp. BR10141. The sequence goes on along the minus strand of NZ_JBMIQH010000034.1, from coordinate 20,064 downwards.
CGAGCAGCACGGGCTTCGCGTCGTCGATGCGCGCGGCGAGGCTTGGCGCGGCGAATCCGCCGAACACCACCGAGTGGATCGCGCCGAGGCGCGCGCAGGCGAGCATGGCAAAGACGGCCTCGGGAATCATCGGCAGATAGATCAGCACGCGCTCGCCGCGCGCGACGCCGAGCGAGCGCATCACGGCGGCCATGCGGTTCACTTCGGCGTGCAGGTCGGGGTAGGTGTAGCGCCGCTCGATGCCGGTTTCGGTCGAGACGTAGACGAGCGCGTTCTGGTGAGCGCGCGACGAGAGGTGACGGTCCACGGCGTTGAAGCACAGGTTCGTGCGGCCGCCGCAGAACCAGCGCGCAAACGGCGGATTCGAGCGGTCTAGCACCTGGTCGAACGGCGTCTCCCAATGGATGCGCTCGGCCTCGCGGCGCCAGAAGTCGTCGGGGTTCGCGACCGACTCGCGGTGAAAATCGCGGTAACGCATGACTACCTTCCTCCCGTGCTGATGGTGCAGCCGTTGGCCGATCTGGCGCAGTTTTTCAGGATAGTGCAGTGCAATGCGCGCGGGCAACGCGGGTTCTCCCGCGGATTCTCTCGCGGATTTCCGCGTACGGGCGCATGCGGCGCGCCCGCCGGCGCGTGCAACCGCTGTGCGGCGCTCAGCCGCGGATGTCGGGATGCTCGAGACGCGGCAGCGGTGCGACGCGCCAGCGGCGCAGCCAGAGCCGGGCGGCATCGACAGTCGCATCGAGTTGCGCGCGCACCGTGCTCGACAAGCCCGCGCCGTAACAGTCGCTGCCTTGCGGCTGCACGCCGATCAGCACGATCTCGCGCGGCGAGCGGCCGCTCAGCTGCGCGCAGGCCAGCGCGTCGGCAAAACCCATGCCGGGCCGGCTCGGGCGGCGCATGTAGAGATGTTCGGCGGCCGCATCGCCGGTGAGGATGCGCAGCGTGCCCGGTTCGAGCCCGAAATCGATTGCTGTGAGCACGATCAAACGCTGCGTGGATTCGACGACGGGCAGCAGCGCGCGGCCGCGCGTACCGCCTTCCACGAGTTCGACCTGCGCGGGGCATTGCCAGGCCGCCTTCAGCCGCTCGAGCGCGAGCACGCCCAAACCGGCGTCGCCCCACTGAACGTTGCCGAGGGCGAGCACGACCACCCGTTGCGGCGCGAGGGCCTGACGCTTCGTGAGCCCGGCCAGTGCGCGGCGCGCGAACGCGCGCACCGCGCCGTCGTCGCGCGCCGTCCGCGGCATGGCGCCGATTTCGCAAGGTCGATGTAGGCGAAGGATCACGTTGAGGGGTGATTGGAAGGCTGGGGAATAGGAATAATCCGAGTATTCCGACCAACTTCCGTTGACATGGATCAAGCGAGAGAGGCTTTAACGTGATAAAGACATTATTTTGCAATACTCATCGATTCGCTGTCGGCGCACTGTGCGGGAAGCGCTAACACTCCGTGTGCGCACAGCAACAAAAAAGGGAACGCCAAACTGGCGTTCCCTTTTTGCTTGCGCTGTTGCGTAGCCCGGCTGGCAGTACGCGCCGTCACGGCGCCATCACGTGCCTGGTTTGACGACCACCGTGCAGGTCGTGCCCGCGGCGAGGACCATGTCGTCCGGCACCTTGTCGATGTGGATGCGCACCGGCACGCGCTGCGCGAGGCGCACCCAGTTGAAGGTCGGGTTCACGTCGGCGAGCAGTTCGCGGCTTTGCGGATTGTCGCGGTCGTAAATGCCGCGCGAGATGCTCTCGACGTGGCCCTGGAGCGTGCCGCCGCTCATCAGCTTGATGTCGGCCTTGTTGCCCACCTTCACGTGCGGCAGCTTGGTTTCCTCGAAGTAGCCGTAGACCCAGAACGAATGGCTGTCCACCACGGCAAGCTTGGCCTGGCCCGAGATCGCGTAGTCGCCCTGGAACACTTGCAGGTTCGTGATGTAGCCGTCCACCGGCGAGACCACGCGCGTGCGTTCGAGATTGAGCTTGGCTGCGTCGAGCGCAGCGATTGCCTGCTGGTACTGCGCCTGTGCCGAATTTGCCGTATGCGAGGCGTTTTCGCGGTTTTCGGCCGAGACCACTTCGCTGTCCATGTCGGCGCGGCGGCGCGCGTCGTCCTGGCGCATCGTCAGCTCGGCCTTGCGCGCGGCCACGGCGGCCTCGGCCTGCTCCACGGCGATCTGATAGTGCGACGGGTCGATCTGCATGAGCAGGTCGCCCTTGTGCACGAACTGGTTGTCCTTCACGGGCAGCTCGACCACGGCGCCCGAGACGTCGGGAGCGATGTTCACCACTTCGGCGCGCACGCGGCCGTCGCGGGTCCACGGCTCGTCCATGTAGTGAACCCACAGGACGCGCCCGACCAGAATGGCGACGACGAAGATGATGGCCGTCGCGATAAAGCCAATGAGGTTGCGGATTGTCATGATTCGGTTGATTCGTTCAGCGATGCATGCAGTGACGCATTCAGTGATAGACCGCGAGACCGAGCAGGCAGCACACGACCACGAGCAGGCTCACGCGAAAGAGGGACGGGTGCCACACGACGCGGTAGAGGCCGGTTCGGGCCAGTACGGAATCGAGCACCCAGGTGATCGCCGCGCCCAGAATGAAGAGCAGCACGATCGCCGGGATATAGGCGTCGAGAAACGCGACGTCACGAGGCATGGTTGGCTCCTTGGCTCGCGCCGGGGTTCGCGCTTTCGTTGCCCGCATACACCGCGAGCGGCGATTGCGGGTCGATGAGCGCGGTGCGGATGAAATGCAGATGGCTCTGGATGCGCTGCAGCTGGTGGCGCTCTTCGCGCGGCGCGTCGCCACGCTCGGCTGCGCTCGTCGCTTCGGGTTGCCACATGCCTTGCAGCACGGCCTGGCTTGCGTCGATCGCGCGAGCCGTCGCGGCGAGCGCGTCGCGGTAACGCGCCTCGCCCGGGCGGTCGAAGAGCGCGCTCACGGCTTTGAGCGTCGCGTCGATCGCCACGCGCCACGCCGTTCCGCGTGCGTACTGCGGATGCGCGGGCAGCGTCGCCAGTTCGTGGCGCAGATCGAGCGCGGCGTTGCCCACTTCGAGCGTCGAGAAGAGCCAGCGCATCGTGTCGCGGCGTTGCGCGTCGTCGTTGCCGGCGATCGCGGAGAGCTGGAACATCAGGTCGCGCGCGCCGCTCTCGAAGCGGTTGCGCAGTCCCTTCAGGCGCGCGCGGCAAGCGTGCACGGCGCCGCCGCGCAAGTCGGCCAGCAGTCGCCGGCGCAGCCACGGCGTGGAAGGCGGCAGGAGCACGGCGAACGCCAGCGCCGAGACTGCCATCGACGCAATGAGCGCGAGCGCGTCGTTCATGTAGCTGCTCGGGTTGTACTGCACGACGTTGTCCGGCCCCGCGAGAAAGCACAGGAAGATGCAATAGCCCACGCCGTAGCCCGCGTATCTCGGGCGCGTCGTGAGGAACACGCCGAACGCGAGCGCGGGGGCGAGCGCGACGCACAGCATGACGAAGCCGTCGATGTGCGGAAACACGCCGAACGTGAGAATCATGCCGACGACCGATGCGAGCACAGTGCCGAGCGCCATCTGCGTCGCCATGCGCGAGGGCTGCGGCGCGGACGAGGCGAGCGCGCAGGTCGCGGCGGCATTGAGCACGAGGTTGGTGCCGCTCGGCCACGCGGTGGCGATCCAGAACGCGCCGAGCAGCGTCATCACGACGGCGGCGCGCAGGCCTGCCACGCCCGCTGCGATCAGGTTGGTCTTCGGCACGTAGCGCGAAATCCATTTCTCGCGCGAGTGCGTATCCACGGCGAGCGAGGCGTAGGTGGCCGTGTACTCGGTCATCTCGTGCACGAAGCGGTAGAGCAGCTCCGTGGCGGTGTCGAAGTCGAGCAGGCGCGCATCGCCTTGTGCTTCGAGTTCGGTGCGCGTGGCGCGCACGCGCCGCGGCAGCGCCGAGCGGTAGTCGTCTAGTTGCTGCGAGACGTGCGTTGCGTCGGCGGCCGTGAGCACAGGCTCGCCTGCTTTGGCGAACAGCGGCGCGATCTCGCGGAAGTACGGTTCGAGCGCATCGACGGTTGCAGAGGAGCCGTCCGCGCGCAGACGGTTCATCAACTGATGCAGTGCGTGAAAGCGCGTGGAGACCGTCATGAACTCGGTGTTCAGGCGCGCGAGGCGCCCCGAGCGCATGCGCGCGTCGGGCGACTCGAACACGGCCATGCTGCGGTTCGCTTCGAGACCCACGACGTCGGCGACGAACCGCGCATTGCTCGCTTCGATATGCGAACGATCGACACGCCCGGCAAGCGCCGCCGAAACGTAATCGACGAACGACGAGAAACGGCGCCGCACGTTCGAGCGCAGCAGCTCGCCCGTAAACTGCGGAAACACCACGGCGCTGACGAAGCCCGAGCAAAGGATGCCGATCGAGATTTCGCCGACGCGCGTCATCGCCGACATGAACGCGCCGTCGGGATGCTGCGAGGCCGGAATGCCGATCAGCGCCGCCGTGTAGCCCGCGAGCACGAAGCCGTACGAGCGGAAGTTGCGGTTGCGCGCGGCGCCCGCGGTGCACAGGCCGACCCACAGCGCCGTCGAGACGATGAAAAGCTCCGGCTGCTGCGCGAAGAGGCCGATCAGCGCGAGCATCACGACGAGGCCCACGAGCGTGCCGCAAAGCCGATAGAAGCTCTTGGCGAACACGGGGCCGCTTTGCGGCTGCATCACGATGAACACGGTGGTCATGGCCGTGCGCGGCTGCGGCAGATCGAGTTTCATGGCGATGCCGAGCGCGAGCAGCGCGGCGGCGATCGCCTTGAAGAGATAGATCCACACGAGGCCGTCGGTACGCGCCCAGTCGGCGAGCGCGGCGTAGAGGCTTTGGCCGCCCGGCTGCGAAGGGGAGGAGGTGGACGCTTGCATCGTCGTCTGCCTCAGTGCGCCGTGCCGGCTGCGCCGGCATTGCCCGATGCGCTCGCATCGGCGGCGTCGGGGCCGGACGAAGCATGCGAGCCATGCGGCGCGAGCAGCGCCGCAGGCATGAGCGGCACGTCGCGCGTCTTCTTGCCGTGCGCGGGCAGTTGCTCGGCTTCGGTTGGGCCCTTTGCGGCGGCATCGCTCGATGCGTCGATCATGCCGCCGCCCAGCGCCGCCACGAGCGTGGCATGGGCGGCCAGCCGCTCGGCCTGGATGTGCGCGACGCCTTCCTGGGCGCGCAGCAACTGCGTTTGCGCAATCAGCACGTTCACATAGTCGGTCAGGCCGCGGCGGAAGCCTTCCTGTGCGAGATCGTAATTGCGCTGCGCGGCCGCGACCGAGCGGTGTGCGTCGTCTTCCTGCGTCGCGAGCGAGCGCATGCGCACCACCTGATCGGCGATTTCCTTGAGCGCGGTGACGATCGTCTGGTTGTACTGATCGACGGCGATGTCGTACGCGGCGGACTGCGCGCCGAGCTGCGCGCGCAGGCGTCCGCCGTCGAAGATCGGCAGCGAGAACGCGGGGCCGCCCGCATAGCTGCCGCTCATCGACTTGAGGAACTGGAACAGCGGGCCGGCCGCCGCGTAGCCGCCCATCGAAACGAGCAGGTTCACGTTCGGATAGAAGTCGGCCTTCGCGACGTCGATGCCGCGCGCCTGCGCGGCGACGAGCCAGCGCGCCGCGACCACGTCGGGGCGATAGCCGATCAACTGGGCGGGCAACGCCGAGGGCAGACCTGCAGGCGCCGCGAGCGAGAGCGCAGGCCGCTCGATCGCTTCACCGGCGCCCGGGCCCTTGCCCGCGAGCGCCGCGAGCTGGTTCTTGCCGAGCGCAATGGATTCTTCGAGCGCGTCGATCTGGCGTTCGTATTCGGGCAGCGGCGTTTGCGCCTGGCTCACTTCGAGCTGCGTGCCGATGCCGCCGGCCAGGCGCTTTTGCGCGAGCGCAAGAATGCGTTGCTGCTGGCCGAGCGTTTGCTTCGCGATGTCGAGCAGCGCGTAGTTCATCGACATCTCGATGTAGGTGCGCGTGACATTGACTTCGAGTTCGAGCTGCGCCGCGCGCGCGTCGGCGGCGGTGGCGTGGGCTACGTCGAGCGCGCGCTCGGCATTGTTCTTGTCCTGGCCCCAGAGGTCGAGGTGATATGACAGGCCGAGCGTGGCTGTGTTGTTCCACGTGTTCGCACCCGCGAGCGGGCCCGGCCCGTAGTAGACGTTGTCGGACCATTGCTGGCGCTGGATGGACATGCTGCCGTTGATTTGCGGCAGGAGCCCGGCCTGGGCCACGCCGACCATCGAGCGCGCTTCGCGCACACGCGCCTGGGCGGCGGCAAGCGAGGGGTTGCCGGCCACGGAGGCTTCGATCCAGGCATTCAGCTGAGGGTCGTTATAGCCGCGCCACCAGTCGCTGGCGGGCCAGCCGGCGTCGGTGTTGGCCGCGCGGATCGCCGATCCGGCGTCGAGTTGCGCGGCTTGCGCCTGTTGCGCTTGCGGTGCGATGCCCCCGGTACTGGCGCAGCCCGCGATTATCAACGAGAACGTAAGAACCGTGAGTGCGGCTAGTCCTTTCGGTACCGGAGACTGCACGATTTACTCCTTATCTTGGCTATGAATCACTGCGTGTCATTATATTTTTTGAGCGATTGATGAATAACCGGTAAGGATGCAAGGCATTTTTACGAAACGTGAGACAATCGATCTTACGAATTATGAAACAATTCGTGTGTCAGAAAGAGGATTGGTATGGATACGCTTCAAAACATGCGTGTATTCGTCCGGGTGGTGGAGGCGGGCAGCTTCACGGGCGCGGCGCAATACCTGAACACGACCACGGCTTACGCTTCGCGCGCGGTTTCCGATCTGGAGGCGCACCTGCGCACGCGCCTGCTGAACCGCACGACGCGCCGCATTGCGCTCACCGAGGCGGGTGAGCGCTACCTGCAGCGCTGCGAGCAGATCCTCGCCTACGTGGATCAGGCCGAAGCGGAAGCCGGCGACGCGCATGCGCGCCCCTCCGGAAAGCTCAAGGTCCACGCGATGACGAGCTTCGGCCAGCACTATGTGGTGCCGGCGGTGGGGCAGTATCAGCAGCGCTATCCGGACGTGCACGTGGAACTCACGCTCGCCCAGCGCATGCCGGACCTGCTCGACGAGGGCTACGACGTGGCCCTCGTCGTCGCGACCGATCTGCCGGATTCCGGTTTCGTGTCGCAGCGGCTGACGAGCGCGTTCAGCATCGTGGTTGCCTCGCCGGCGTATCTGGAAAAGCGCGGCGTGCCGCAAAAGCCCGCGGATCTCGCGAACCACACCTGCCTGCAGATGGTGACGCCCGTGTTCCCGACCTCGCAGTGGCAGTTCACGGGCCCCGAAGGCGAGGCCACGATCGACCTCGGCCCGGCGACCTTCCAGGTGAACGTGGCGGAGGCGATGGCGGTGGCCGTGCGCGAGGGCATGGGCGTGGGCCTGCTGCCGATCTATTCGGCGATCAGCGGTCTGCGCAGCGGCGAGCTGCAATGGATCCTGCCGGAGTACAAGTCGCAGGAGATGAACGTCTTTGCGGTTTATCCGTCGCGCCAGTATCTCGACGCGAAGATCCGCACGTGGGTCGAACTGCTGCGCGAGAGCATGCCTTCGACACTCGCTCGGGATCACAACGAGCTGCGCCAGTTCGCGCGCACCTGAGCGCAATCAAATGGCGCGCGGGCCGTGACAGCCTGTTACAGCTTGCGCAGATGGCAACACTTCCTTACGCCCGGCGGCGCGGTGGCTTGGTAAGGTAGCGGGACTGTTTCACGCAACCTTTTTCTGCCAACACCGGAAACTCGAATGGATACGCATCTGATGATCGGCATCGCCGTGATGATGGGCCTGATCGGCATCGCGGCATCGCGCGATCTGCTGCGCATGCGCCGCGCGCAGCTCCAGCCCGCGACGCTGCGCGTGCGCCGCGACGACGCACGCATGCACTAAAGTTGCGGGTTTGCCTCGCTAGATCTCCACCACCTTGTCCCAAGCAAAGGCCGGATTCTCCGGCTGCCCCGTGCGGCGGTCGCGGTAGCCGCGCGGATTGCACACCACGCGGGTGCCGTTGACCGTGTAGTCGAAGCACGTATGCGTGTGGCCATGTATCCATAGCGCGACCGGCGCGCGCACGAGCGCGCCGAGATCGCTCACGAATCCCGCCGACACCAGATCCTCCGCGTAGCGCGGCGCCAGACTCCCTTTATGCGGCGCGTGATGCGTGACGACGATCGTCTCGCCCGCGAAGGGCTTCGCCAGTTCCGCTTCGAGCCATGCGCGCGAACGCGCGTGGAGCGCGAGCGAGTCGGCCGGCGTGAAGTCGCGGGCACCTGCTTGCGGGCTGTCCGGCCAGGACACCTGGATCAATCCGCGAAAATCCAGCATCACGCGCATCGCTGCCGCTATGGCGGCTTCACGCGCGGCGTGGTCGGCGCCGAAGAGTGCGAAGTCGGCCCACAGCGTCGTGCCTAACACCCGAAAGCGGCCCGCCGGATCGACGTAGACGCCATCGTTGAGGAAATGCACGTTGTCGAGCGTGGAGGCGGCGTCGCGCATCGCCGTTTCCAGCGCGCCGAGATCGCCGTCGTAGTACTCGTGATTTCCGGGCACGTACACCACCGGCACCTGCGGATCGAACGTTTCCGCCGCCCAGCGCAAGCCCAACCCGTGATTGTGGATGTCACCCGCGAGCACGACGAGATCGGCCTGCGCATGCGGGATCGTGTCGGGCTCGTCGTTTTCCAGATGCAGGTCGGACAGCACGCGGATCTTCAACACGATGTCGGCTCCTTGCGTCCCGCGCGTTCAGCGCAGCACTTTCCCCGGATTCATCAGATTCAGCGGATCGAGCGCGGTCTTGATCGCGCGCATCAGCGCGAGTTCGACCTCGCTCTTGTAGTGCATGTTCTCGTCGATCTTCAGCCGCCCGAGGCCGTGTTCCGCACTGATCGTGCCGCGATGGCGATCCACGCTGTCGTAGACGATGCGGTTCAGCGTCTTCTCGTTTTCGGCGAGGAAGCGCTTCGGGTCGCCGCCTTCGGGCGCCTGCACGTTGTAGTGCAGATTGCCGTCGCCGAGATGGCCGAAGGTGACCATGCGCGCGCCGGGCACCGCGCGGGCGATTTCGGCGTCGGTTTCCTCGATGAAATGGCCGATGCGCGAGATCGGCACCCCGATATCGTGCTTGATGTTCAACCCTTCCTGCGCCTGCGCGAGCGGAATGTGCTCGCGGATATTCCAGAACGCCTGCGACTGCGCGAGGCTTTCCGCGACCACGGCGTCTTCCACGAGACCTTGTTCGAGCGCTTCTTCCATGAGCCGCTCGAAGAGGGCGCGCGCGTGCTCTTCGCTTTCGTTGTCCGACAGTTCGAGCAGCACGACCTGCGCGTGATGCTCCGCGAACGGATAGCGCAGTTGCGGGAAATGACGGCCGACGAGCGCCATGCAGAAGTCCGACATCAGCTCGAAGCCCGTGAGCAGCGGCCCGGCGTAGCGCTGCGCGAGCGCGAGGAAGTCGAGCGCCGCATGTGCCGAGCCGAGCGCGGCGAGCGCGGTGACGCGCGCGGCCGGCAGCGGATGCAGCTTCATGACGGCGGCGGTGATGATGCCGAGCGTGCCTTCCGCGCCAATGAAGAGATCGCGCAGATCGTAGCCGGTGTTGTCCTTGCGCAGCCCGCGCAGACCGTCCCAGATCTCGCCTTGCGGCGTGACGACTTCGAGGCCGAGACACAACTCGCGCGTATTGCCATAGCGCAGCACGCCGGTGCCGCCCGCGTTGGTCGAGAGATTGCCGCCGATCGTGCAGCTGCCTTCGGCCGCGAGCGAGAGCGGGAAGAGGCGGCCCGCATCTTTTGCGCGCGCCTGGACTTCGGCGAGGATCACGCCGGCTTCGACGGTGATGGTGTTGTTGTGCGGATCGATTTCGCGCACGCGGTTCAGGCGGCGCAGGCTCAGCACGGCCTGGGTGCCGCTCACGTCCGGCGTGGCGCCGCCCGCGAGGCCCGTGTTGCCGCCTTGCGGCACGAGCGCCACGCGATGCTCGCGCGCGAGCTTCACGATCGCGGCGACTTCCTGCGTATTGGCCGGGCAGAGCACCGCGACGGCCGCGCCCTGGTAGCGGCGGCGCCAGTCGGCGAGGTAGGGCGCGGTATCGTGCGCGTCGGTCAGCACGTATTGCGCACCGATGGCGGCGGCGCAGGCGTCGAGAAAGGCTTGGCAGGCGGTCGGGGCGGAGTTGGTCATGGTGTCTCGGATATACGCGCCTGGGCTGGCTCGCGGCGCGATTGTCATGAAGTCGCGAGGCTCAAACGTTTAGTTTGACACGGCGGTAACCTTCACGCAGCGCTCGTGGACGAGGCGGTCGCGGCGTGGAAGGCCGTCGCTTAGGCCGACTCGCTTTTAGCGGACTTTGCGGCGGACTTCGCGGCACGCTTTGCCGCGCGCTTGTACGGCGCGACATAGGCAAGCGCACACGCGAAAAAACCAAGAGCCAGCGCGACTTCCACCCAGCCGAGCCGGTTGCCGGGCGCGGGATCGGTCATGCCGCGCACGATGCCTTCCGCGAAGTACAGCAGCACGAGCATCGCCGCCCATTGCAGCGTGTAGAGCCTGCGTCGCAGCACGCCAGGCAGCGCGATGGCGAGCGGCACGGCCTTGAGCACGAGCGCGCTGCCGCCGGGGCGCAGCGGCGCGAGCCGCCACTCCCACGCAATGCACAGCAGCGTGAGCGCGGCGAGCATCGCAAAAGCGCCGAGCGCGGCGCCGCGACGCTGGACGATGGGCTCGGCGATGCCGTCCACGCCGGTATTCACAGCCGCTGGCCTTGCTCGGTGACGGCGAGTGCGAGCGCCGCGCGCGCAAGCCGCACGCCCAGCGCGCTCGCGAGCGTCTTTTCATCGGCGCTCAAACCGTGGCCGCGCGCGTCCTGGCGCGCGTGATGCGAGGCGCCGTAGGGCGAGCCGCCGCCCTGCGTGGTCGTGAGCGCGCTTTCCGTGTAGGGGATGCCCACGAGCAGCATGCCGTGATGGAGCAGCGGCAGCATCATCGAGAGCAGCGTGCTCTCCTGGCCGCCGTGCAGGCTGCCCGTCGATGTGAACACGCAAGCGGGCTTGCCCGCGAGCGCACCCGAAAGCCACTGCGGTGTGGTGCCGTCGAGAAAGTATTTGAGCGGCGCGGCCATGTTGCCGAAGCGCGTGGGCGAGCCGAGCGCGAGGCCCGCGCATTCTTCGAGGTCGCGCAGTTCGACGTAGGGCGGCCCGTCGGCGGGGATGTCGGGCGCGGTGGCCTCGCAGACCGTCGAGACGGGCGGCACCGTGCGCACGCGCGCTTCGGCGCCGGGAACACTGTCGATACCCTGGGCGATGGCGCGCGCGAGTTCGCGCGTTGCGCCATGCCGGCTGTAATAGAGCACAAGAATCGGTTTCATCGGGCCTCGTCGGTGGACGGGATATTATAGGGGTTGGGTCTGCCGCCGCAGCGGCGCACCGGCGAGCGACGCGCATCTTACGCGCAAATCATCGGCAAATAGGTACACTGCGTGCGCGCCGGATCAGCGGCAAAAAACGGCGTCAAGCAAGCGCGGCAATCAACGTGTTCACGGTGGCGAGGAAAGCAGGCCAATGGATGTGCTGTCGAGGGTGAGGATCGATCTGGACATCGTGAAGCGCCTCGCGCGTTTCGCGGCGCGGCGCAGTCGCGAAGATCGCATTGCGCAGGTCGCGGGCAGCCTCACCTTCACCACGCTGCTTTCGCTCGTGCCGCTCGCCACGGTCGCGTTTGCGCTTTTCACCGCGTTCCCGATCTTCGCTTCGTTCCAGAACTCGCTGCAGGCCTTTCTCGCCGATCACCTCATGCCGGCGCAGATCAACAGCCAGATCTTCAAGTACCTGAACCAGTTCGCCTCGAAGGCCAAGGGCCTCACGACGATGGGCATGATCGTGCTCTTCGTCACCTCGGTCATGACGATGATGACCGTGGAGTCGGCCTTCAATCTGATCTGGCGTGTGCGCAAGGCGCGCCCGTTCGCGCAGCGCGTGCTCGTCTACTGGGCCATTCTCACGCTCGGGCCGATCCTGATCGGCGTGAGCCTCTCGATCTCCTCGTACGTGTTCACGCGTTCGGCCGTGATCGCGACCGAGCAGCACGTTTCGGGCATCCTCGACTGGATGCTGATCGGCGCCTCGCTGCCGCTGACGTCGCTCGCGTTCACGATGCTCTATGTGTATCTGCCGAACTGCCGCGTGCAGTGGCGCGACGCATTGGTTGGCGGCATCGCAGCGGCGATCGCATTCGAGGCGGCCAAGCGTGGCTTTGGTTACTACGTGCGGCGTATTCCGACTTATACGGCTGTTTATGGCGCCTTCGCGGCCGCGCCGATGTTCCTGCTATGGATGTACCTGAGCTGGTTCATCACGCTCGTGGGCGCGATGATCACCTCCGCTTTGCCCGAAATCCGCACCGGGCGCTTCGACCGGCCGCGCTTTCCGGGCAGCGATCTGCTCGACGCGCTCGAACTGCTCGCGGGTCTCGCCGATGCGCGGGAAGCGGGCGAGCCGGGCCGCACGATCGAACAGCTCGCAGTGTTGTTGCGCCGCGACCTGGCCACGGTTACGCGCCTGATCGACGGCCTCGAGGAGGATGAACTCGTGGGGCGTCTCGAGCAGGAGGAACGCGCGAAAACGCTGTTCCTGCTGATCGGCAATCCCGCGCGCATTTCGGTGACGCGCATCTTCGACCGCTTTGCGATCGATCGCGAGGAACTGGCGTATCAGCTCAAGTCGAGCAGTATCGACGCGCACCTGCTGCTGGGTGCGCTCGACAACGACAAGCTCGCGATTTCACTCGCGTCGCTGCTCGCGACGCGGCGTTTTCCGGCGCTCACGGAGGAGCATCCGCCAGTGCTCCCGCATCCGGCGGCATGACGAGGCGGCGCGCCCATGACAGGCGCGCCGTCGCATCAAATTCGAATCAAAGGGAAATCTTGCCGCGGCAGATATCCGCGAACATGACCCAGTCGCCCATCAAGCTGTAGATGGGGTGACGGAAGGTGGCCGGGCGGTTCTTCTCGAACTTGAAATGGCCGACCCACGCGAAGCCGTAGCCGCACACGACGGCAAGCGGCAGCCAGAGCCAGTTGCCGGTGGCGATCGCCATGCAGACGAAGCCGATCACGCCAAGCGACCCGATGAAATGCAGCCGCCGCGACATGAGATTGCTGTGCTCGCTCAGGTAAAACGGATAGAACTGCGCGAAGCTCGAAAAGTGCTCGGTATGCGTGGTGGGTTGCATCGTCTCCTCCTTTCTGCGCGGGTACGCAGGGGATGGTTGATTGAGCCATTCTGCGGCGTTCCAAACGACCGTGCAACCCGGGCAAGTCACCGCCGTCAGCCGTTGCCCACGCGCGGTGTTTGCTGCGTTGCAAAAGCGTAGAGCGCATCGAGCGTCGCATCGGGCTGCTCCGTCATCAGCGCGTGGCCGGCGTCCAGCGTGACCGTGTCCACGGGCGTGCCCGCTTGGGCGAGGGCGTCGGCGAGGGCGCGCGCAGCGCGCGGGGGCGTCATCGCGTCGCGTTTGCCGACGATCAGGCGCACCGGGCAGCGGACTTTCGCGGCGCTGGCGAGGCCGTCCGCATAGGCATTGCACGCCGCGAAATCGGTATGGAAAAGCTGCGGCTCGCCGCGCGCGGAGACGCGCTCCATGAGCCGCTGGTTCATGCCGCGCAGCCAGAAGCCGGGCCCCGGGCTCGACGGCTTGGCGGCGAGCGTCGAGTGCGACCACGCGTTGACGAGCGCGATCGCCTCCGGCTCGCGCTCGCGCGCGGCTTCGAGCAGGGTAGGCGCGACCGTCATCGGGAATGCGGTGGCGAGCAGGGCGATGCGCTGCGCGCGTTCGGGATGGCGTGCCGCGAATTCGAGCGCGACGAGCGAGCCCATGCTGTGGCCGGCGACGAAGGCCTGCGGGGCGTTCAGCGCGTCGAGCAGTGCGGCGAGCCAGTCGGCGAGCGCGCCGATGCTCGTGAGCGCCGGACCCGCGCTGCGCAGATGGCCGGGCAGATCGACGGCCAGCGCATTGAAACCGTGGTTGGCGAAATAGCGCGATTGCAGCGCCCAGACGCTGTGGTCGTGCTGCGCGCCGTGGACGAACACCACGAACGGCAGCGCGTGGTCGATCGCGTGCGAGGCCGTGTAGATGTAGACCGGTTTGCCGGCGACATCGACGATCATGATGCCTCCTTGCCGGCGGACTTGCCTTTCGATGCGTCCACTTTTTGCGACGCCTTCAGTGCGCGCTTGAGGTCATCGACCAGGTCGGCAGGGTCTTCGAGCCCGATCGAGAGCCGGATCGTGCCCTCCGCGATGCCGGCGGCGGCCAGTGCCGCGGCGTCCATGCGGAAATGCGTGGTCGAGGCGGGGTGGATCACGAGTGAGCGCGCGTCGCCGACGTTGGCCAGATGCGAGAACAGCGTGAGCGCTTCGATGAAGCGCTTGCCCGCCGCGCGGCCGCCGCGCAGATTGAAGCTGAACACCGCGCCCGCGCCACGCGGCAGCAGGCGCTTCGCCAGCGCGTAATCGGGATGGCTCGGCAGTTCCGGCCACGCGACCGATTCGACCGCCTCGTGCGCGGCGAGATATTCGACGATGCGCCGCGCGTTCGCCACATGCCGCTCCATGCGCAGCGGCAGCGTTTCGATGCCTTGCAGCAATTGCCACGCGGCCTGCGGATGCAGGCACGCGCCGAAGTCGCGCAGGCCCTCGCGCCGCGCGCGCAGCAAGAAGGGCGCGACCGTGCTTTCCTCGCTGAACACCATGTCGTGAAAGCCCGCATAGGGTTCGGTGAGTTCGGGAAAGCGGCCCGACGCTTCGAAGTCGAACGTGCCGCCATCGACCAGCACGCCGCCGATCGTCGTGCCATGGCCGCCGAGGAACTTGGTGGCCGAGTGATAGACGAGGTCGGCGCCGTGCTCGAAGGGGCGCAGCAGGTAAGGCGTGGTGAACGTCGAATCGACGAGGAGCGGCACGCCATGGGCGTGCGCGATCTGCGCGACGGCTTCGATGTCGAGCACGTCGAGGCCCGGGTTGCCGAGCGTTTCGCCGAACAGCAGGCGCGTATTGGGCCGCAGCGCCGCGCGCCAGGCGTCGAGGTCGCCGGGCTTCACGAAGGTCGTCTCGATGCCGAAGCGCTTGAGCGTGTAGTGCAGCAGGTTGTGCGAGCCGCCGTAAAGCGCCGCCGAGGCGACGATGTGCGAGCCCGCGCCCATCAACGTCGCGATCGCGAGATGCAGCGCCGCCTGGCCGCTCGCGGTGCCGATCGCGCCCGCGCCGCCTTCGAGCGCCGCCACGCGCTCTTCGAACACGGCGACGGTCGGGTTCGAGATGCGCGAGTACACGTGGCCCGCGCGCTCCATGTTGAAGAGCGCGGCGGCGTGGTCGGTGTCGCGAAACGAGAACGAGGTGGTGAGGTAGATCGGCGTCGCGCGGGCGCCGGTGGCGGGGTCGGGCGCCGCGCCCGCATGCAGCGCGAGCGTGTCGAAGCGGCTATCGGGATTGGATGCGGGATTCGATGACATCGTGGCGGCGCGCCGGCGCGAACCGGCCTGGTATCGAGGTGAAGGGCATCGTAACACCGGCGGCGGGGCGCGGGGACGCCCGGCCGGGCGTTTTTTCGGGCCTGATGGGGCGCGCCCCGCGTGGCCGTTTTCGCGCCGGAAAACCCCTCGCCACGGCTTTCGACAGACGTTTCGGTACGCCGCGGAGCGCCCGCCGCGCGGCTTTCCTTTTAACAATCTTTCCGCTAGGATCGAATCAGGTAGGCATCTTTTCAGCATTTCCCCCATTACTAGCGGCATTCCTGGAGACACATCATGCGTGTCAGCGACATCCTCAAGGTGAAGGGTAATACGCTCTTCACCGTCACGCCCGATACTGCGCTGAACGAGGCAGTCAACACCATGGCCGAGCACGATATCGGCTCGCTCGTCGTCATGGAGTATGGCGATCTGGTCGGCATGCTCACGTTCCGCGAGATCATCCTTACGCTGCGTGCAAACGGCGGCAGCGTCGGCACCACGACGATCCGCAAGGTCATGGACGATCATCCCATCACCTGCACGCCGGAGACCGAGGTCGACGAAGTGCGCCGCATGATGCTCGAGCACCACGTACGCTACCTGCCGGTCATGGAAAGCCGCTCGCTCATGGGCGTGATCTCGTTCTACGACGTGGCGAAGGCCGTGGTCGAAGCGCAGGGCTTCGAAAACAAGCTGCTCAAGGCGTATATTCGCGACTGGCCCGAAGAGGAGCGTCAGCCGGCGCGCTGAGCGCAGCCCGACTTCGCCCGATTGATCAGTATGGAAAAGCGCGCGTCAGGCGCGCTTTTTCGCGTCTGGGCCCCATGAATTCTGTCAGTGCGATTCCTGTTCGATGAACGATAGACCGATGCCCGCGGCGCAGCGCGACAAGCGTAAAGCGCACCATGAGGGTGACCACGTTTCGCAGTTCGCGCTGCTGCGCCAGCGTCGTTTCGCCCCGTTTTTCTGGACGCAGTTCCTCGGGGCGATGAACGACAACGTCTTCAAGATCGGCTTCACCTCGCTCGTCACCTATCAGGCCGCGCGCTTTTCCGGCGTCGATCCGAAGACGGTCGCGTTCCTCATCTCGGCCATTTTCATCCTGCCGTTCGTGCTGTTTTCCGCGACCTCGGGCCAAGTCGCCGACAAGTACGACAAGGCGATGCTCACGCGCTGGGTCAAGACCTTCGAGATCGCGGTCATGCTGATCGGCGCGGCCGGCTTCTGGATGCACAGCGCGCCGCTGCTGTTCGCGTGCACTTTCCTGATGGGCGTGCATTCCACCGTGTTCGGGCCGGTCAAGTACGCGTACCTCCCGCAGCGCCTTGCGCCTGATGAACTGGTTGGCGGCAACGGGCTCGTCGAGATGGGCACGTTCGTCGCGATTTTGCTCGGCACGATCGTCGGGGGCGTGGCGGCGGGTATCGGCGCGATGGATCCCGCGTCGGCGCATGCGGACCTGGGGCCGCCCCTTGGTGCATGGTGGCTCGGCGGCATGTGCATTGTCATCGCGCTCGCGGGGCGCGTGGCGTCGGCCTTCGTGCCGCCGTGCGAGCCGTCGCAGCCGGACCTGCGCATCAACTGGAATCCGGTCTCCGAAACCTGGCGCAACCTGCGCCTTGCGCACGGCAACCGCACCGTGTTCCTGAGCCTGCTCGGCATCTCGTGGCTCTGGTTCGTGGGCGCAACGTTTCTCGCCTCGTTCTTCAATTTCGCGAAGGACGTGATGTCGGCCGACCCCGACGTCGTGACCGTGCTGCTCGCCATGTTTTCACTCGGCATCGGCTCGGGTTCGCTGCTCTGCGAGCGGCTCTCGCGGCGGCGCATCGAGGTGGGCCTCGTGCCGCTCGGCTCGATCGGCATGAGCGTGTTCGGCATCGATCTCTTCTTTGCGAGCCACGCGTTGCCTGCCGCGTCCCATCTGCTTTCGGTGGGCGAATTCCTGCGCATCGCCGCGCATTGGCGCGTGCTCGCCGACCTGTTCCTGCTCGCCATGTTCGGCGGCTTCTACAGCGTGCCGCTCTACGCGTTGATCCAGAGCCGCAGCGCGCCCAGCCACCGCGCGCGCATCATCGCCGCGAACAACATCCTCAATTCGCTCTTCATGATCGTCTCGGCGCTCATGGCGATGGCGCTCACATCCGCGGGCGTCGGCATTCCCGGCATCTTTCTGACCACGGCGCTGCTCAATATCGTCGTGGCGGCCTATATCTACACGCTCGTGCCCGAGTTCCTGCTGCGCTTCGTGGCGTGGGTGCTCGTACATACGGTCTACCGCGTGCGGCTCGTGCATACCGAACGCATACCGGCCGAGGGCGCGGCAGTGCTCGTCTGCAATCACGTGAGCTATGTCGATGCGATCGTCATCATGGCCGAGAGCCCGCGCCCGATCCGCTTCGTGATGGATCAGCAGATATTCCGCTCGCCGTTCGTCGGCTGGGTGTTCCGCCACGCCAAGGCCATTCCGATTGCGCCCGCGCACGAGGACCCGAATGCGCTCGCCGCTGCCTACGACGCGTGCGCGGCCGCGCTGGCCGAGGGCGACCTCGTCTGCATTTTTCCCGAGGGCAAGCTCACCCGCACCGGGGAGATGAACCCGTTTCGCCACGGCGTGAGCGAAATCTTGCGGCGCTCGCCCGTGCCGGTCGTGCCGATGGCGCTGCGCGGGCTGTGGGGCAGTGCGTTTTCGCGCTTCGCGGGGTCCGGCCAGGAGCGGCCGCTGCGACGCGGTCTGACGAGCCGTTTGACGCTCGCGGTGGGCGAGCCGATCGCGGCGGCGGACGCTACGCTTGAGCGCTTGCAGGAGACGGTGACGGAACTGCGCGGCGCGCGGCGCTGACGCCGGACCACGCGCCGTCCAAACCGGCGTCACGCCGCCGCTTCTCACCCGGCGCTCGCCCGACAGCCCGACCGCCCGGTCGGGCGTCGCCGCGCGCGGGCTGGCATAATATTGGATTCCCCGATTCACTTTGGACGACCGCCATGTCCGGCAACACGCTCGGTACGCTTTTCACCGTCACCACCTTCGGCGAATCCCACGGCCCGGCCATTGGCTGCGTCATCGACGGCTGCCCGCCCGGCATGGCGCTCACCGAAGCCGACATCCAGATCGACCTGGACCGCCGCCGCCCCGGCACGTCGCGTCACGTGACGCAGCGCCAGGAAGAGGACAAGGTCGAGATTCTCTCGGGCGTGTTCGAAGGGCTCACCACGGGCACGCCCATCGCGCTCCTGATCCGTAATACCGACCAGCGCAGCAAGGACTACGGCAACATCGTCGAGACCTTCCGTCCCGGTCATGCCGACTACACCTACTGGCAGAAGTACGGCATTCGCGATTACCGCGGCGGCGGCCGCTCGTCGGCGCGCCTCACGGCGCCCACGGTCGCGGCGGGGGCGGTGGCGAAGAAGTGGCTGCGCGAGCGTTTCGGGGTGGAAGTGCGCGGCTACATGCGCGCGCTCGGCGAGATCGACGTGCCGTTCGTGAGTTGGGAGCACGTGCACGAGAACCCGTTTTTCGTGCCGAACGCCGACGTCGTGCCGCAGCTCGAGGACTACATGGATGCGTTGCGCAAGGACGGCGACTCGATCGGCGCGCGCGTGAACGTGGTGGCGAGCGGGGTGCCGGTAGGCTGGGGCGAGCCGCTTTTCGACCGGCTCGATGCCGACATTGCGCACGCCATGATGGGCATCAACGCGGTGAAGGGCGTGGAGATCGGCGCGGGCTTCGCGAGCGTCGCACAGCGCGGCTCGGTGCACGGTGACGAACTCACGCCCAACGGGTTCCACGGTAATCACGCCGGCGGCGTGCTCGGCGGTATTTCGACGGGGCAGGACATTACCGTCTCGATCGCCATCAAGCCGACCTCGAGCATCCGCACGCCGCGGCGCTCGATCGACAAGGCGGGCGATCCCGCAACGGTCGAGACCTTCGGGCGCCACGACCCGTGTGTGGGCATTCGCGCGACGCCGATCGCCGAGGCCATGCTCGCGCTCGTGCTGATCGATCACGCAATGCGCCACCGCGCGCAGAATGCCGACGTCGTCGTGACGACGCCGAAGATCGCGGCCAGCGACGAGTGATGCCGATCGCTGCGGCGTGAGCCGCACGCGTTGCGCAGGCAACAAAAAAGCCGCTTCAGGCTCACACCTGAAGCGGCTTTTTTTCGCCTGTCGGACTTACATGTTCGGATAGTTCGGCCCGCCGCCGCCTTCGGGCGTGACCCACACGATGTTCTGCGTCGGGTCCTTGATGTCGCAGGTCTTGCAATGCACGCAGTTCTGCGCGTTGATCTGCAGACGGTCGCTGCCGTCGTCGTTCTTCATGAACTCGTACACCGCGGCCGGGCAGAAGCGCGCTTCGGGGCCCGCGTAGGTGCGCAGGTTCACGTTCACGGGCACGCTCGCGTCCTTGAGCGTGAGGTGCGCGGGCTGGTTCTCTTCGTGGTTCGTGTTCGAGATGAACACCGAGGAGAGCCGGTCGAACGTGAGCTTGCCGTCGGGCTTCGGATACTCGATCGGCTTGCACTGCGAAG